>NZ_AP019700.1:3953235-4266471 GCF_006738645.1 Stella humosa | reverse complement strand
CGCCACCGACGCCGCCACGGTCACGAGAAGACTGGGCGGGACGCCACGCCGCCCACCCGGCTGGAGCGGGAACCGCCCGGCATCGGCGAGGCCCGCCGCATGGGCGCGGTTGAGGCGAATCCGCGCAACGAGAAGGGGGACGTCGGCTGGCGCGTCCGGGCCGACATAGGGGCCAAGCCAGGCGATGCGACCGGCAGGCGCGAGCGGCAGGAACGCCATCCCCGCGTCCGCCGCCGCCGCCGCCCGCCCTGCAAGGCTCGGCCGCAGATAGTCATCGAGGAGGAGGATCGTCAGCGGCGCCGTTCCCGCCGGGGCCGGCGGCCAATCGGCCAGAAGCGCCCGGAGCTGGGCGGCGAAGGTGGCGACGGTCTCCGTCCCGACCCCCTCTGCGAGGATCAGGGGCATCGGCACGGCCTGAGCGGGATCGGGCACCGCCACCACGTGGCCCAGCGCCTGCAGCCGCCCGAGCGCGTAGTGGGCGATCCTGCCTTCCACGATCCCGGCGAGCGCCGCAACCACCTCATCCTCGGTCCGCGTGCCGTCAAGAAGCGGGGCGACCTGCACGTAGGCTGCCCCATGCAGGACGGTCGGATCGCCCTCGGTCAGAAGGAGAACCTCCGTTGTGGAGAGGACATGGGCAGCGATACCGGGCGCGAAGCCGATCTGGGCGGGCTTGTGGCGCATCGGCGCTTCGAACCTCGAGGCGGTTACCAGGCGTATCGACAGCGCGCCCTTTCGGACGCATGAAATACGCCATGACCGGTCCCGCTGTCGCCGACAATTGCGCCTCCCTGCTGCGCGACCATGCATTCGCGCACCTGCCGCCGGGCCCCGCACGGGATGCATGCGTCGCGCGGGTGACGACCGTCCTCGAGGGATTGCCCGTGCAGGAGTTTGCCACGGCCTTCCTTGAGATGAGCTTGAGGGCCGACCGGCCCGACGGCGCCGACATCACCTTCGCGCTCACACGGCGGACCGGCAGAGGGGCGCGGTTCGCACGCTTCCTCGCGGAGCAACCCTTCGCCAGGGAGTCGGCTGCCTGGTCGCGCACAGCGGCCCTTCTTGCCGACTGGTCCGGCGACGATGCGCCGGCCGACGCAGCAATCGCCGCGATCGAGACGTTCGCCATCGAACTTGACCTGCGGCAGGGCTCCGGGCCGCCGGGACCCAACATCTTCCTGGGGCCTGGCCGCACCGTCACCGACCACGCATTCCTCTCCGGAACCGCCGCGGTGCGCGCCCATCTCTCTTGCGCGGCCGATCAGGACGCTGTGGCGGGCCTTGCCCCGTTCTCCCGACTGGGCGAGGGCTGCCGCGTCGCAGGCGTCGGGCTGATGGTGGCCCGCGGGCAGGTCCCCCTTCGCCTCTTCATTCATTGCCGTGGTCGAATGTCGTGCACCCCGCTCATCGCGATCCTGCGCGAGGGCGGGGCGGCGGACGAAGTCCTCGCCCGCATCGCCTTCCTTGAGGCTTACTCCAGCAATCTCGGGCTCAATCTCGATGTCGACGCAGCGACCGGCCGGATCCGCGACGGTATCGGCATCGAGATCTTCTTCAACTATCGGTCCGCGGACTGGCGGGACCGTGCGGCACGCCTCTTCGATGCGCTGTCGGCGGAGGGGCTGATGGAACGCGTGCGCGGCGAGACGGCATTGTCATTTGCAGGCACGAGCCGGGCCGCGCCGGGCTCATTCTGGCCCCGCTCCTGGGCCCTGGTAGACGAGCTCACCGGCGGGTGCCCCCTCGCCTCGCGGCTAGACCGAGCGTTCCACAGCGTGAAGGTCGTCGCAAGCGCTGGCGGGGTGATCGACGTCAAGGCTTACCTGGCCCTTCGCCCGATCGTCCCATTCCGCGTATAGTTGCATCCCATGGTCTGGCTGCCCATGGCGGCGGGACTGCGCCGTTGCGCTGCATGACACAGCCGCTCCGCGCGCGGCACCGAGGGTTACAGACGCTGCTATGAACCCACGAACGCCTTCAGCCCATGGTGACGCCGCAATAGCCGCCAGCGGTGGCATCAGCCAGCTCTTCCTCCGAAAGCTCGCCGTCATGCGGCTTCGTCGGAAGTACGAAGTGCAGAGTCGACGGCGTATTCTCGACGACCTTGATCGTGATCCCGGCGGGGACTTCGATGCCCTCCTCGGCAAGCGCCATGTTCGCGTCCGTCAGGAGCTTCGCCTTGAAGGTATCGTCAAGCCAAGCCTTGGCGGTTATCCGCTCCATCTCCCGCTGCCGAGCCGCCGAATCCATCGTCATTGCATGTCCTTTCCGGACTGATCTCGCCGCATTGAGGATGCGTTCTATGCATAGGGCACTGAGATCGTCAAAGGCATTCCGCAGCGCACAGCGGAGCGCTGAACGCCCAACGCGCGCCGGAGGGGGACCGCCCCTTGCGCGCGCCAAGGGGAGGAGCCTCTGTCGCTCACGCGCCTTGCAGCCGCACCAGCCTCTCGCGCGTGCTACCCCGGACCTCGCCGGTCAGGCAGGTGCGGAGCCTCCCCCCGGACGCCACCCTCAAATGTCTGGCCAGCGCGGAAATGGCCAGAGAGCGTGCGAGCAAGCTCATCAGCAGCTCCAGAAGGAGCTCGGGCCCGGCCACCTCGAAGGTTGATCGTCCAGCGGCCTGCACAGGCACTCGCCAATGACGATGATCGCCTACGCCTTCTTGCAGAGCCAGACCCCTTCATCAGGCGAAAAGGGGAGGGGAAGAGGGTCTCCGGACCACCACCCCGATCGAGCCTTCCGGCGAGCCGACAGGCTATCCTGGATCAGTTCCCCGCCGCCGCACTGAACCGATGTCTGCAGGGCTGCCCTCATCCATGCAGGTACCCGCAACCAGTTCGGCTCCAGTCCGACGGGGTTGTCTCGACCGACGACGCGCCCAATCGATCGGTTCCCGCCCCTCCTTGTTCTGGGTTATTCCATCCCTGATCTCGCTCGGGGATATCCCTGTTCCTTGAGACAGTGCGAGGGGTCCGAAATCTGCTAACGCCCCGTTACCTAACGATCATCGGGTGGGGGTGCCGCCACACATCTCCGTCGATGCTGCGATCTTCCCAGTATTTTCCCTATCGAACAGGGAATATCGATGGCTGAGACGGGTTCGCGCGCGACTGGGCCCACCGCCATTCAGTCTGTGATTTGGAGACTGTTTGGCTAGCGACGTGAAAAGGCCCGCCTTGTGCGGGCCTTTTGGCGTTCTGGCGGACGGAGAGACACGCGGTTTCACCCGCTCTCACAGGCCTTCCGCCGCCAAAGTCTCTCGGCGTCGGAGTTGCGGTTCGCTTGCCGATAGGCGCGCCCTTACGATGTCGGACGGGCTCGCAATTCCAGACCCGGCGCCGACATTGCGGGCAGGGTGGCCCCGCGCATGGATTGAGTAAATCGGTATACTGGTATACATTATGCCTTCGAGCTTATGGTCTCGGAGGAAGTGTCAGATGCAGCGTTATCCGGAACTGCGGATGCTGATCGGTGGCGACTGGCGAACCGGCGATGTGGGCCAGCCCGTGATGAATCCGGCAGATGAAAGCGTGCTGGCCACGGTGCCGCGCGCCCGCGCCAAGGACCTGTCGGATGCGTTGTCGGCGGCCGAACAGGGCTTTCGGACTTGGCGGGCCACCGCCCCGGCGCGCCGTGCCGAGATCATCCTGAAGGCCGCCGCCCTGATGCGCGAGCGGGTCGAGGCCATCGCCATCGGGATGACGCTGGAGCAGGGCAAGCCGATCGCCCAGTCGCGGCTGGAGGTGCTGCGCGCCTGCGAGATCATCGAATGGGACGCCAACGAGGGGCGCCGGCTCTATGGCCGGGTGATCCCGGCCGAACCCGGCATGACGCACATGGTGCTGCGCCAGCCGATCGGCGTGGTGGCGGCCTTTTCGCCCTGGAACTTCCCGGTCAGTTCGCCGGCGCGCAAGGTGGGCGGGGCCCTGTCGGCCGGCTGCTCGATTATCCTCAAGGCCTCGGAGGAAACGCCGGCGGGTGCCGTCATGCTGGCCCAGGCCTTCACCGATGCCGGCCTGCCGCCGGGCGTCCTCAACCTCGTGTTCGGCGTGCCGTCGGAGATCTCGGACTACCTGATCCCGCAGCCGTCCGTCCGGCTGGTCACGTTCACCGGGTCGGTTGCCGTCGGCAAGCGCCTGGCCGAGCTGGCGGGCCGGCACATGAAGCCGGTCATCATGGAACTGGGCGGCCATGCCCCGGTCATCGTCTGCGCCGATGCCGACCCGGCCGCAGCGGCCGCGGCCTCGATCGTCGGCAAGACGCGCAACGCCGGCCAGGTCTGCGTCTCGCCCACGCGCTTCTTCGTGCATGACCAGATCCACGACCGCTTCGCCCAGGCCTTCGGCCAGGCCGCGGCTGCCATCCGGGTGGGCGACGGCATGGACCCGGCGACGCAGATGGGGCCGCTCGCCAACGAGCGCCGGCTGGCGGCGATGGAGCATCTCGTGGCCGACGCCGTGTCGCGCGGGGCCCGCGTCCTCTCCGGCGGCAGCCGGATCGGCAACCGCGGCTACTATTTTCCGCCGACCGTGCTGGCCGACGTCCCGGACGACGCGATCGCCATGCAGCAGGAGCCGTTCGGCCCGCTGGCGCTCGTCGCCCGCGTCGGCAGCCTGGACGAGGCGATCGGCCGGGCCAACAGCCTGCCGTTCGGCCTGGCAGCCTATGCCTTCACGCGCTCGGCGGAGACGGCCGCGATCCTGGCGGACCGGGTCGAATGCGGCAACCTGTCGATCAACCACTTCGTGGCATCCGTGGCCGAGACGCCGTTCGGCGGGGTCAAGGACAGCGGCTATGGCCGAGAGGGCGGGACCGAGGGGCTGGCCTGCTATACCGTCGCCAAGAACGTGTCGCACAAGACGGCATAGGGAGGGGATACGATGAGCAATGCACCCGGCACGCCCGGTTCGAGCTGGCAGGACGAGCTCTACGCCCTGCTGCGCCGGCATCGCGTGACGCAGTTCGCCTATGTGCCCGACGCCGGGCACCGCCGCCTGATCGATCGTTCGCTGGCCGACCCGGAGGTCCGGTCCGTGCCGCTGACCACCGAGGAGGAGGGCGTGGCGCAGATGGCGGGCGCCGATCTTGGCGGCGCGCGCGGCGTGCTGCTGATGCAGAGCAGCGGCGTCGGCAACTGCGTCAACATGCTGTCGCTGATGCGCGGCGGCCGCTTCCCGCTGCTGACGCTGGTCAGCATGCGCGGGGAGTTCGGCGAGGGCAATCCCTGGCAGTTCCCGATGGGCCAGGCCGTCCGGCCGGTGCTGGAGGCGATGGGCGTCATCGTCCTGCGCGTCGAGCGGGCGGACGAGGTGGTGCCGACCGTCGAGGCCGCGGCCACCATGGCGTTCCAGGGCGGGCAGTCGGTGGCGGTCCTGCTGACGCAGAAGCTGCTCGGTGCCAAGGCATTCTAGGAGGGGGATATCCCATGACCACGTTGGAGCGGTCCGCCGCCTCTGCCTTCGCGACCGATGCCATTCTCGATCGCCGCGACGCCATCCCGGCCCTCGTCGGCCGCCACGAGGATTTCCTGATCGTGACCGGCCTGGCCGGCACGGCCCGCGACCTGGCCGCCCTGACGAAGGACGGCGATCACCTCTACACCATGGCGGGCTGCATGGGCGGGGCCTGCATGATCGGGCTCGGCCTGGCGCTGGCGCGGCCCGACCGCCAGGTGCTGGTCGCGACCGGTGACGGCGAGCTGCTGATGAATCTGGGCTCGCTGGCGACGATTGCGGCCATGGACCCGCCCAACCTCTCCATCCTCTGCGTCGACAACGGCCACTATGGGGAGACCGGCTACCAGAAGAGCCATACCAGCCTGGGTGTCGACCTCGAGAAGGTGGCGTCGGGATCGGGCATCCGGGCGACCCGCATGGTGGAGCGCGAGGACCAGATCGCCGATGGCGCCCGCCTGCTGCGCGCGGGCAACAGCGCCGCCTTCGTGCTGCTGCGGGTGAAGCCGACCGACCCGCCGGCCTATCGTCGCAATTTCGACCTTGCGGCCTGCCGCGATCGCTTCCGGGCGGCATTGCCCCCCGCCGGGTGAACGCATGGCCTGGCCGGCGACGGGGCCATGTCCCGCCGCCGGCCAGGCCGCTCTCAGTTGCGGCCCATCCGGGCCGCGCTGGCGCCGGCGATGCGCCCGAACACCGCGCCCGAGGTGAGGCCGGTGCCGCCCGGGTAGTTGAAGTAGAAGAGCCCGCCCACCAGCTCGCCCGCGGCGAAGAGCCCGCCGATCGGCTCGCCCGTCACCGACAGGACACGGCCGTCGGTGTCGATCTTCAAGCCGCCGAAGGTGAAGGTGATGCCGCAGGTGACGGCATAGGCCTCGAACGGCGGCTCGTCGATCCGGTTGGCCCAGTTGGTCTTGTCGACGGCCAGCCCGTGCGTGCGCCGCGCATCCTTCACGTTGGGATTGAAGGGGACGCTGGCGTCGATCGCGGCGTTGTAGGCGTGGATCTCGGCCAGGGCGGCGGCGTGGTTCACGTCGTCCAGCTTGGCCACCAGGCCTTCCAGCGTGTCGGCGCTGACCTTCGTCACCTGCTTGATGCGATACTCGTCACGCAACAGGTGCAGCACCTTGCGGTCGAAGATCTGCCAGGCGAACTGCCCCGGCTGCTCCAGGATCACGCGGCCGTACTTGGCATAGGTATAGTTGCGGAAGTCGGCACCCTCGTCGACGAAGCGGCGGCCGGTGGCGTTGACCATGATGCCGAAAGGGTAGGAGTGCTTCTGGAAGGCGTCGCCCACCGCCAGGTCGCCGAACTCGGGCGCGTTGCGCTCCCAGCCGACGGCATGGCAGCCCGACCAGTTGCCGGTCGGCATGGCCCCGATCTCCAGCGCCATGCGGATGCCGTCGCCCATGTTGAAGCGCGAGCCGCGCACCTTGGCCAGGTCCCAGCCGGGGCCCAGATAGCGCGTGCGCCATTCGGAGTTGGCCTCGAACCCGCCCGACGCCAGCACGACCGCGCGCGCCGACAGGGTCTCCGACCGGCCGTCGCGGCGGATGGTGACGCCATGGACGCCGCGGTCGTCCTGCAGCAGGGCGGTGACGCGGGCATTATAGAGGATCTCGACGCCGCGGGTGGTGGCCGACGCGGTCAGCGCCTCCACCAGCCCCGGCCCGCCGCCCCACGCCTCGACCGTGAGGCCGCCCCAGAACTTGAACCGACCGTCGACCTTGAATGCCTGCCGGCCATAGATCGGGGCGAAGCGCACGCCCTTCTCGCGCATCCATTGCAGGGCGGGGAAGCTGCCGCGGACCAGCAGCTCGCAGAGGTCGGGGTTGGTGCGGTACTGGGTGACGCGGCCCATGTCGTCGAAGAACTGGTCCTCGGTATAGGTGCCGAAGTCGGTGTTGGCCTTCTCGGCCTCCGTCAGGTCGGGCATCAGCACCGACAGGTCCTCGACGCCGTTGTAGGCGACCCGCATGGCGCCCGCCGTGAAGCGGGTGTTGCCGCCCGACTCGGCCTCTGGTGCTGCTTCCAGCACCAGCACGCGGGCGCCGTTCTCCTGCGCCGCCAGCGCCGCGCAGAAGGCGGCATTGCCGCCGCCCACCACGATCACGTCCCACTCAGTCGTCACCTGCTCCTCCATTGCCCCGGCCGGCGACTGTCCGCGCATCCGGCCAGCTTCACCTTCGCTTCCGGCCGCGGCGGCCGGCTGATCGCTCAGGCTGCCAGGCGCCCGATCTCCGCATCCGACAGGCCGACGGCTGCCCCGGCCTCGATGATGGTCTGCCAGGTCGTGGGATCGAGCGGGATTCCCCCCGCCTTGCGGGCGAGGCGGGTGCGGCGCTCGGGATCGCCCGGCACCTGCACGTCGGCATGGCCCTCCATCGGCCGCGACGACCGCAGCCAGTCGGCGAACGCCTCGACCTCGCGTGCGGCGCCATCGCCGTCGCGGAAGCGCTCCACGTCGAGCACGATCGACAGCATGTTGTTGAGGACGCCGGGGGCGGCGTCGTTGCCGGGCTCGTTGCAGCCGCCGCCGGTCAGCACGCCGGCCAGCAGATCGCAGAACACCGCCAGCCCATAGCCCTTGTGGGCGCCGAACGGCAGCAGCGCGCCGGGCGGCGGGCCGTAGAGGGCGTTGGGGTCGCAGCTCGGGCGGGCCTCGGCGTCGATGATGGTGCCGGGAGGCAGGGGCACGCCCTTGTTGCGGGCGACCAGCACCTTGCCCTCGGCCAGGCTGCTGGTCGCCATGTCGAGGATGATCGGGTCGCCGCCCGCGACCGGCATGCCGGCGGCGAACGGATTGGTCGACAGCCGCCGCTCGGCCCCGCCGAAGGGCGCCACGCAGTAGCCGTCGCCGATGACGTTGACGAAATGGATCGAGGCGCAGCCGGCCGCCGCGCAGATCTCCGCCCATTCGCCGATCCGGCCCAGATGATAGGACCGGCGGATGGCGACGATGGCGGTGCCGTTCGCCTTGGCGCGGGCGACCGCGATCGCCATCGCCTCGGCGCCGATCACCTGGCCGAAGCCGCGATGGCCCTCCAGCACGACCAGCGACCCGCTGTCGAGCGCCACGGTCGCATGGCGGTTGCGCTCGATCATGCCGGCCGAAAGCGCCCGGATGTAGCGCTGGACGCGGGCGACGCCGTGCGAATCATGCCCGGCGAGGTTGGCCTCGACCAGGCAGCGGGCGATCGTCCCGGCCTCGTCCGGGTCGCACCCGGCGGCGGTGAAGATGGCTGCTACGACACGGCGCAGCGGCAGGGCGGCGATGGCCGGCATGGGCGCCTCGTTCCCCTAGCGGCGATGGTCGCTGCCGCGGCGGTCGAGCTGCCGCAGCAGCGTCTCCCATTCGCGGACGCCGTAGCGGCCGGACGCGCGCAGGGCCGACAGCTTGGCGGCGAGCTCGGCGCGCACGCCGGGCGTCATGTCGACCGTCTCGTCGTTCGCCCCGGCGGCGGCCACCTGCACCTGGCAGGCGCGCTCCAGGTAGTACATGCGGATGAAGGCCGCCTGTATGGTCCGGCCCAGGGTCATCAGCCCGTGGTTCTTCAGGATGATGCACTCGGCCCCAGCACAGCTCCGGCCCAGCGCCTCGCACTCCTCGACCGGGCCGGGCACGCCATACTCGTGGTACGCCACCTCGTCATGGATCTCGAGCGCGTCCTGCGAGATCGGCCGCAGGCCGCCCTTCAGGCAGGACACGGCGGTGCCGGCGACGGTGTGGGTATGCAATATGCATTGCACGTCGGGACGGGCCTTGTAGACGGCGCTGTGGATCGCGAAGCCCGCCTTGTTGAACTCGGCCGACCCGGCCAGCACGCGGCCTTCCAGGTCGAGTTTCACCAGGCTCGACGCGGTCACCTCGTCGAACATGTCGCCAAAGCGATTGATCAGGAATGCACCCGGTTCGCCCGGCACCCGCGCGGTCAGGTGGGTGTAGATCAGGTAGGTCATGCCGAGCTGGTCGACGATCCGGTAGAGCGCCGCCAGGTCGCAGCGCGCCTGCCATTCCTGGTCGCTCATCTCGGCCCGCGTGGCCTGTGCAAGGGTCGCCATGGCAGCCTCCGACCTCGTTTCTCCGGCTCGGATCACTAACACGCAAAACCGGTGTGGACAATGACGAAGGGAAACTAGTATCAGTATTAACGGTGCTTCTGGGCAGGGAGAACGGCATGAAACGGGCCACTATCGCGGGCATCCTCACCATCGGCGCGAGCCTCGTCGCAGGCGCGGCGGCAAGTGCAGCCGACGGCCCGACCCTGGCGGCGGTCAAGCAGCGCGGGCATCTGTCCTGCGGGGCGGACGGCAATCGGCCGGGCATTTCCGCGCCCGACGCCAAGGGCGAGTGGCGCGGCTTCGACGTCGACTTCTGCCGCGTGGTTGCGGCCGCCGTGTTCGGCGACCCGACCAAGGTGAAGTTCATCCCGCTGACGACCGTGCAGCGCTTCCCGTCGCTGCAGTCGGGCGAGATCGACGTGCTGTCGCGCTCGACCACCGTCAACCTGACGCGCGACGCGGCCCTGGGCTTCGATTTCTCGCCGGTCACCATGTACGCGCACACCGCGTTGATGGTGCACAAGAGCCTGGGCGTGAAGTCCGGCAAGGAGCTGGACGGGGCATCGGTCTGCGTGCCGCCCGGCAGCTCGATCGAGCGCAACGTCGCGGACTTCTGGCAGCAGAACAAGATCAAGTACCAGCCGGTCGTGATCGAGAATCTGAAGGAGCTGAACGACGCCTATCTCGCCAACCGGTGCGACGTCGTCTCGAACTTCCTGCCGGGTCTCGCCACCATCCGCGCCTACCAGGCGGCCAAGCCCGAGGACCACATCATCCTGCCGGACGTGCTGCTGAAGGAGCCGCTGGCGATCGCCTTCCGGCAGGGCGACCCGCAATGGAAGGACATCGTCACCTGGTCGGTCTTCGCGACTTTCGAGGCCGAGGAGAAGGGCATCACCTCGAAGAACGTCGACCAGTCGCTGAAGAGCTCGGACCCCGAGGTGCAGCGCCTGCTGGGCGTCACCGCCGACCTGGGCGAGAAGCTGGGCGTACCAAAGGACTTCGTCTACCAGATCATCAAGAAGGTCGGGAACTACGAGGAAATCTGGGAAAAGAATGTCGGCAAGGACTCGCCGCTGAAGCTCGATCGCGGCCTGAACAAGCTGTGGCGCGACGGCGGTGTGCTGTACTCGCCGCCCTTCCAGTAGGGACGGAAGGGCCACGACGGGCAATCGCCGACCATGGCCGAGGGCAAGGTGCGGGCAGGGGGCGTGCTGTCGTTCAGCAATGCCCGGGTCCGGGACGCCGTCTATCAGTTGGCGACGGCAGCGCTGATCGCCGGCGTCCTCTATCTCCTCGTGTCGAACGCCATGCAGAACATGGCGCGGCAGGGCATCGTATCGGGCTTCGCGTTCCTCTCCCATGAAGCCGGGTACGAGGTGGGCGAGTCCTTCATCGCCCACTCCGCCCGCTCGACCTATGCCCGCACCTTCGTCGTCGGGATCCTCAACACTCTCTACGTCTCCGCCGTGGGCATCGTGCTGGCGACCATCCTGGGCATCGTCATCGGCATCGCCCGGGTCTCGCCCAACTGGCTGGTGGCACGGGTCAGCGCCGCCTATGTGGAGCTGTTCCGCAACACGCCGCTGCTGCTGCAGATCGTCTTCTGGTACGCGGTGATCCGGCAACTGCCGCCGCCGCGCCAGGCCCACAACCCGATCGAGGGCGTCTTTCTCTCCAATCGCGGGCTGGTCCACCCGGTGCCCGCGGCCGACCCGATCCATGGCTGGATGCTGGCGGCGCTGGCGATCGGGATCGCCGGGGGGCTCGCCTGGCGGGGCTGGGCACGGCGGCGGCAGGAACGCACCGGCCGCCGGCCGCCGACGGTCCTGCCGATGCTGCTGCTGATCCTGGGACCCCCGTCGGCGTTATGGCTGGCGGCGGGCGCGCCCTTCGCGCTCGACATGCCGACGTTGCGCGCCTTCAACTTCCGCGGTGGCACGACCCACAGCCCGGAATTCGTGGCGTTGCTGATCGGCCTCGTCGCCTATGTCGGCGCCTTCATCGGCGAGATCGTCCGCTCGGGCATCCAGGCGGTGGCCGCGGGCCAGCGCGAGGCGGCGCGCGCGCTGGGCCTGCGCGAGGGGCTGGTGCTGGGCCTGGTCGTGCTGCCGCAGTCGCTGCGGGTCATCATCCCGCCGCTGACCAGCCAGTACCTCAACCTGGTGAAGGACAGCTCGCTCGCCGTCTGGATCGGCTATCCCGACCTGGTCAGCGTCTCCAACACCGCGCTCAACCAGACCGGCCAGGCGGTCGAGGGCATCCTCATCATGATGGCCGTCTACCTGACGATCAGCCTGTCCATCTCGCTGCTGATGAACTGGTACAACAGCCGCGTCCGGTTCCGGCGATGACGGACGGCGCCGACGCCCTGGTCGCTGCGCGGCCCGCAAGGCCTAGCCCGGCCGAGCGGCCGCCGCTCCAGCGCATCGGCGCCGTGCGCTGGATGCGGGAGAACCTCTTCAGCAGCATCGGCAACACGCTCCTGACGCTGGTCGTGGCTGCGGTCATCCTGCTGGCCCTGCCGCGGCTCTTCCGCTGGGCGGTGATCGATGCCGTGTGGTGGACCTCGGACCCGACCGTCTGTCGCGCGGCGGCGGGTGCCTGCTGGGCGGTCGTGGTCGAAAAGCACCGGCTGATGCTGTTCGGGCTCTATCCCTACGACGAGCACTGGCGGCCGTTGGCGGCCACCGGCATCTACACGGCCGCCGTCGCCATCACCTGCTGGCCGCGCGCCTGGCACCGCATGGTGCTGCTGCCGCTATGGACCTTCGCCGTCGCGGCCTTCCTGGTGCTGATGCTGGGCGGCGTCTTCGGGCTGACGCCGGTCGAGACCCGGCTCTGGGGCGGCTTGTCGCTCACCATCATCGTCTTCAGCTCCACCGTCCTCATCGGGCTGCCGGCCGGCGTCCTGCTGGCGCTCGGGCGGCGCTCGCGGCTGCCGGTCATCCGCTCCGTCTCGGTCGGACTGATCGAACTGATCCGCGGCGTGCCGCTGGTGACCGTGCTGTTCTGCGCGGCCGTCGTGTTTCCCCTGTTCCTGCCGCCCGGCTGGGACATCGACAAGCTGGCGCGGGTGCTGATTGCGATGGGCATCTTCGCCGGCTGCTACTTCGCCGAAGTGATCCGCGGCGGCCTGCAGGCGATCCCTGCCGGCCAGTACGAGGCGGCGGCGTCGCTGGGGCTCCCCTACTGGTTGACGACGCGCAAGATCATCCTGCCGCAGGCGTTGCGCATCGTCATTCCGGGGCTGATGAACCAGCTGATCTCGGTCTTCAAGAATTCGACCCTGGTCATCATCATCGGCCTGTTCGACATCCTGAACGCCACCACCACCGCCATCGCCGACCCGCCCTGGATCGCCTTTTATACGGAGGGCTATCTCTTCGTGGCCGGGATCTATTTCCTCGGCTGCTGGGCGATGTCGCGCTACAGCCGGTTCATCGAGCTGCGCCTTGCCCGCGGCCGTCGCTACTGACAGGGCGTTGGGGGCAGGTCCTATAGACGGGATGCGAAAGGATACGCGATGAAGGCGTTGAGGCCGATCGGCATGCACTCGCCGCTCGACGATCCGCAGCCGCTGGCAGACACCTACCGGCAGACGTCGCGGTCGCCGCTGGCCGCATCGCCGCTCGACGGGCGCGTGCAAGCCGACGTCGCCGTGATCGGCGGTGGCTTCACCGGCCTGTCGACCGCCCTGCACCTGGCCGAGGCCGGGGCGCGGGTGGTCGTGCTGGAGGCCAAGGAGGTCGGCGCCGGCGGGTCGGGTCGCGCCTTCGGCCAGGTCGTGCCCTATGCCAAGCATGGCCAGGACCACATCCTGGCCCATTTCGGGCCCGAGCGCGGGGAACGCATCATCGACCTCGTCGCCGGTGGTCCGGACCTGGTGTACGGCCTGATCCAGAAGCACGGCATCGAATGCGAGACGGTGCGCACCGGCCTGCTGTTCGCCGGCCACACGCCGGGCAACGCCAGCGCCCTGGAGGCGCGCGCCCGCTTCTGGCAGGCCCGCGGCGCCCCGGTCGAGATCCTCGATCGCGACGCGGCCGAGCGGCTGACGGGGACGCGCTACTACCCCTCCGTGCTGCTGGATCGCCGGGGCGGCACCGTCAATCCGCTGGCCTACTGCCGCGGGCTGGCCGCGGCGGCGGTGGCGGCGGGCGCGCGCCTGCACGAGGGCAGCCGGGCCACGGCGCTGACCCGTCGCGAAGGCGGCTGGACGGTCGAGACGGCCGGCGGCGCCGTCGATGCAGACCAAGTGGTCCTGGCCACCGACGCCTATACCGACGGTCTGTGGCCGGGCCTGGCCGGCTCGCTGGTTCCCCTGCGCGCCTATCACCTGGTCAGCGCGCCGCTGAGCCAGAACCTGCGCGGCGCGGTGCTGCCGGGCCGGCAGTCGCTGACGGACACGCGGCGGCTCTATTCCGGCATCCGCATGCGCCCCGACGGCCGGCTTCATCTCAGTTCCGACGGGCCGGCGTTCCGCAACGATTCGCGCGCGTTCCGCGACAAGGCCTCGCGCCGGGTGACCGACCTCTTCCCGTTCCTGTCGGAACTCGCGTGGGAGGAGGAGGTGGCCGGCTGGGTCGGCATGAGTGCCGACCAGTACCCGCACATCCACGCGCTGGCGCCCGGCATGTGGGCGGCCCTGGGCCTCAGCGGGCGCGGCATCGCCTTCGGCACGCTGCTGGGCCGCGAGGTCGCCGGCCGCCTGCTGGGTCGGCCCGAGCAGGACCTGGCGATACCGGTCACGCCCTTGCAGCCGATTGCCGTCCGCCCCTTCACCCGCCCGCTTGTCGGCAGCCTGATGAACTTCTACCGGGTCGTCGACGGTATCGAGCTGGGGCGCCCCTACCTTCGCCAGGGGCGCTGACGCGCCACCTTCGCCCCCGACCTCCATCCCCGCCGGGAGACCACCCATGAGCATCGTTCTGACCGTGGCCGAACTGACCGACCTGGTGGCCGAGGTGCTGGTCCGGCACGGGTTGGCCCGCGACAGCGCGCGCTGCGTGGCGGGCGTGGTCGCCGCGGCCGAGCGCGACGGCAGCCGGAGCCATGGCCTGTTCCGCCTGCCGGGCTATGTGGCCACCCTGAAGAGCGGCTGGATCGACGGCAACGCACGGCCCGTGGTGACCGAGGTTGCCCCCGGCGTGGTCGCGGTCGATGCCGCCAACGGCTTCGCCCAGCCGGCCCTGGCGGCCGGATCTCCTCTGCTGATCGCCAAGGCGCGGTCGCAGGGCATCGCCGCCATGGCGATCCGCAACTCGCACCATTTCGCCGCCTTGTGGCCGGATGTCGAACCGTTTGCCGAGGCGGGGTTCGTGGCCCTTGCCTGCGTCAACGCGCGCAGCCGGGTGGCGCCATGGGGGGCGACCAGGAAGTTCCTCGGCACCAACCCCATGGCCTTCGCCTGCCCGCGCGACGGCGCGCCGCCGCTGGTCTGGGACCAGGCATCCAGCGTGATCGCCCAGGGCGAGGTCCTGCTGGCCGCCAGGGACGGGCACGACCTGCCGGACGGCGTGGGCCTGGATGCGGCGGGGCAGGCGACGAACGACCCCCGGGCGGTGCTCGACGGCGGCGCCATGCTGCCGTTCGGCGGCCACAAGGGATCGGGCATCGCCTTCATGGTGGAGATTCTGGCGGCGGCCGTCACCGGCGGCCGCTTCGGCTTCGAGGACGGGTCGGCTGCGTTCCCCGGCGCCCAGACCTCCAATGCCGGCGAGTGCGTGATCCTCATCGACCCGGCGCGCGCCGGCGGCACCGACGTGGGCAGCCGCATCGCGGGCCTGTTCGAGGGGTTCGCCGCGGCGGGCGTGTCGCGGCTGCCGGGCGACGCCCGCTATGCCCGCCGCAGCCGCTCGATCGCCGAGGGCGTGTCGATCCCGGCCGAGACCTACGAGACGGTCCAGCGCCTCCTGGCCGGGTAGCTAGTCCGGCAGCTCGATCGTGCCGGACAGGAACGGGGCGACGCTGGCGGACAACCGCACGCGGTCGCCGCGGTCCTCGCACAGGATGGTGCCGCCGCGCCGGGAAAGCTGGCGGGCGACTAGGCGCGGGCGGCCGAGGCGGCGCGACCAGAAGGGCACGACCTGGGCATGCAGCGAGCCCGTGACCGGGTCTTCCGGGATACCCTTGGCCGGTGCGAAGTAGCGCGAGGCGATGTCGCAGTCGCGGCCGTCGCCGGGCGCGGTGACGATGACGCCGGGCAGGTCGAGTGCCGCGACACGGGCAAGGTCGGGCCGCAGGTCGGCAATCGCGGCGGGGTCCTCGAGGACGGCGATGTAGGAGGCGCCGCGCAGCACCTCCTTCGCCGCAATGCCGATGGCATCGGCCAGGCCGGCCGGCGCCGCGCAGGGGACGATCGCGCGGGCCGGCAGGTCGAGGATGTAGCGGCCACCGTCCCTGGCCACCGTCAGCCGGCCGGCGCGGGTGGCGAAGCTGACTTCGGCGCGGCCGGGCTCCAGCCGTTCCAGCACCACCCAGGCCGCCGCCAGCGTGCCGTGGCCGCACATCTCTTCCTCGACCCGTGGGGTGAACCAGCGCAGGCCGTAGCCGTCGCCCTCGCGGACGAGGAAGGCGGTGGCCGACACCGCGTTCTCGTCCGCGATCGCCTGCATGAGTGCGGCGTCGGGCCAGGCCGGCAGCACGCAGACCCCGGCCGGATTACCCGCGAACGGCCGGTCGGCAAAGGAATCGACCTGGAAGTAGGGGATCTGCGTGGGCATCAGGCGTTACTCCGGCTGCAGGCCGGCGTCGCGCACAAAGACCTCCCACTTGGCGATCTCGCGGTTCAGATGCTCGGTCAGTGCGGCGGGCGTGCCGGTCACGATCTCGATGCCCAGCTTGTCGACCTGCGGGCGGACCGATGGCGCGGCCATCGTCTCGACCAGCTTGGCATTGAGCGTGTCGATGATCGGCTTGGGCGTGCCGGCCGGCACGAAGGCGGCGAACCAGCCGACCAGGTCGAAGCCCTTCACGCCCGACTCGTCCATCGAGGGCACGTCGGGATAGAGGCTAGAGCGGTCCTTGCCGCTGATCGCCAGTGGCCGCATGTCGCCGGCGGCGAAGTAGCCGGCGCCGGAGGCGAAGTCCGACGCCATGGCCGCCAGCCGCCCGCCGATCAGGTCGGTCGTCGCCTGGGGCGAACTGCGATAGGGGACCGAGATCATGTCGATGCCGAACGCCTTCAGCAGCGTGTGGCTGGCGATCAGGCCGCCGGCGCTGCCATGGCCGATGCTCAACTGCCCGGGCTGCGCCTTGGCTGCATCGACGAGGCTCGCCAGCGTCTTGTGCGGCGAGCTGGAATGCACCGCGATCACCCAGTTGATCGAGCCCAGGCGCGTGACCGGCTCGAAGTCCTTGGTCGGGTCCACCCGCTGCTGGCGGAACAGCCAGACGTTCGACGCGGTCCCGGTCGTGCCCATCAGGATCGTGTAGCCGTCGGGCTTGGCGCGCTTCACGAACTCGGCCGCGACGCCGCCGTTGGCGCCCGGTTTGTTGTCGATGACGATCGGCTGGCCCAGCCGGTCCTTCAGTTCCTTGGTGAAGATGCGGGCGAACAGGTCGCTGGCCGCACCGGCACTGAACGGCACCACGAGCGTGACCGGCCGGCTGGGAAAGGTATCGGCCCGCGCTGGCAGGGCGAGGGCCAGGCTACAGAGGAATAGGGCGGCAAGGCGGTACATCGGGACCTCTCCTGTTCGAGGAAGCGTCGGGATCGCGGCCCTGCGGCGGGCTTCTCTTTCCCCGGCCGATCGCAGCGTTGAGCTACACGGCAACTAGTGTACTATATTTCTGTCCGTACCATGGTCGTCAACGGTCTTTCTGGCGTGGCGGCAGGTGCGGGGTGGAAAATGCCCGCGGGCGCGCTCGGCGTCCGCGGAAGGGGGGAAGACAGCAATGGCGGGCATCAGCGTCGGCCTGATCGACCAATTCCATCCGGCCATCGCGGCCGCGGTCACGCGGGTGCTGCCCGCCGACTGGACCATCCGCCTGGCGGCCAGTGCGGCCCCGGCCGATCGCGCGGCCGCACTGGCCGATGCCGAGGTCGCCTTCGTCGTCGGCGCGCCGGTGGATGCCGAGCTGCTGGCGGCGGCGCCGCGCCTGCGGCTGATCCAGAAGCTGGGTGCCGGCATCGACAAGATCGACCGGGCGGTGTGCGAGCGGCGCGGCATCGCCATCGCGCGGCTGGCGGGCGGCAACGCGATACCCGTCGCCGAGCATGCCGTGATGATGATGCTGGCGGCGATGCGCCGGCTGCCGCTGATCGACCGGCGCACCCGCGCCGGCGCCTGGGACAAGGAGGAGGCGCGCGGCATCAACCGGCACCTGCACGGCAAGAATGTCGGCATCGTCGGGTTCGGCGCGATCGGCCGCGCGGTGGCGACGCTGCTCGGTTCCTTCGGTGTGCATCTGGCCTATTTCGACCCGGTCGCGGCCCCGGCCGGGGTGGCGGCGGGGCTGTCCGTCACGCGGCTCGATCTGGACCCGCTGCTGGAATGGGCCGACGTGGTCTCGCTCCACCTGCCGCTGCTGCCCGAGACCAGGGGGCTGATCGGCGCCGACCGGATCGCCCGCATGAAGCCCGGCGCCATCCTGGTCAATTGCGCGCGGGGCGGCCTGGTCGACGAGGCCGCACTCCATGCGGCCCTGGTCGACGGGCACCTGTTCGCGGCCGCGCTGGACACGTTTGCGGCCGAGCCGCCGGTCGGCAGCCCGTTGCTGACGCACGAGCGCACGGTGGTCACGCCGCACCTGGCCGGGGCGACGGTCGACAATTTCGAGGCCGTCCTGCGCCGTGCGGCGGCCAATGCGGCGGACTACCTCGCCGGGCGCGGCCTGCCGGCCGCCGACGCGGCCTTCATTCCTCCGCTTGCTCGCTCATAAAGTAATATAGTATACCGATTAAATCGCACGACCGGAGGCGCCTCGTGGCCGCCGCCGTCCTTGAGGCCAAGAGTTGGGAGGCCACAATGCCCGATACATCGCGCACCGAATTCGACCCGGTCTCGCTCGAGATATTCTGGAGCCGGCTGATCTCCATCGCCGACGAATCGGCCGCCGCCCTGCTGCGCACCTCCTTCTCGACGATCGTGCGCGAATCGAACGACTTCGCCACCGCCCTGATGGACGCCAACGGCGACTCCCTGTCCGAGAACACGGCCGGCATCCCGTCCTTCGTCGGCATCCTGCCGCGGACGCTGAAGCACTTCCTGGCACGCTATCCCAAGGACCAGTGGCGCCCCGGCGACATCGTCATGACCAACGACCCGTGGATGGCGACCGGCCACCTGCCGGACGTGACGATGGCGGCCCCCATCTTCCATCGCGGCCGGCTGGTCGGCTTCTCGGGCTCGATCGCCCACCTGCCGGATATCGGCGGGGCGCCCTGGGGCTGCGACGCGCGCGAACTGTTCGAGGAGGGGCTGCGCATCCCGCCCCTGAAGTTCTATTCCGAGGGCCGGCAGAATGCCGAGCTGACCGAGATGATCCTCGGCAACGTACGCGTCCCCGACCAGGTGATGGGCGATCTCCAGGCGCAGGTGACCTCCAACCGCGTCTGCGCCCGACGCCTGGCCGAGTTCCTGGACGATGCGGGGATGGTCGACCTCACCTCGCTGTCGCGCGCGTTGCAGGACCGGGCGGAGATCGCCATGCGCCGGGCCATCGAGGCGGTGCCGGACGGGGTCTACCATTCCAGCGTCGACGCCGACGGCTTCGATGCCGATGAGACGCACATCGAATGCACGATCACCGTGAAGGGGTCGGACCTGCATATCGACTATGCCGGCACGTCCAAGCAGATCGGCCGCGGGCTGAACTCCGTGATGAACTACACCTACGCCTACTCGGTCTATCCCATCAAATGCGCGCTCGACCCGATGACGCCGCGCAACGAGGGGTCGTACCGCTCTGTCACGGTCGACGCGCCGCTGGGCTCGATCCTGAACCCGCGGTATCCGGCGCCCTGCAACGCGCGCCAGTTGACCGGCCACCTCCTGGCCGGCGCCATCTATGGCGCGCTGGCGCAGGCGGTGCCGGAGAAGGTGACGGCGGAGTCCGGCAGCGCGCCCACCCTGCGCTCGGTCTATGGCGGCGTCGACCACCAGGGCAACCGCTTCTCGCAGATCCTCTTCGCCAGCGGCGGCATGGGCGCGTCTGCCGTGAAGGACGGGCTGGCGACGACGGCCTTCCCCACCAATGCCGGCGCCGGCAGCATCGAGGCCTTCGAGAGCATCTCGCCCCTGATCGTCTGGAAGAAGGAATTCCGGACGGATTCGGGCGGGCCGGGCACCTTCCGCGGCGGGCTCGGCCAGGATGTCGAGGTGGAGGTGCGCTCGCCCGAGCCGGTGCGCCTGTCGCTCTTGTCCGATCGCCAGAAGTACGCCCCGCGCGGCCTGCTGGGCGGCAAGGAGGGGGCGCTCGTTTCGGTGACGCTGGCTGACGGCACCAAGCCCCATCCCAAGTCCCGCAGCATGCTGGTGCCGGGCGACCGGCTGTCGATGCGCTTCAGCGGCGGCGGCGGGTATGGCGACCCGGGCGCGCGCGACCCGGCGGCCGTCGCCCGCGACGTGCGCGACGGCTACGTGTCCGCCGAGGCGGCGGCACGGGACTACGGGGTCGAGCAGTGACGGGGCCGAGCGGACGGAACGCCGGGGGAGAGGGCAGAGTGGACCAGAGCACGCGGATCGGCGTCGATGTCGGTGGCACCTTCACCGACTTCGTCATGGTGGACGAGGCGCGCGGCCAGATCTTCACGGGCAAGCGCCTGACCACGCCGGGTGATCCCAGCATCGCCATCATCGACGGCACCGAGCGCCTGCTGGGCGAGGCCGGCACGCCGATCAGCGCGGTGGACAGCATCGTCCACGGGACGACGCTGGTGACGAACACCGTCATCGAGCGCAAGGGGGCCAGAGTCGGGCTGATCACGACCCGCGGCTTCCGCGATTCGATCGAGATGGGCAGCGAGATCCGCTACGACCTCTACGATCTGTTCCTGGAGCGGCCGGAGCCGCTGGCGCCCCGCTACCTGCGCCTGGAAGTCGACGAGCGCATGGACGCCGCGGGCCAGGTGCTGCGCCCGCTCGACCCGGCCGACGTGCGGGCGGCGGGCGAGGCCCTGCTGAAGGAAGGGGTCGAGGCGATCGCCGTGTGCTTCCTGCATGGCTATCGCAACGATGCCCACGAGAAGATCGCCAAGGCCGTGCTGCTGGAACTGGCCCCCGACCTGCCGGTCTGCATCTCCTCGGAGGTGGCGCCCGAGATCCGCGAGTTCGAGCGCGGCAGCACCACGGTCGCCAACGCCTACGTCCTGCCGTTGATGCGCGACTACCTGGCGCGGCTGGAAAGCCGGCTGCGCGAGATGGGGCTGACCGGCACCCTCTACGTGATGCTGTCGGGCGGCGGCATCACCACCATCCGGGCGGCCCAGCAGTTCCCCATCCGCCTGATCGAATCCGGCCCCGCGGCCGGCGCCATGGGCGCCTCGTTCTATAGCCGGCTGATCGGCGAGGACCATCTGATCTCGTTCGACATGGGCGGCACCACGGCCAAGATGTGTCTGATCGACGAGGGCCGGCCCGAGCATGCGCACGAGTTCGAGGCGGCCCGCGTGCGCCGCTTCCGCAAGGGCTCCGGCCTGCCGCTGAAGGTGCCGGTCATCGACCTGATCGAGATCGGCGCCGGTGGCGGCTCGCTGGCCCGCGTCGATCAGATGGGCCTCCTGAAGGTGGGGCCGGAGAGTGCCGGCTCCCAGCCGGGACCCGTCTGCTACAGCCGCGGCGGCACCGAGCCGGCGGTGACCGATGCCGACCTGCTGCTGGGCTACCTGTCGCCGGAATATTTCCTGGGCGGCGAGATGGCGCTCGACCTGGAGGGCGTGCGCTCGGCCCTGGCCGAGCGTGTCGCGCGCCCCCTCGGCCTGTCGGTCACCCAGGCCGCTGCCGGCATCCACAGCATCGTCAACGAGAACATGGCGGCCGCCACCCGCATGTACATCGCCGAGAAGGGGCGCGACCCGCGGCGCTACGCGATGATCGCCTTCGGCGGGGCGGGCCCGGTGCATGCCTATGGCCTGGCCAAGCTGCTGAAGCTGCGCCGCATCATCTGCCCGCTGGGGGCGGGCGTGATGTCGGCCTTGGGCTTCCTGGTGGCGCCGTCCGCCATCGACTTCGTGCGCAGCTACGTCTCGCGGCTGGATGGCATCGACTGGGATCACCTCAACCGCCTGTTCGACGAGATGGAGGAGGAGGGGCGCCGCCTGCTGGCCGATGCCGGCGTCACCCAGGTCGAGATCCGTCGCCATGCCGACATGCGCTATGTCGGCCAGGGATTCGAGATCAGCGTGCCGATGCCGGAGGGCCGTCTCGGCCCGGACTCGCTGGCCGCCCTCCAGGACCAGTTCTTCACGACCTACGAGCGTCTTTTCGACCGGCGCATCACCGAGGTGCCGATCGAGGCCCTGACCTGGCGGCTCAGCGCGTCCGGGCCGGTGCCCGACATCCGCCTGAACTTCGCCGGCGCCCATACCGAGAAGGGCGATGCCCTCAAGGGCATGCGCGACGTCTATTTCCCCGAGACCGGCTTCGTCGCCTGCCCCGTCTACAGCCGCTATGCGCTGCTGGAAGGGGCCGAGTTGCGCGGGCCCGCGGTGATCGAGGAGCGCGAGTCGACCGTGGTCGTCGGCCCTGACGCGCGCGTCTCCGTCGACCGCTATCTCAATCTCATCATCGACATAGATCCACCCGCCCAAGCGGTGGAATCGCGGGAGGAAGAACATGCCGACCACCGTTGAGGTCCTGGCCCAGGCGTTCGAGGAGATGGGGACGCCGTTCATCGTCGGGCACCCCGGCGGCGAATCGGTGGAACTGATGCAGGCCGCGCGCGAGCGCGGCATGCGCTTCATCCTGATGAAGCAGGAAACGGCCGGCGCCATGCTGGCCGCCACCTGGGGCGAGATCACCGGCTCGCCCGGCGTCTGCCTGTCGACGCGCGGGCCAGGTGCGGCCAACATGGTGAACGGCGTCGCCCATGCCTGGATGGACCGCTGCCCCCTCATCACCATCACCGACCAGTATTCGGCGCCGACCTACGAGATCGGCCTGCGGCAGCGGCTGGACCAGCGGGCGCTCTATGCCCCGGTGACGAAATGGTCGACGTCGATCAATGCCAAGACCGTCCGCCAGCAACTGCGCCGCGCGGTGCGCACCGCCTGCGCCCTGCCGCCGGGGCCGGTGCAATTCGACATGCCGCAGAGCGAGACCACGCGCGAAGCCGGGGAGGCCACGAGCGAGGGCCCGCTGCTGCCGCAGATCGTGCCGATGATCCCCGATCGGGACGCGCTGAAGGAGCCGCTGGCGGTGCTGGCGAAGGCGCGCAAGCCGATCCTTCTGGTCGGGCTCGGCGTCTACTGGAGCCGGGCTTCGGCCGAATTGGTGGCGCTAGCCGAGCGGCTGGGCGCGCCGGTCCTGACCACGTCGAAGTGCAAGGGCGCCATCCCCGAGGATCACCCGCTGCGCGCGGGCTGCATCATCGGCGGGCTGATCGAGCGCAAGCTGATCCTGGAATCCGACCTGATCGTCACGGTCGGGCTGGACGCCATCGAACTGCAGCCCAAGCCCTGGCCCTATTCGCTGCCGGTGATGTCGCTGGCCGGGACGCCCAACCTCGATGCCGTGGTGCCGGCGGCGCCCGAGGTGGTGGGCGACCTGAAGTCGATCCTGGCGGGCCTGGCACAGTGGGCGCCCGAGGGCAGCGGCTGGGGCGAGAAGGCGGCGCGCACCTTCCGCGAGGAGGTGGTGGCGGCGCTCGACACGCCGGCCACCGGCCTGTCGCCGCAGCGCGCGATGGAGGTCGCCCGCGCCGTCCTGCCGCGCGACACGATCGCTACTTGCGATGCCGGCGCCAGCCGGCTGCTGGTGGTGCAGAAGTGGCAGTCCTACGGCCCGCGCGAGTTCCTCACCTCCAACGGCCTGGGCTCGATGGGCTTTGCCATTCCGGGCGCGCTGGCCGCCCGGCTGGCCCATCCGGACCGGCCGGTGGTGGCCTTCACGGGTGACGGCGGCTTCATGATGGCGGTGGCCGAGTTGCAGACCTCGGTGCGCGAGGCGCTGCCGATCATCGTCGTCGTCCTCGACGACGAGGAGATCGGGCTGATCCGCGTGAAGCAGGAGATCAAGGGCCTGCCGACCTATGGCGTGAAGATGGGCGGCATGGACTGGGAGAAGCTGGCCCAAGGCTTCGGCGCCGACGGCGTCGTGGTCGACACCGAGCATGCGCTGGGCGATGCGTTGCAGGCGGCCTTGAAGACCGGTCGCACCACCGTGATCGCCGCCCGCATCGACGCGTCCGGCTACGTCGCGCAGTTCAACGCCCTGCGCGAACTGTAATGCAGGCCCCCCTCCCCGTCCGCCGGGCGGGGAGGTGGCCGGGCCGCCCTCAGGGGCGGCTGTTGCCGTATACCGGCGTGAGCCAGTGGCGGAACTTGTCGACCTTGCCGGCGGCGATGTCGAAATAGAGGTCCTGGATCCGGCGGGTGAGGGGGCCGACCTTGCCGTCGCCGACGTCGTAGTGGTCGACGGCGGTGATCGGCTGGACCTCGGCGCCGCTGCCGCAGAAGAAGGTCTCGTCGGCGATGTAGAGCTCGGTGCGGTCGATGTCGCGCTCGATGACGGTGACGCCCAGCTCCTCGCGATAGAGGTCGATCAGGGTCTGGCGCGTGATGCTCTCCAGGATGTCGGCGCTGACCGGCGGCGTGATGACGACGCCGTCGCGCACCATCATGAAGCAGGCGCCGGGGCTCTCGGCCACCTCGCCGCGGTCGTTCAGCATGATCGGCGGGCCGAAGCCGTTCATCTTCGCCTCGACCTGGGCCAGGCGGGAATTGTGGTAGTTGGCGGCCGCCTTCACCCGCGACGGCGAGGCATTGTCGGAGTTGCGCCGCCAGGTGCTGACGCAGCTCTTGATGCCGTTCTTGATCGAGGGCGCGTGCGGCCGCGAATAGGCGATGACGAAGGCGCCGTTGTGGATGTCCTCGGGCTTCCAGGCATAGGATTCGCCCTCGCCGAAATAGACCACGGGGCGGAAGTGGACGCCGGCGGTGAACTTGTTGGCGCGCAACAGGTCGATGAAGGCCTGGGTGAACTCGTCGTCGCTGTAGGGCACCGTCATCCGCATGATCTTGCAGGACTGGCGCAGGCGGCGCAGGTGCTCCTTGTTCTTGAAGATGTAGAGTTCCTTCTCGGCCTCGCTCCAGTAGGCGCGCATGCCCTCGAACACGTTGGCGCCGCGCAGCACCGTCTCGGCCGAGACATGCACCGTGGCCTCGGCCCACGGCACGATCCGTCCATCCTTCCACACGAAATCCGCACTGGCCGCCATGGCATCCTCCGGTATGCGTCGATCGCTCGTCCACCCCACCCGGGCAGAAGGCAGCATCAGCGTATACTGGTATACCTATTGATGCGCCAGTGGTCCCGTGGCGCGGCGGCGTTCAGTCCTTGGCCACTGCCACCCGCGCGGTACTGGCGGCCTTGCGCCGGCCGAGCGGCACCACGGTCGCGTCGGCCACCGCCGGCTCGCGCGTCGTCATCACGCATTCCGTGGCATCGAGATGGCGCAGGGCGCGGCGGGTCGCGGCCTTGACGTCGCGCGCCTCGACGGCGTCGAGGATCCGGCGGTGGATGCGCGCGATGGTCAGCGCCTCGGCCGCATCGCCGCTATAGGCCATCTGGATCACGACCTCGCGCATCAGCGTGGTGATGATGGCCATGACGTTGTTGTGGGCGGCCTCGCCCAGCAGCGTGTGGAAGCGGTTGCTTTGCTCCAGCACCAGGTCCTTGTCGCCCGGATTCTCCTCGATCAGCTCGATGGTGCGGCGGACGGCGGCGATGTCCTCGACCGTCGCGCGGTCGCAGGCGAGCTGGATTACCAGGGGCTCGATCAGCCGCTGGGCTTCGTGCACCTCGGCCACGGTCGTGCTTTGCAGGCGCAGGATGGTGTTCAGGCTGGAGACGAGCCGCTCGGTGTTCGGGCTGCTGATGACGGCGCCGCCATTGCGCCCGGCCTGGAGATGGATCAGCCCATCCGATTCCAGCAGCCGCAGGCCCTCGCGGACCACCGCCCGGCTGTATCCTAGCTGCTTGATCAGTTCCTTCTCGGTCGGCAGCCGGTCGCCCACCGCAAGCTCGCCCGACAGCACGGCGTCGCGCACGCGCTGGGCGATCAACTGGGCTGCCTTCACCGGCTTCAACGTCTCGAACTTCATGGCTCCAAGCGACACTGGCGCAGACTCCCATTCCCACCGCCTCGAATATAGGCGACTGGCCGGTCCATAACCACCCCCGCTACCGATCCCTAGTAGCAAGGTAAACTAGTATCCTATATTATCGGCCAGCAAATGGGCCGGTGGCGGCCTTCGAGACGAGGGTTGGTGGACATGGGTATGGCTGGCAAGACGGTGGTGGTCACGGGCGCGGCACGCGGCATCGGCCGCGCCTGCGCGGAGCGGTTCGCGGCCGAGGGCGCCAAGGTGGCGATCCTCGACATCGAAGACGAGGCGGGCAAGCGCACGGCCGCCGAGATCGGTGCGAAGGCGGAGGCCGCGTTCTTCCGCTGCGACGTCGGCATCAAGGAGCAGGTCGACGCGACGATCGACGCCGTGCTGGAACGCTTCGGCCGGATCGACGTCCTGATCAACAATGCAGGCATCATGCGCCGCTACGATTTCCTCGACCTGCCGGAGGAGGATTTCGATGCCGTCATCCAGACCAATCTCAAGTCGGTCTTCCTCTGCGGCCAGCGCGTGGCGCGGCACATGGTGGAGCGTGGCGGCGGCGGTGCCATCGTCAACATGTCGTCCACCAGCGTCATCATGACGATGCCGACCATTTCGCCATATGCGGCATCCAAGGGTGGCATCTCGTCGCTGACGCGGGCGATGTCGCTCAGCCTTGCCCCCCACAAGATCCGCGTCAACGCGATCGGCCCAGGCACTATCGTGACCGAACTCAATCGGGAGAGCCTCTTGTCCGACCCGGTCAGTCGCGACCGCATCCTGTCGCGAACGCCGCTCGGCAGGTTCGGCACCGGCGCCGATGTTGCCGGCGTGGCGTTCTTTCTTGCGGGCGAGGATGCCGGCTACATGACCGGTCAGACCGTGTATGTCGATGGCGGCCGCGGCGGTCTCAACTACACCGTTCCGGTCGCTCCCCAGCCATAGCCTCAGATCCGGCCGTTCCCAGAGCGGTCAGCGCGGCTGCGCTGACCGCACGGCCAACACGATCGCACACTGCTTTTCCTCGATCATCGCGGCCGACCAGATCGAGATCGTTGAGAGGGGCGGGTTGTCGCACTGCACGTTCAGTCGGGGCGGGGTCCAGGTACACGGGATCTGCGGTCTACGGACGGCCGGAGAATGCAGTCCTCTCCACGACCTCGAATCCGAGATCATCGGACAAGCAGCGGAAACGAACGAACCGCCGGGACCGGCAGTAGATCGTCTGCGGTCGCGGCCAAAGGACCGGCTCGGTCGGAGTCGCCGCTCAGGTCAAAGCAAAGGGGAAGCCGCCTACCGCTCCGCCCCGGCCAGCTTGCGCTCCTTGCGCGCGATGACGTGGTAGCCGATACGCCGGAACGGCTCCGGCGCCAGCCAACTTGGCTCGCCGAACGCGTCGGCCAGGCCGGAATGGTCGCCATGGCCCGTCATCAGTTCGGCCAGGCGCTTGCCCAGCAGCGTGCCCTTGGTGATGCCGGCGCCGTTGCAGCCGCCGGCCGAGAAGAGCCCCTCGTCGAACTTCCCCCACCAGGGCGAGCCGTTCATCGTGAAGGCGGTGGCGCCGCCCCAGACATGCTCCAGCTTCACATGGGCCAGATGCGGCCAGCGGGCGCGGAAGATGTCGGTCAGGCCCGCCTTCACCACGTCGGGCCGCAGCTCGCCCTCGTAGGAGGCGAGGCTGCGCACCATCAGCCGGTTCTCGCTCACCCGGCGGCAGGTGGTCCCCATCTTGTGCGGCGGCAGGATGCCCCAATGGGTCATGGAGCCGGTCCGCGCCGCATCCTCCGGCGCCATCGCCTCGGTGATCGCGGCGTAGGTGTAGGTCGCCACCGTCCGGTCGACGAGATAGCCGAAATGCTTGACGTAGGCATTGGTCGCCAGGACCACCTGGTCGGCCTCGATCGTGGCGCCGTCCAGCTCCAGCACCCACTTTCCCGGCCGCGACATCCGGCGCACGGTCGACCCCTCGTGCACCGCGATCTCCCTGGGCAGGTTGTCGACGAGGCCGCGGATCAAGGCCGCCGGCTGCAGCAGGTAGGAGTCCGTGACTAGGAGGCCGCAGCGGTAGTAGGCGGTGGCGACGCGGTCGTTCAGCTCCTCCCGTGGGACGATCCGGTGCTCGTAACCGAGCTCGTCCATTACCGCGCTCGCCGTGCGGATGCGGCTCTCGCCCAGGTCGGTCGCCGCACCCCGGATGACGCCGGCGCGCACCAGCCCGCAGTCGATGCCGTGGCGCTCGACGATGTCCTTCAGCCAGTAGAAGCCTTCCTCGTAGAAGGGCTTGATCTTGGCGACCTTGCCGGCGTTCGCCCGCGTCAGCTCCATCGGGAACTCGAGCGGCCGGGTGAAGCCGGAGTTGCGGCCCGACGAGCCCTCGCCGACCGTGCCGGCATCGACCAGCATGATGTCGCCTGCGGGATCGAGCTCGTGCAACCGGCGGGCCGCGGCGGTTCCGGTGTAGCCGGCGCCGACGACCGCGTACTTGACGCGGTGCTTGCCGCGGATCGGCTCGGTCGGCCGGCGCGGCGGCAACAGCGCGTTCCAGCCGGACGGGGCGTTGAACTCGTGGACTTTGGAGCGGGTCATGGCAGCCGGCTGTTGATGTCGGTCCGATCGATCGTGCGATCATGCGCCCGCGGCCGACCCCCGGTCGACCGGAAATGCGGCTGCGTTCGGGCCGCGGCTATGCCGTGGGTGAGGTTCCAGCCGTGGTCGACGCCCACGACCCTGCCCGTTCGGTGCAGGTCGGTCACGCCGCCATGCCAATCCTCGCTCGCGACGGGGCGAACCAGGCTGACCTGGAGGCCGTGGCGCAGCAGGTCAAGAAGCTGGGGTGGGATGCCCGCGTCGGCGGCGCGGGCGGCGCGCTTCGCTGATTTCGTCCCGACCGCGTGAGGCCGCTGGGGTTCGCGCCTGACCGGCCGGCATGTGGAGCCGCGCCAGCAATTGGCGGGCCTGGACGATATCCCTGCTCTCGCCGGCCTCGTCGAAGCGACGGCAGATCGGGTCCAGCAGGGCCAGGGCGGCGGCGGGGCGGCCGCCGGCGGTCCAGCATTCGGCCAGGCTCAGCGCGGCCCGCAACTCGAAAGAGTACGCGCCGGATTCGCCCGCCAACTGCGCGGCGCGCAGCAGGGTCCGTTCCGCTTCCTCCGTATCGCCGTCGCGCCATTGCACGAGGCCGCGCACGCGCAGCACCTCCGGCTGGCACCAGAACTCCTCCTGGCGCTCGAGATGGTCGAGGGCGGCGGCGATGCTCTCCCGCGCGATATCCATCCGGTCGTGCTGCAATGCCGCCGCCGCCAGCATGGCGAAGCAGTTCGGCAATCGCACCAGGAGGTTGGCGGCGGCCAGTTCGGCGAGCACGGTCCGCACCTGGTCGAGCCCCCCGGCATCGCCGCGTTCGTGCCGGATCATGCCCTCGAAGAAGCGGGCAGCCGGTCCCCAGAGGGCGATGTCCGGCTGGTCGAGATTGGCGGCCAAGGCGGTCAGATGGCGCTCCGCCGCGGCGATCCGCCCCGTCCAGAGGTCGATCGGCAGCACCGCCAGCACCAGGACGTTCGATTGCGAGACCACATGCCCGATGGTCGTGGCGGCATCGAGCGCCGCCTGCGCCGTCACGACCGCCTGCTCGGGAAGGCCGCACACCCATTCGGCCAGGCTGAGCGACGTCTTGATCCCGACATAGGAATCGATCTGGAAGCGCGCGACGCGCGATCGCCGGGCATGCGTGTCGTGGCGTCGCACGAGCCGCTTCAGTTCCTCGTGCGCGCCGCGAACATCGCCCAGGTAGAACTCGGTGATCACCCGAAGCCGTTCGCCGGCCGGTGCTGCGGACCGGTCGTCCTCCCGCTCCGCGAGGGCCTCGAATTGCCGGAGGCTGGCCAGCGCCTGGCGATGCCGGCCGCAATAGCACTGTAGTATTGCCAGCCCCCACAGCGCCCGCAGGCGATAGTCCGCGTCGCCGGTCAGCTCGGCCAGCCGCAGGCTTTCCTGCCAGGCCGCCTCGGCCTCCGGGTCGAAGCGCTCGGTATAGGTCAGGCTCCAGGCATGTGCGGTCGCCAGCCGCATCTGCAGGGCGGGGGCGCATTCTGCAAGGGCTGGCGACCGCAGGGTGCGGCGGACATGCCGCCCGCTCTCCTCGACCGAGGACAGCTCGTCCCACAGTGGTATGGCGGCGGCGGTGAGCCCGATGCCCAGCCGCGCATCGCCATCCTCGCCGAAAGCCCAGTCGATCGCCTTGCGCAGGTCGTTGGCGCGGCGACCATAGGCGGCGGTCCATTCCTCGCGGATGCGCCACTGCCATTCGACCTCGGCCTGCTCGAACAGGCCGAGCAACCAGGCCGCGTGGGCCGCGCTGGCATGGCGATGCTCGCGCGCGCCACGCAGGCGCTCTGCCGCATAGCTGCGGGTCGCATCGAGCAGGCGGTATTGCAAGCCGCCTTCGGCGAAGCCTGACGACAGCAGCGACTTGCCGGCGAGGCCCTCGATCCAGCCGGCAACCGCGTCGGGCGAATGCTCGAGGTGCCGGCCGACGCCGACGGCATCCTCCAGCGTGAAGGTGCCGGCAAACACGGCCAGAAGCCGCAGCATTGCGGCCTCATCGTCCGACAGCAGGCGATAGCTCCAGTCCAGGGTGGCCAGCAGCGTCTGCTGGCGGATGGGGGCATGCGGCGGACCGTAGCTGAGCAGTTCGAAGTTGCGCTCAAGGAGACCCAGGAGGGTGGCCGCGTCGCAGGAAAGCAGGCGTGGCGCCGCCAGCTCGATCGCGAGCGGGATGCCATCGAGGCGCCGGCAGATGCTGGCGACGACGGGCGCGTCGGCATCGCTCATCCGGAAGCCGGCCGCCTCGCCCGCGCGCGCGGCGAAGAGTGCTACGGCCGGAAACGTCATGGCCCGCTCGCGATCGATGCCGTCGTCCTTGGCCGGGCAGGGCAGCGGCGGCAGGCGATGGAGAGTCTCGTTCCGGGTCCTGAGGGGTTCCCGGCTGGTGGCGAGGATGGCGATGTCGGGAACTGCCGCGCGGATATGCTCGGCCACCACCGATGCTGCCGTCAGCACATGCTCGCAATTGTCGAAGATCAGCAGCTTGCGGCGGCCGCGCAAGGCATTGACGATGCCGACCAGGATGTCCTTCGGATTGTCGCCCAGGCCGATCCCGCAGGCGACCGCTGCCGCGACGAGCTGGGGATCGCCGATCGCGGCAAGGTCGATGAAGCAGATGCCGTCCGGGTAGCACTCGGCCGCCCGCCGCGCCGCGGCGACGGCCGTGGTGGTCTTGCCCACCCCGGCCGGGCCGACGATCGTGAGGAAGCGGCGCCCATCCAGCGCATCGGCGATCTGGGCAATATCGTCCTCACGCCCGATCACGCTGGACGGCCCCGGCAGGCCATCGCCCGGGGCTGGAAACCGAGCCGGGGCGTCGTCGGGGGTGGTGGCACCTTCCACCTGCACCGTCGCGACGAAGCGGTAGCCCCGGCCGGGGATCGTCGCAATAAAGGGCACATCGGTTCCCGCCTGCGCCAGGGCGCGCCGCAACGCGGCGATGTTGACCTTGAGATTGTCGCCGTGAACGAAGGTGTCGGGCCAGGCGAAGCGGATCAGTTCCGCCTTGCTCAACAGCTCGCCCTGTCGTTCCACCAGCAGTCGCAGCAGATCGAAGGCACGACTGCCGATCCGGACCGGGTCGTCGCCGTGCAGCAGCAGCTGCCGGGCTGGAAGCAGCCGGTATTCACCGAAGCGATAGGCCCTGTCCTCGACGCCTCTCGACCTCGACTCCATGCCTTCTCCGATGGTCTCGAGACATCCCAGGAGGTCGCGAAGAGGCTGATCGAGGGGACCGGCGCCGGTTCGGACGGGCAATATCCTACCGCGTTTTACCGGCTTTTACCCCTGCCATGGCAGGCCTCGGCGATAATTGTCCCGACGGCGCGAACGTGGGCGAATGGCCGACTGTCATCGTTCGCGAGGGTTGCGGCGAAACAGGGCACGCGAAATGAAAACCCTCCTGTTCTTACCCGTCGCGCTGGACTGCCGGCCTGCGGGCGTCCTGACGAACGGGACAGCGCCTGACGGCGAACCGATCGCAAAAGCATGTGCCATCGCGGGCTTCCGGGGACGATGGCGTTGATCCCGGACGAGCGCGTGGATGTCGTCGTCATCGGTTCCGGGATGGGCGGGATGACCGCCGCGCGACTGCTGGCCGAGTTCGGCGGCAAGCGCGTCCTGATGCTCGAGCAGCACTACACGCCGGGCGGCATGACGCATGAGTTCACCCGGGAAGGCCGCTACCATTTCGGCACCGGAGTGCACTACCTGACGGCGGGACCAGGCCCGATCCTGAACTACCTGACGGACGGGCGAGTACAGTTCCATCGCCTGCCGGACGACTTCGACGTCCTTCACTTCCCTGGTTTCGAGTTCGCCGTCCCCGCGTCCGAGGCGGCGTTCCGCGCTCGTCTGAAGGCCCGGTTTCCGCATGAGGCCGATGCCGTCGATCGCTTCTTCGCCGCTGCGCGCAAGGCCGCGCGCGGGTTGACGGCGCGCAACCTCGTTTCATCGGCCGCGCCGGCCATTCGGGCCGCCGGGTTGCCGGTGATCGAACTGCTCTATCCGGATACGTTCCGCACCATCGCCGACGTTGCCGCGCGCCACTTCCGCGATCCGGCGCTGCGGGCGATCGTCTCGGCCCGCTGGGGGCTTTTCGGACCGCCGCCCGCGACGAGCAGCTTCGGCGGGCACGCCATGATCGCCCTGCAGGCGTTCATGGGCGGGGCGACGCATCCGGTCGGCGGTCCGAAGGCACTGGGCCGCGCCATCCTCGACGGGCTGGAGCGGTTCGGCGTCGTCGTGCGCCCGCGCCAGCGGGTCCACGAGATCACCGTCGAGGCGGGCCGAGCCACGGGCGTCGGCGTCGAGGACCGCGCGACGGGCAGCCGCTACAGGGTGTCGGCGCCATGCATCGTCTCCGCGGTCGGCGCCCGCAACACGGCCTCCCTGCTCGGGCCTGACCATGGCGCGTCGTGGGAACGGGAGTTGGCCAAGCTGCCCAAGGAGGTTGCCACCATACTCCTGTTCGTCGGGCTCGACCGATCCCCGGCACGCCTCGGCCTCGACGGCGCGAATCACTGGTTCATGCCGGATATCGACGACGATCAGGGCATCTCGCGGCCGCTGGGCGAGGGCATCCTCTTTGTTTCGTTCAGCTCGATGAACAACCCGTCTGCCCGCTGGCACACCGTCGAGGTGATGCAGTTCGTCGATCCGGCGATTTTCCGGCCGTGGCTGGGGACCGAGCAGGGCGCGCGGCCGGAAGATTACAGCGCGTTGAAGGCGCAGGTTACGACGCGGCTGATCGACCGGCTCGATCGGCAGTGGCCGGGCTTCCGGGCTGGCGTCGCCTTCGCCGAGTTGGCAACGCCGCTGTCGTTCATGACCTACCAGAACAGCGTCGACGGTGCGTTCTACGGCCTCGCGACTAGCGCCGCGCGTCTGCGCTCGCCGATCGCGCGATGTCGCACGGACGTCAAGGGGCTCTATCTGTCCGGGCAGGACGCGTGGGGGCCGGGCATCGAGGCGGCTCCCTGGGGCGGCATCATGGCCGCGAACGCGGCCTTGAGCTGGCGGCAGGCGGGACGGATGTGGCGGGCGATCCGCTCGCCCCCGGCGCCGGCCGATCCATCGGCGCCATGGCGGGGCCACATGCGGGTCTCGCAGGTCGAACCCCTGACGCCGTCTGCCAGGCGGATACGCTTCGAGCCGCTGCGGGGTGGCGAACTGCCCTTCCGGTTCCGCGCCGGCCAGTACGTTAAGCTGGAGCTGCCGATCGCGGGCGACATGGTCGAGCGCGCCTACTCGATATCGAGCGCGCCCGGCGAACGCCACTTCTTCGAAATCACCGTGAAGCGGGAAGAGCATGGGCTCGGCTCGACATTCCTGCACCGGGAGCTTGCGGCCGGAGAGGCCTTGCGGCTGAACGCGCCGCTGGGTGACTTCACCCTGGACCTGCAGCGCGATCTCGGGTCCGGCCACCTTCTGCTCATCGCCGGCGGGGTCGGCATCACGCCGATCGTCAGTATGCTGGCAGCGGCGGCGCATGCGGGCCATCGGGGCCGGATCACGCTCTTGGCGTCGTTCCGATCCGAGGCCGAGATCCTGTTCGCGGAAGAGATCGGGGCCTTCGCCAAGCGGCTGCCCGGCCTCGACGCGGCGATCTTCGTCACCGCACCTGAAGCCGCGTGGCAAGGCCCCCGGGCGCGGATCGATCGCGAGGCGTTGCGGCCGCATGTCCGGGACGTCGTGCGGGTGCATCTGTGCGGGCCGGCGGCGATGATGCAGGCGACGATCGGTGCGCTGACCGAGCTCGGCGTTCCACGCGACGCGATCCATACAGAGGCCTTCGTCTCGAGCCGGAGCAGGACGACGCGGATCGAGACCGCACAGGTGATCGCGCTCGCCGCGGCCGCGGCTGGCATTGACGACTTTCGCATCAGGCTGCGCGGCGGTGCCGATTTCGCCTGCCGGCCAGGGCAGACGATCCTGGCTGCAGCCAACGCGGCGCATGTGCCGTTCGGCCAATCCTGTGGCGAAGGCGCGTGCGGCCGCTGCCGTGCCCGCGTGCTTTCGGGCCCGTTCGTGACGGACGGGCAGGCTCTGTTCTCTGCTGAGGAGATCGCGGCCGGCCACGTGCTCGCCTGCCAGACGCTGCCGAAAGGCGACCTGCAGATCGCAGCACCGGGCGCACCCGATGACGCCGACCAGCGCTCCCCCGACGCATCGCCCTCCCGTACCGCCCGGAGACCATGATGAAGCGCTCAAGTCATCGGCAAAAGCAGATCGGCTTTAACATCCACGCGTTCTCGTTCACCGCCGTCATGCTGCTGCTCGTCGTCATCAACATATTCAAAGGGCCGCCCTACTGGGTGCTTTGGGTTCTGTTGGGGTGGGCCGTCGGTCTCCTGTCTCATTGGTGGTTCGTCCTCGGGCCCGGCATCAAGAACTCGGAAAGCAGATGAGGGCCCCAAGAAGGACGACGCTGGGCGCTCCCGCTCAGCTTCGTTTCGTCGCCCGCCGACCAGGCCTGGCCGCGTTGGCATTCCTGGCGGCTTCGGTGCCGGCGCAGGCGCACGTGAAATGGTTCGCTCCCTACATCGTCGGCGCGCCGCCGCAGCCGATCGGGGCCACGCTCGCCGATGCCTGGTTCTGGAGCGGCATCGCGCTGGTACTCGTGTCCTTCCTGGCAACCCGGGTGGTCGAGGAATCGCGAGCGGGGGAGGCGATCCTGCGCGCCATGGACCGCATCACCGACCCGCTCTGGCTTCGCCTCGACGACTTCGTGCGCGCGGTCGTCGCCGCCTTCTTCGTGGCGATCTTCGCGGTCGGCGGTGTCTATCTGACGCCGGATCTCAAGACCCCCGCCGAATGGGTGTCGTGGATACAGCTCCTGATCGCCGGGCTGGTCTTCTCGCGCAGGACGCAGCCCCTGGCCGCGCTCGGCCTCGTCGGCCTGTGGCTGCTGGCGCTGCGCGACTACGACGTCTTCCATCTGCTCGACTACCTGGCGCTCGGCGTCGGCGTCAGCGCCTACCTGGTGCTGGAGGCGTGCGCCGATACGAACTGGCGCAAGCATCGCTTCGAGGTGCTGCGCTGGGGCGTGGCGATCGCCCTCATGTGGTCGAGCCTGGAAAAGGTCGCCTACCCGGACTGGTTCTATCCGCTGGTGGACGAGAAGCCGTTCCTCACGCTCGGCTTGCCGCGCGACATGTTCATTCCGATGGCGGGCGTCGCCGAGTTCACGATGGGTTTCGGCCTGATTTGGACGCCGCTGGTGCGCCGGCTGGCGGCCATCGCCCTGTTCATCATCTTCAACGCGGCGGTCTATCCCTTCGGGCGGGTCGACCTGATCGGTCATGCACTGATCATGGCGATCATCGTCGCCATCGCCGCGGATCATACCCGCCAGGTGCACTTCCTGCCGGCGGTCAAGCGCCGGTTGGCCGGTGTTCCAGCAGGGCTCGCAGCAGCGCTCATCGTCTTCGGGACGGGGTATTGGGGCCTGCACATCGCGATCTACGGCATCGATGGAAACGTCGCGGCACCGGCTGGCGAACGGCTGACGCATACGCCCAACCCCGAGCATCCCCACGGCCTGAGCGTGCGGTGAAGCGGGTCGCGGCGTTGCCTGCAACCCACCGCCCTTTACCGCAATTAACCGCGTGCCCATCGGCCAAACACGTATCGTTTCAATGCAGTAGGCACGGCCACTGAGATCAGGGCGATCGAACAGGAGAGTGAAATGTCCATCGGCAAACCCATTCGGATCGTGGCCGCCGCGGCCGCACTCTTGCTCGCTGGAACGGATTCGGGCGAAGCGCAGGAGCGGTCGGCGGTGCGCAACGTCGTTCTCGTGCATGGCGCCTGGGCCGACGGCTCGGGTTGGCAGGACGTCCATCGCCTGCTGCGGGCGCGCGGCTATGCCGTCAGCATCGTGCAGAACCCGCTGAGTTCGCTCGCGGACGACGTCGCTGCAACGCGGCGCGTTCTGGCGCGGCAGAACGGGCCGGCGCTGCTCGTCGGCCATTCCTATGGCGGCGTGGTCATCACCGAAGCCGGCAGCGACGACAAGGTGGCCGGCCTGGTCTTCGTCGCGGCCTTCATGCCGGATGCCGGCGACTCAGTCCTCGGCTTGATCGGCAACGGATCGCAGCCGCCTGTGCAGCCGTCCAGCGACGGCAACCTGTTCTTCGATCCGGCGATCTTCCCGCAAGCCTTCGCCCACGATCTCCCGGCCGAGCGCGGCGCTTTCCTCGCTGATGCGCAAGTGCCCGTCGCGGCCGCCACCTTCGCAGCGCCGGTCAACCATGCGGCCTGGCGCTTCCGGCCGACGGCCTACGTCGTGGCGACCGAGGACCGCATCATTCCACCGGCGGCACAGCGCCAGTGGGCGGCGCGCGCGAACGCCACGGTGACCGAGGTGCGCGGCAGCCACGCGATCTACATGTCGCAGCCGGAGGCGGTGGCCGGTGCCATCGACCGCGCGGCACGCGGCGCGCCGCGCTGAAAGCGGCTGCCGAAAGCCTGCCGATCCGCCAGAGACGGAGCTCCCATGCTGACCAAGGGTTATGAGGCGCAGTGCACCGCGGTGAAGGTGCACTGCTCAAACGTGGCGCAGCAACGCGCGCGGGGCCTGACGCTCTTCGCGCTGGCGTTCGGCAGCTTCTGTATCGGCACCTCCGAGTTCGCGAGCATGGGGATCATCCAGCTCTTCTCGGCCAGCCTGGGCCTCAGTATTCCGGTCGCCACGAACGCCATCACGGCCTATGCATTCGGCGTCGTCGTCGGTGCTCCGCTGGTGACCCTGGCGGCGGCGCGATTGAACCGCCGCACGCTGCTGCTCGGCCTGATGGGCCTTTTCATCGTTGGCAACCTGCTCTCGGCAGTCGCGACGAATCTCGGGATGTTCGCGCTCGCGCGCTTCGTCAGCGGTATGCCGCAGGGCGCCTACTTCGGCGCAGGTGCCGTCGTCGCCTCCTACATCGTCGGGCCCGGCCGCGGCGGCAAGGCCTTCGCGCTGGTGATGACCGGCCTGACGGTGGCGACGATCGTCGGCTCGCCGCTGGCGACCTACCTTGGCCAGAACGTCGGCTGGCGGAACACCTACCTCACCGTCGCCGGGGTGGGGGTGCTCTCGTTCCTGGCGCTCTGGGCTTGGGTGCCTCGCTCGGATGCGCTGAAGGGCGGCCCTGTCGTCCAGGAGCTGAGCGCGCTGCGCAAGCCGGAGGTGTGGGCCATGATGCTGGTCGCGGCACTGGGCATCGCCAGCATCTTCGCGGTCTATACCTTCATAGGCCCCTTCGTCACCGATGCGGCGGCGCTGAGCCCGAGCTGGATTCCCGTGGCACTCGCCCTGTTCGGCATCGGCATGACGGCCGGCAACCTCGTCGGCGGGCGGCTCGCGGATGCCCACCCGTCGCGCGGTCTGGTCCTCGGCTTCGCCAGCGCGCTGGTCCTGCTGGCAGTGCTCGCGCTCGGCGGGTCGAATACCTGGGTGCTGATGCCGGCACTCCTCGGTGTGGGCGCCACGACGATGATCGCCATCCCGACCATTCAGGTGCGTCTCACGCGCTTTGCGCCGGAGGCGCCGACGCTGATGGGAGCGATGAACCTCGCCGCCCTCAATGTCGCCAACGCCATCGGCGCCTGGGCAGGCGGGCTGGTGATCGGCGCCGGGTTCGGGCTGCTCTCCGCAGTCTGGGCGGGCTTCGCCGCGACGCTGCTCGGGCTGGTGGTCTTCGCGCTGACGATGCCACGAACGCCGCGCTTGGCACCGGCCTGAGGCGGATGGCGCCGGCGGGCCGCGCCAGGCGTCATCGCGGTGCCCACCCGATCGTGCGTGCGTGCAGGCTATGGATGTAGAGGCGATCGGCCGTCTCGGTGGCACCGGTCGTCTCGGGATAGGCGCCGCTCGGGTCCTGCAGGTCAGCGACCACGCGGCCCTCCTCGTCGATGGCGAAGACATGCCCGTACGGCTTTCCCAGCGGCAACAGGGACCGCGGCAGGCGCAGCAATATCTTCCGCAGGAACGGCCGTTCGGCCAGCCCGTCGGCGGCCGGATTGCGCGGCCGGAACAGCCCGACCCAGATGCGGCCCTCGCGGCCCCGCATCAGATTGTCGGGGTAGCCCGGCAGGTTGTCGAGCAGCACCCTCGCCTGGGGCGACCCGCCATGCACGTCGACGGCGCGCGCAGCGGTGTCGATCTTCCATATGCGGTAGCGGCCGGTCTCGGCCACGAATAGCGTTCGCCCGTCCGACGACAGGGCGATCCCGTTGGCGAATGACAGGCCATGGGCGACGACGCGGGTGCTGGCCGCCGCGGGATCGAAGGCGAGCACGCGCCCGCTCGCCGACTGCTCCAGGATGTCGAGCACGCTGGCTTCGTAGGTGCCGCCCCATTCCGCGGGCGCAAAACGCGTCGAGGCGTCGGTGAAGTAGATCGTTCCGTCCGGTGCCACGACGACGGAGTTGGCATAGCGGATGGGATCGCCCGCGCTGACGCGGTTGGCCAGCACGCCCACGCGCCGATCGGCGTCGATGACGAGCAGCCCTTTCATGGCGTCGGCCGCGATCATCCGGCCCTGGGCATCGAAGGCGAAGCCGAGGACGCGTCCGCCGGTGCTGGCGAAGACTTCCTGATTGCCGCCGTCGGCATCCATGCGCAACAGGCCGCCACTGGTCATCGCGGTGTACAGCTTGCCGTCCGGTCCGATCGCGATGTGCTCCGGGCCAAACTCGTTCCCGATGGCGATGTCGCGCAGGCCGGCCAAGCCTGCGTTGGGCGCGTGGGCGCCGGTATAGCCAGGCGGTGTCGGGGCTGACCAGGACCTGGGTTCGGCCGGGACGGGCCAGAAGCAGAGGTAGGCGACCAAACCGGCGAGGCCGACGCCCGCGGCGCCGGTGGCGAATTTTCCTGAGATCCTCATGCCATGGCTCCTGTGCTTCCTGGAGAACATGGCCAACATGCTCCGGCCGGGGCGAGCGTCTGGCGAGTTAAGTACGGTTAAAACGCGTGAGGAGCACCCAAAGGAGTGTTGCGTCAGCGATAACAGAGGCGATTGGTTCAACGGCCCTGCCGAGCTATACGACGACGCAGGTCGAGAAATGTCGGTTGTTTCCTCTTCCGCTGCCAGCTTGACTCCGATGTCTGATCGGCGGTCCCATTCGACGGGACGCGCCGCGCTGATTGTTCTTTACCCCTTGTTCTCGAATATTTCTTGAGACAGCGCGTTTGTGCGGATCGAGAGGCACGGGGCTTCAGCGGGCCTTCAAGGCACTACCCCCAAGCCGCCATCCCCACCACCACCGCGACATAGCGGCTAGCCTTGCCGATCGTCACCAGGATCAGGAACGCCCACCAGCGTACGCCCAGCATGCCCGCCACCAGCGTCAGCGGGTCGCCGATGACCGGGACCCAGGCCAGCAGCAGCGTCCACACGCCCCAGCGGCGGAACCAGGCCTCGGCGCGCTGCATGCGCCGCGCGTCGACCGGGAACCAGGGGCGGTCGCGGAACCGGGCGGCCAGCCGGCCGAGCAGCCAGTTGACGACCGATCCCAGGACGTTGCCGGCGGTTGCCACCACGACCAGCAGGGCGGGCGGGCCGATGCCGGCGGCCAGCAGTGCCGCCAATCCCGCCTCGGACGGCAGGGGCAGGATGGTGGCGGCCAGGAAGGCGGCCAGGAACAGGCTGGAACAGGCGGCGAGCAGGCTCATCGGCCGGCCAGCATAGCCCGGATGCGCTTGCCCTCGGGGGCGCGATGGACGCAACTTGGCGGCCCCAGGACTTCCCGGAGCATACCGCGATGACGACCAACCAGCCGCCCTTCATCCGCAGCCACCGCCCGTTGATCATGGGCCGCAACGGCGCGGTCGCCAGCAACCATCCGGTGGCGACCCAGGCGGGGCTGGACGTGCTGCGCGCCGGTGGCAATGCGGTGGACGCCGCACTGGCGACGGCGCTGACGCTGGGGGTGGTCGAGCCGCACATGTCGGGCATCGGCGGCGACGGCTTCTATCACCTGTTCGACGGCCGCACCGGGCGGTCGCGGGTCTTCAACGGCACGGGGGCCGCACCGGCGGCGGCCACGGCCGGGCATTATCGCGGGCTGGCCGGCGGCATCCCCGAATTCGGCGCCCTGTCGCTGTCGGTGCCGGGGTCGGTCGCGGGGCTGGCGATGATGCATGCGGCGGCCGGCAGCAAGGAATGGGGGGCGCTGTTCGGGCCGGCCGTGTCGGCCGCGCGCGACGGCTTTGCCGCCACCCACGCCTATCGCCATTTCGCACGCGAGAACCGCCGCCGCACCGGGCCCGACCGGCGCAGCGCTGCCGTGTTCCTGGGCGCCGACGGCGATGCGCCGGCCCTGGGCGCGCTGGTGTGCCAGCCGGACCTGGCGGCCACGCTGGAGACGCTGGCCCGCGCAGGCGCGGACGACTTCTATCGCGGCGGCCTGGCCGCGCGCATCGCCGCCGGCGTCGCCGAGGCGGGCGGGCTGATGGATGCGGCCGATCTCGCCGCCTGCCGGGCGGAGGAGGTGGAGGCGATCTCCATCACCTATCGCGGCTACGAGGTGCGGCAGACGCCGCCCAACTCCACCGGCTTCACCATGCTCCAGATGCTGAAGATCATCGAGGGGCACGACCTGGAGGCGCTGGGCTGGGGCACGGCAGAGCTGGTCCATCTGATGGTGGAGGCCAAGAAGCGCGCCTTCGTCGACCGCGAACGCCATGGCGCCGACCCGCGCCACCGCGCCATCCCGCTGGACCGCCTGCTGTCGGCCGACTATGCCGCCAGCCTCTCGGCCGGGATCGACGCCGGCCGCGCCGCCGACCTGCCGGTGGCGGGCGAGCGGGCGGACGGCAACACTACCTATTTCTGCATCGTCGACGGGGCGGGCAATGCCGTCTCGGCCATCCAGAGCATCAACTCGGCCTTCGGCTCGGGCGTGACGGCGGGCGACACCGGCATCCTGATGAACAACCGCCTCTGCTACTGGCACCTCGATGCCGGCCACGCCAACCTGCTGACACCCGGCCGGCGCGTGCGCCACACCATGAACGCCCCCGTCATCGTGAAGGACGGCAAGCTATGGGGCGTGCTCGGCACCCCCGGCGCCGACAACCAGGTGCAGGTGAACCTGCAGGCTGTGGTCGGCATGATCGACTTCGGCCTGGACCCGCAGCAGGCGCTGGAAGCCCCGCGCTGGACCAGCGTCCAGCTCGGCCAGGAGGCGAACTATCCCCACACCGGCGCCGACCGCCTGACGGTCGAGCGCGGCCTGGGCGAGGCCGCGATCGCGGGCCTGCGCGCCCGCGGCCACAAGGTCGAGGTGGTCGGCGACTATGAGGGGCCGTGCAGCGTCGAGGCGATCCGCCTGCTCGACAACGGCGTGCGCATGGCGGCCTCGGACCCGCGGCGCGACGGCTGGGCCGGGGCCTACTGAGGCGTCGCTCAGGCGGGCGGAACGAAGGGCTGCCGGATCGTCTGGAACGCCGGCAGCGCCTCCATCCGCGCGGCGTGGCCGGCCAGCGCCGGGAAGTCCGCCATCGCGATCAGGCCGGGATGCGCCTCGGTGATGAAGCGCAGGGCGACGGCGACCGCGACGTCGGCATGGCCAATGCGCCCGCCCGCCCAGTAGTCGCCCGGGCGGGCCGCGCGGTCCGTCTCCAGCACGGCCAGCGCGCCCGCGACCTGGGTGCGGCAGCGGTCGACCCAGGCCGCGGATGCCTGCTGGTGCAGGCGCAGCTCGTAGAAGAGGCTGACGGCCTTGTCGGCAGCACCGGTCGCCAGCGCGGCCACGGCCAGCGCCTGCCGACGCGCCGGTCCGGCGGCGGGGAACATCGCCCGGCCCGATGGCTGGAGCCCGTCCAGGTAATCGAGGATGCCATGGCTCTCGATCAGGACCGAGCCATCCTCCAGCACCATCGTCGGCACCCGCAGCAGCGGGTTGTAGGGGCGGATCTTCTCGGCATCGCCGAACACCGACCAGGGCCGGTGCTCGAACGGCATGCCGTAGAGGGTGAGCGCGATGCCGACGCGCCGGACGAAGGGCGAATCATACTGGCCGATCAGGATCATGCCTGCGCTCCCGTGTCCGCGGTCCGCACCGTCACCGGCGGTTGAGCACCCCGTCCACCATGGTCGGCGGCGCCGGGGGGACCGGGGCCGGCCCCGCCATCGTCTCGGCCGTCCAGCCACCACCCAGCACCTTGTAGAGGATGACGAGGTTGGAGAGGCGCGCCAGTCGCATCAGGATCAGCTCCTGCTGCGACTGGTAGAGGGCGCGCTGGTTGACCAGCGTGGCGAGGTAGCTGTCGATGCCGCTGCGATAGCGCATGTCGGCCAGGCGGAAGCTCTGCTCGTTGGCGGCCACGAGTGCTTCCTGCGAGCGGATCTGGGTGTCGTAGGTGGCGCGGATGGCCAGCGCGTCGGCGACCTCGCCGAAGGCGTTCTGGATCGCCTTCTCGTACTGGGCCACCTGGATGTTCCGGCGCACGCGGGCGAGGTCGAGGCCGGCCTGGTTGGCCCCGGCGTCGAAGATCGGCACCGAGATCGACGGCAGGAAGTTCCAGGTCGACGAGCCGGCGCGGAAGAGGCCGTCGAGGCTGGTGCTGGCGGTGCCGATGCCGGCCGTCAACGTGATGCGCGGGAAGAAGGCGGCGCGCGCCGCGCCGATGTTGGCGTTGGCCGCGCGCAGGTCGTACTCGGCCGAGCGGATGTCGGGCCGCCGCTCCAGCAGGTCGGATGGCAATCCTGCGGGCAGGTCGGCCAGCATGCCCTGACGGTCGAGCGCCTCGCCGTCGCCGAGGCTGGCGACGAAATCCTCCGGCAAGGGCTGGCCGGTCAGGAACTCGAGCTGGTTGCGGTCGGTGGCGAGGCGGCGGTTGTAGATCGAGATGTTGGTCTCGGCCGTGCGCATCAGGGTCTCGACCTGGCGCAGGTCTAGCTCTGTCGCGACGCCGCGGTCGTAGCTGGCGCGCGTCAGCTCGTAGGATTCGCGCTGGCTGGCCAGCGTCTCGCGCGTGAGCCGCAGGAGCTGGGCATCGGCCAGCAAGGTCAGGTAGGCGTTGGCGACCTGCGAGACGAGCGAGATCTGGGCGGCCGTGCGCGTCTGGTCGAGCGAGAAATAGGTCTCCAGCGCCGTGTCGCGCAGGCTGCGGATGCGCCCGAACAGGTCGACCTCGTAGGCGGTGAGGCCGAGGCCGACGCTGTAGGTCTGGCTCGTCGTCGACCGACCGGCCGGCGACAGGGCGCCCGGCGTCCGCTGCATCGTCGCACCCGCGGTGCCGTTGACGCTGGGCAGCAGGTCCGCACTCTCGATCTGGTACTGCGCGCGCGCCGCCTCGACATTGAGGGCGGCGATGCGCAGGTCGCGGTTGTTGGCGAGTGCGGCTGCGATCAGCCCTTGCAGGCGCGGGTCCTGGAAGAAGCCGCGCCAGCCGATGTCGGCCGCGGGCGGCAGCCGCGCCGCCGCCGCGTCGGCCGACGGCTTCTCCTGGCCGGAGCCGAAGGGCCAGAACGAGGCGACGGGAGCGGCCGGCCGTTCATAGGCCGGCGCCAGCGAGCAGCCGGCCAGGACGGCGCCCAGCGCGGCCAGGGACAGGAGGGACTTCGGCATGATCAATCCCCACTGAACGCGAGTTCGGGCGCCTTCTCGGGCGGGTTGCGATGGATCGCCGGCTTCACCCGGAACAGCTTCATCATGGCGACGAAGAACATCGGCACCAGGAAGATGGCGATGAAGGTCGCCGTCAGCATGCCGCCGATGACGCCGATGCCGATGGCGTTCTGCGCGCCCGAGCCCGCCCCGTTGGAGATGGCGAGCGGCGTCACGCCCAGGATGAAGGCGAGCGACGTCATCAGGATCGGGCGCAGGCGCTGGCCCGCGGCCTGGAGGGCGGCCTCCGCCGCGGGCACGCCGCGATCATAGGCCTCCTTGGCGAACTCCACGATCAGGATGGCGTTCTTGGCCGACAGGCCGATGGTGGTCAGCAGGCCGACCTGGAAATAGACGTCGTTCGACAGCTTGAACAGCACGGCCGCACCGACCGCCCCCAGGATGCCGAGCGGCACGCCCAGCATGACCGCGAACGGTACCGACCAGCTTTCGTAGAGGGCGGCCAGCGACAGGAAGACGACGATCAGCGAGATGGCGAAGAGGGCCGGCGCCTGGGCGCCCGACGCCTTCTCCTCGAAGGACAGGTTGGTCCATTCGAAGCCGATGCCGGCCGGTAGCTGGCGCGCCAGTTCCTCCATCACCGCCATCGCCTCGCCCGAGCTGCGGCCGGGGGCGGCATTGCCCTGGATGTTGAAGGAGGGCACGCCGTTGTAGCGCTCCAGCTTCTGCGGCCCGGATGTCCATTGCGCCGACCCGAAGGCCGAGAAGGGCACCATCTGGCCGTTGGCGTTGCGGACGTACCACTTGTTGAGGTCGTCCGGCATCATGCGGGCCGGCGCGTCGCCCTGGAGGTAGACGCGCTTCACGCGGCCACGGTCGATGAAGTCGTTCACATAGGCCGACCCCCACACCGCCGACATGGTGTTGTTCACGTCGGCGATGGAAAGGCCCAGTGCGGCCACCCGCTCGCGGTCGATGACGAGCTGGAACTGCGGGGCGTCCTCAATGCCGTTGGGGCGGACGCCGACCAGTTCCGGCCGCTGGCGGGCTGCCCCCAGAAGCTGGTTGCGCGCGGCCAGCATCTGCTCGTAGCCGAGGCCGGCCCGGTCCTGGAGCTGGAAGTCGAAGCCCGTCGCATTGCCGAGCTCCGGCACCGGCGGCGGGGCGATGGCGAAGATGATCGCGTCCTTCACCTGGGACATGCGCGCCATCGTGCGCTGGGCCAGTGCCTGCACGCGCAGGTCCGGCGTCGGCCGGAGGCTCCAGTCGCGCAGGCGGGCGAAGATGATGGCGCCGTTCTGGCCGCGGCCGGCAAAGCTGAAGCCCACCACCGAGAAGGTGCCCTCGACGACCGCCTTCTCGTCGTTGTTGAGGTAGTTGACGACCTCGTCGACGACGGCCTGGGTGCGCTCCATGGTGGCGCCGGGCGGCGTCTGCACCTGCACGAACATCTGGCCGATGTCCTCGGCCGGCAGGAACGAGGAGGGGACGCGGCCATAAAGGACGACGACGCCCGCCACCAGCAGGGCATAGACCAGGAAGAACCGCACCGTGCGCCGCATGATGTAGCCGACGGACGCCTGGTAGCCGCGGTTGCCGCGGTCGAAGCTGCGGTTGAACCAGCCGAAGAAGCCGCGCTTGGCGTGGTGATGGCCCTTCTGCACCGGCTTCAGCATGGTGGCGCACAAGGCCGGCGTCAGGATCATCGCGACCGCCACCGACAGCACCATGGCCGAGATGATGGTGATCGAGAACTGGCGGTAAATGACGCCGGTCGACCCGCCGAAGAAGGCCATGGGCACGAACACCGCCGACAGCACCATGGCGATGCCGACCAGCGCGCCCTGGATCTGGCCCATGGATTTTCGCGTCGCCTCGCGCGGCGACAGCCCTTCCTCGGACATCACGCGCTCGACGTTCTCGACCACGACGATGGCGTCGTCCACCAGCAGGCCGATCGCCAGCACGACCGCGAACATGGTCAGCGTGTTGATCGAGTAGCCGAAGGCCGACAGCACCGCGAAGGTGCCGAGCAGCACGACGGGCACCGCGATCGTCGGGATCAGCGTGGCGCGGAAATTCTGCAGGAAGAGGTACATGACGAGGAAGACCAGCACGATCGCCTCGGCCAGGGTCTTCAGCACCTCCTCGATCGACAGCTTGATGAAGGGCGTCTGGTCGATCGGGTAGATGACCTCGATGCCCGGCGGGAAGAACGGCCGCAGGTCCTCGATGGTCTTCTGCACGTTCTTGACGGTGTCGAGCGCGTTGGCGCCGGTCGCCAGCTTGATCGCCAGCCCGGCCGCCGGGTTGCCGGTGTAGCGCGTGTCGAAGGAATAGCTCTCGGCCCCCAGCTCGCTGCGGGCGACGTCGCGCAGGCGGACCTGCGAGCCATCGGGGTTCACGCGCAGCACGATGGCGTCGAACTGCTCGGCCGTCTGCAACCGGGTCGAGCCGATGATGGTGGCGTTCAACTGCTGGCCGGGCGTGGAGGGCGCGCCGCCCAGTTGGCCGGAAGACACCTGGACGTTCTGCGCGCGGATCGCCGTCAGCACATCCAGCGCCGTCAGGCTGTAGTTGTTCAGCCGGGACGGGTCGAGCCAGATGCGCATGGCGTATTGCGAGCCGAAGAGCTGGAAATCGCCGACGCCGGCGGTGCGGCTGATCGGATCCTGGACGGTGGAGGCCAGGAAGTTGGCGATGTCGTAGTTCTTCAGGCTGCCGTCCTTCGACACGAAGCCGACGATCAGCAGGAAGTTGCGGGTGGCCTTGGTCACCCGGATGCCCTGCTGCTGGACCTCCTGCGGCAGCAGCGGCGTGGCGAGCTGGAGCTTGTTCTGCACCTGCACCTGGGCCACGTCGGCGTTGGTGCCCTGCTGGAAGGTGAGCGTCAGCTCGACGCTGCCGTCGGAGCTGCTGGACGAGGCCATGTATTGCAGCCCGTCGATGCCGTTCATTCGCTGCTCGATGACCTGCACCACCGTGTCCTGCACCGTGCGCGCGGAGGCACCCGGATAGGTGACGGCGATGCTGATCTGCGGTGCCGCGATGTTCGGGTACTGGGCGACCGGCAGGGTGATGATGGCGAGCGCGCCCGCCAGCATCATGGTGATGGCGATGACCCAGGCGAAGACGGGCCGGTCGATGAAGAATCGGGCCATGACGGCTCCTTCCGGCTCTGTTCTACTTCGCGGCAGCGGGCTTGGCGGCAGTCTGGCCGGCAGCCGGCACCGGCTTGGCCGCGACGACGCGCACCTCGGCACCCGGCCGCACCTTCTGCACGCCCTCGACGATGACGCGGTCGCCGGCGGCAACGCCGCCCGTCACCAGCCACTGGTCGCCGATCGCGCGGTCGACCGTCAGGGTGCGCTGCTCGACCTTGTTGTCCTTGCCCACCAGCAGGGCGATGGGCTGGCCGCGCTGGTCGCGCGACACGCCGCGCTGGGGGATCAGCAGGGCATCGGAGACGGCGCCCGCCTGGAGGCGGGCATGCACGAACATGCCGGGCAGCAGGAAGCCCTTGGGGTTGGGGAACTCCGCCCGCAGCGTCACCGAGCCCGTGCCGGGGCTGACCGTCACCTCCGAGAAGAGCAGCTTGCCCGGCAGGGGGTACTGCGAGCCGTCCTCCAGCACCAGCCGTGCCGGGGCCTGGCCCGCCCCGTCCGTCTCGAGCTGGCCGCTCTCCATCTGCCGGCGCAGGCGCAGCAGGTCGGCCGTCGACTGCGTCACGTCGACATAGATCGGGTCGAGCTGCTGGACGGTGGCGAGTGCGGCCGTCTGGTTGGCCGTGACCAGTGCGCCCTCGGTCACCGCCGACCGGCCGACGCGGCCCGTGATGGGCGCCAGCACCTTGGTATATTGCAGCGAGATGGTCGCGGCCTCGATCTGCGCCCGGGCCGACGCCACGTCGGCAGCGGCCTGCTGGGCCGAGGCGACCGCATTGTCATAGTCCTGCCGGCTGACGGCCTTGGCCTCGGTCAGCGGCTTGTAGCGCTGCGCCAGCAGGCGCGAGGCGGTCGACTGCGCAGTCGCCCGCGACAGGGTCGCCTGCGCGCTCTGGAGTGCCACCTGATAGCTGGCCGGGTCGATCTGGTAGAGTTGCTGGCCGGCCTCGACTAGGCTGCCCTCCTCGAACAGGCGCTTCAGGATGATGCCGTTCACCTGGGGGCGCACCTCGGCCGCGCGGAAGGGCGCGGTGCGGCCGGGCAGCTCGGTGATGATCTCCACCTTCTGCGGCGCCAGCGTCACCACGCCCACCTCGGCCGGGGGCGGCGGGGGCGGGGCTGCCTGCTTCTTGGGGGCCTGGTCGCAGGCGGCCAGCACCAGCAGGCCGGCCAGCGAAACGGAGATTGCCCGGAAATTCATGACTGTGACGTCCCCGTCGAAAGAACCGAGACCATGGTCGTTCTGGTGGCGCACGGGCGCAGGATGCGGGGCCCGCGCGCGTCACCGTCCATGGTTGGCGGTGATGTTTATGAAGAAATGTCGACTAATTCAGGGTCGCATGCTGCATGGCCCGCCCCAGGAATCGCAGGTGGGTCCGCGCCCGGCGCTCCATCTCCCCGGCGGCGCAGTCCGAATGCAGCAGCGGGTGGAGGAACACCGTCAGGGAATCCAGGACCAGTTCCGCCGTTGCCGCCGCATTGCCTTCCTTGAATTCCCCGGCGCGCATGCCGCCCTCGACCAGTTCAGTAACTATGTCGCGCAGGAGAATCTTCCAGCGGCGGATGCAGCCCCATTTTTCCTCGTTCGCAATCAGGATCAGCTCGTAGAGATTGGCCTCGTTCTCGAACCGGATGCGATGATGGGCGATGATCGAAAGGACGATATTCTCGATGCGGTCCAGATGCGTGCCGCGTTCCTGTGCTGCCATCATCACTTCGGCACGGAGCGTGTCGATATTCAGTTCGACCGTGGCTTCGACGACGGCATTCTTGGAGGAAAAGAACTTGTAGATGTTCGAGGTGGACATGCCCAATTCTTGAGCGATGTTGGCAATCGTGGTCTTGGCATAGCCACGGGCACGAAACAGTTCGTCCGCCTTGGCAATGATGCGGCCGCGCACCTGATGGCGCGGCGAGCGGGTTTGTGTCGGCGTGTTTGTGCGCTGCAAGGTGACGAAATCGATAATTCATCACCATCGCCGGGTCAAGTGCCGCGCACGCGAATGCGAGGCGGCCGCGGATCCGGCCGGTCGCGGCCTGTCGTCGAAGGCGGTGGCGGGCGGCGAATCGGGCGCGCCGCCCGCGCTGCCTACAGCCCTTGCAGGGCCGCCAGCACTTCCTCGACGTGGCCCTGGACCTTCACCTTGTTCCAGACCCCGCGGACGATGCCCTTGCCGTCGATCAGGAAGGTCGTGCGCTCGATGCCCATGTATTTGCGGCCATACATGCTCTTCTCGACCCAGACGCCGTATCTCTCGCAGACGCCGGTGTCGGTGTCGGACGCCAGGGTGAAGGGAAGCTGGTACTTGGCCTTGAACTTGTCGTGGCTGGCGACGCTGTCCTTCGATACGCCGATGATGGCGGCGTCGATCTTCGAGAAGTCGGGCATGGCGTCGCGGAAGCCGCAGGCCTCCTTGGTGCAGCCCGAGGTGTCGTCCTTGGGGTAGAAATAGAGGACCACGGGCTTGCCCTTGAGGGCAGCCAGGCTGACCTTGCCGCCGCCGTCGGTGGGCATGGTGAAGGCGGGCGCGGCCTTGCCGATATCTATGCTCATTTGACCTCCGCGGGTGTGGCGATGGAGAGGCGGCTGGCCGGCTCCTCGACCAGCCGGACGAAATGGCCGTGCGCCAGGGCGGCCAGGCGATCCATCTCCGCCTCCAGCGTTGGGAAATCGGCCATGCCGGCCGAGCGCGCCAGGGCGGCGCAATGGCTTTCGCCGGTCCCGGCCATGTTGGTGGCCTCGCCGAGCGTCAGGCGCTGGAAGCTTTGCACCCGACGCCACAGCCGCATCGCCTGGTCGAGGTCGGCGGCGGCGGCCGCGTCCAGGCAGCCGGCGGCCGCCAGGCGGAACAGCGCCTCGGTCGTGTTGGTGCTCAGCACCTGGGGATGCAGGGCGGCGTGGCGGAGCTGCAGGTACTGGGCGATGAACTCGCAGTCGACCAGCCCGCCGCGGCGCTGCTTCACGTCCCAGCCGTCGGCCGCGCGCTTCTCCTTCAGCAGGCGGGCGCGCATCGAGGCGACGTCGGCCAGCAGTCGGTCGGGGTCGCGCGGCTGCACCAGGATGTCGCAGACCGCCGCCATGATGCGGGCCGCCACCCCGGCATCGCCCGCGATCGGCCGGGCGCGGGTCAGCGCCATGTGCTCCCAGGTCCAGGCCTCGGTGCGGTGATAGTGGGCGAAGCCTTCGATGCTGGCGGCGATCGGCCCCTTGTTGCCGGACGGCCGCAGCCGCATGTCGACGTCGTAGAGCTTGCCCTCGCCCGTGGGGGCGGTGATGGCGTTCACCAGCCGCGCGTTCAGGCGGATGTAGTAGGTCGAGATCGGCAGCGGCTTGGCGCCGTCCGACGCCTCGGCCGTCGGTGGCACCTCGTAGAGGGTGACGAGGTCGAGGTCGGATCCGACCGTCATCTCGCCGCCGCCCAGCTTGCCCAGCGCCAGCACCACCATGCCGCCGCCCGCGATCCGCCCGTGCAGCTGGGCGAACTCCGTCTCCACCAGCGGCAGCAGGCCGGCCACCGCCGTCTCGGCGATGGCGGAATAGCCGGCCCCGGCCCGGTCGCCGTCCAGGGAATGGCGCAGCAACTGCACGCCCAGGCGGAACTGCTGGTCGTGTGTCCAGCGCCGGCCGAGATCGAGCGCGTCGCCGAAGTCCCGCGCCTGCGTCAGCGTGGCGGCCAGCCCCGCCGCCAGCGCCCCGGCATCGGGCAGGGGCCCCATGAAGTCCCCCACCAGGACGGCGTCGAGCCGCACCGGGTGGCGGTTCAGGTGCTCGGCCAGGCGCGGTGCCCCGCCCATCACCTGGGCCACGAAATCCAGCAGCCAGGGATTGGCCTGGAACAGCGAGAAGATCTGCACGCCGGCCGGCAATGCCGCCAGGAAGGCGTCAAAGCGCATGAAGGTGGCGTCGGGCTCGCTCGCCTTGGCGAGCGCCGCCAGCAGTTGCGGCTTCAATTCGGTCAGCAGTTCGCGGGCGCGCTGGCTGCGCAGCGAACGATAGCGGCCGCGATGCCAGTTGCTGACCACCTGCCACAGGCTGGCCGGGTCGCGGAACCCCATCTTGCGCAGGGTTTCCAGCGTGTCCGGCTCCGGCTCCGGGCCGGTGAAGACGAGGCTGCCGAGCCCGGCCGCCAGCGACGGCGCGCTCTCGAAGAGGGCGGCGTAGCGCCGCTCGACCCGGCCCAGATGGCCGAGCAGGTCGACCTCGAAGGCGGCACGGTCGGGATAGCCGAGGAAACGGCTGAAGCGCTCCAGCTCGATATCGTCGGTCGGCAGGCTGTGGGTCTGGCGGTCGGCCACCATCTGCAGGCGATGCTCGACCCGACGGAGGAAGTCATAGGCCGCGTGCAGTTCGGCATTGCCGTCCGCGTCCAGGCGTCCCGCGCGCTCCAGGGCATCCAGCGCGTCCATCGTGCGCGGCGCCCGGAGCGACGGGTCGCGCCCGCCCCAGATGAGCTGCTGGGTCTGGGCGAAGAACTCGATCTCGCGGATGCCGCCGCGGCCCAGCTTCATGTTGTGGCCGGCGACCGCGATGGTGGCGCCGCCGCGATGGGCGTTGATCTGCCGCTTGATCGAATGGATGTCCTGCACGGCGGCGAAGTCGAGATGCCGGCGCCACAGGAACGGCACCAGGAAGTGCAGGAACTGCTGCCCGGCCGCCACGTCGCCGGCGATCGGCCGGGCCTTGATCATGGCCGCGCGCTCCCAGTTCTGGCCCATGCTCTCGTAGTAGGATTCGGCCGCCCGCACTGACACCGCCATCGGCGTCGAGGATGGGTCGGGCCGCAGGCGCAGGTCGGTGCGCGCGACATAGCCGTCGGGCGTGCGTTCCTCCAGCAGGCGCACCAGCTTGCGGGTGATGCGCACGAAGCAGCGCGTGGCATCCTCGCGCCCGACATAGCGCACCCGGTTCTCGTCGAAGAGGACGATGAGGTCGATGTCGCTGGAATAGTTGAGCTCGCGCGCGCCGAGCTTGCCCATGCCCAGGATGAAATAGCCGCAGTCGCGGTCGGGCTCGTCCGGGAAGGGCAGTTCCAGGTGACCGGCGGCAGCGGCCTCGCGCAGCAGGTGCCGCACGGCCAGCGTCACGGCCGTCTCGGCGAAGGCGGTGATGGCCCCGGTGACCGCGTCCAGTTGCCACAGGCCGGTGATGTCGGCCAACGCCACGGCCAGCGCGGTGCGGCGCCGGCCGATGCGCAGGCCGCGGCGCAGCGCCTCCTCGTCGCGGCCGCTGTCCAGCGCCGCCACCTCGCGCCGCGTCAGCTCGAGCGCCGCTTCCGGCCCGTCCTCCAGCAGCAGGCGAGCGAAGCCGATCTCGGCCAGAAGGCACTCGCCCAGATAGGGGCTGCCGCCGAAAACCGCCGTCAGCAGGGCTTTCCCCGTGCTATCCTGGATGATGGCACGGGCAAATTCGGCCAGCCCGGGATCGCCGCCGTCGGCGGCGCGTTCCAGCCAATGTTCCAGACCGATGGCGGCCTGTTCGGGGTTTCCGGGAGCGGGAAGGCGCGTCGGGTCGTTCAGGGTGGCGTGGAGCGGCATCGGTGCCAGCCTATATCAAGGCTCGGCCCATATGAAGGCCGGGACGCTTGCCGGATTGGAGCCGTGTGGCTGTTGAGGGCCGGCAGCACAGGGCCGGCTGGTCTCGGGAGGTGGTTCGGGTTTGGTTCGCCGTTCGGCACGCTTGGTCTTCGAACTCTGCGGGGCATTGCTGGCCGGCGCCGCGATCGCGGTGGCGCTGGTCGCATGGCGCCTGTCCGCCGGGCCGATCGAGGTAGAGTTCCTGACCCCCTACCTGGAGGAGGCGCTGTCGGACCCGGCCGGCCAGCAAGTGGAGATCGCGCGCACGGTCATCGTCTGGCAAGGCTGGAGCGGCAACCCGGAGTTGCGCGCGGAGGGGGTCGTCGCCCGCGGCACCGAGGGGCAGGTCGTGGCGAGCGTGCCGGCCGTCGCCCTTTCGATCAGCCTGGAAAGCCTGCTGCAAGGCGTGGTCGCACCGACCCGGGTTGAGCTGGTGGAGCCCCGCCTGCACCTGCTGCGCGATGCGGACGGCAGCGTCCGGCTCGACATCGCCGGTGATGACGACCGGCCGGGAGATCCGTCCGTCGTCGACGGCTTGCTGCGCGAGTTGATGGCGCCGCCGCACCGCCAGGGGCCGCTCGGCCAGTTGCGCCGCCTGTCGGTGCGCGACGCCGTGATCGTGGTCGACGACCGCAAGCTGGGGCGCACCTGGCGTCTGCCGGATGGCGACTTCGTCTTCCGCCGCGGCGATCGCGGCCTGGACGGCACGCTGTCGATCGAGATCGACCTGGGGGCCCGGCGGCAGCGGCTCGACGGTACCTTCGTCCATCGCCTGGATGGCGGCCGGACCGAGATGAAGCTGGCCTTCGACGTGCCCGACCCGCGTGAGCTGGCGGCGCTGGCGCCGGAGCTGGCGCAGCTTGCCGCGCTGGGCCTGCCGGTGAAGGGGGAGGCGACGCTGGAGGTCGCATTTCCCGATCGTGCCGATGTCGGCAGCCCCATGGTTCGCGCCGCCACCTTCGCGCTCCGCGCGGATGGCGGCTGGATCAGCCATCCGGCCCTGCCGGGCGGCGCCGTCGCCGTTTCCGCCGGGACCGCCGGCCTGCGCTGGGATGTGGCGGGCGGCCGGATCCTGGTGGATGATCTCTTTCTCGACCTCGGCGGCCCCAGCATCGCCGTCAGCGGCCAGGTCGAGGGCATCGGCGCGGACATATTCGCCCGTCTGCGCGAGGGGCGGCAGCCCGCGATCCGGGTCGCGATGGAGACCGCCATCGTCGACCTGCCGACGCCCACCCTGTGGCAGCTCTGGCCGCAGTCGCTGGTGCCGGGCGGCCGCCGCTGGGTCGTCGCCAACATCGCCGACGGGCGCGTGCGCGATGCCCAGATCCGGGTGGCGGCGACCCTGCCGGCCGGCGGCGGCGAGGCGCGCGTGGACAAGCTGGACGGCGTCTTCTCCTACGAGGGGCTGACCGTCACCTACATGCCGGGCCTGCCGTCGGTGCGGCAGGTGCATGGCGTCGCCCGCTTCGACGATCAGCAGCTTGTGCTGGATGTGGCGGGTGGCACCCTGCTGCGGCAGACGCGCGTCGACCGCACCACCGTGCGCGTCGTCGATTTCCAGAAGCGCGAGCAGCAGATCCTGATCGAGGCGGGCACCGCCGGCCCGGCGCGCGAGGCACTGGAGGTGATCGACCGGCCGCGGCTGGGTTTCCTCGCCCGCTTCGGGCTGCGCCCGGCCGACGTGTCGGGCGATTCCACCGTGCGCATGTCCTTTGCGTTTCCGGCGATCGAATCGCTGCGCATGGACGATGTTCGCCTCAAGATCACCGCCCAGGTGAAGAAGGGGGCGCTGCCGGCCGGCGTCCGCGACTGGCGGCTGACCGACGCCGAACTCGCCTTCGAGGTCGACAAGGACAAGCTCGAGGCATCGGGCACCGGCATGCTGCTGGGCGTCCCGGTCACCATCACCGGGCGCGAGATCTTCGCCGCCAACGCGCCCATCGGCAGCGAGTACACGCTGAAGGGCCGGATGGACGAGGCCGCGCGCCAGCGCTTCGGCTACGACTATCCCCCCTGGCTGCGCGGTCCGGCCGACGTCGACCTGCTCTATCGGAGCCGGCTTCAGCGCCGCAGCGAACTGCTGCTGAAGGCCGACCTGAAGCCGGCCACGCTGACCATCGCCGAGGCCGGCTGGTCGAAGCCCCCGGGCGTGGCGGCCCAGGCGGAGCTGGCGTTCGACTTCGTGGCCGGCGACCTGCAGCATATCCGTAAGCTGCATCTGGAAGCCCCCGGCCTTAGCTTCGACGGCGCCATCGACTATACCGGGCCGGACTGGGTGCTCGACGTCCAGCAAGGGATCCTGGGCCGCACCCGGCTCGCGGGCCGCGTGCGGCCGCGGGGGCAGGGCTATGCGGCCGATATGCGCGGCCCCGTGCTGGATGCCGTGCCCCTGCTCGAAGCCGATGGCGCATCCGCGGCTGGCGGCGCGCGCAAGCCGCTCCACGTCACCGGCCGTTTCGACCGCGTGCTGCTGGGCGAGGGGCGGGACTTGACCGGGGTCGCGGGCGCCATCGACATCGACGCCGCCGGCCGCAAGCGCGGGCAACTGAATGGCCGGCTGGCGCGGGGCGGGGCGATCGCGGCGGCGATCACGCCGCTGGGCGACGGGCGCGACCGGCTGGTGGCCGAGACCGACGATTTCGGCACGATCCTGTCGGCCTTCGCCGGGCGGAACACCTTTCGCGGCGGCACGCTGCGGGTCGAGGGGGTCATCGCCGGCACCGGGCTGGCGCAGACCGTCACGGGCACGGTCCGCGGCGCCGACTATCGCCTGGTCAAGGCGCCGGCGGCGGCCAAGCTGTTCAGCGTGCTGTCGCTGAGTTCGATGGCCAGCCTGCTGCAGGGCGACGGGCTGCCCTTTGCCGACCTGCGCTTCGACTATGTGCTGAAAGGCGGCGTGCTGACCCTGCGCCAGGGGCGCGCCTATGGCGGGGCGATCGGCGGCACGTTCGAGGGCGTGGTCGACACCAATGCCTCCACCCTCGATATCGAGGGCACGCTGGTGCCGGCCTATACGCTGAACAACCTGCTGGGCAACATCCCGATCCTCGGCACCCTGCTGGCGGGCGGCAAGGACGAGGGCGTGTTCGCCGCCAATTTCCGCATGGCCGGGCCGTTCGACGATCCCGGCATCTCGGTCAACCCGCTGAGCGCGCTGGCGCCCGGCATCCTGCGCAAGCTGTTCCCGTTCCTGGAAGCAGGCGACCCGCGCAGCAGCAGCGGCGGCGGCGTGGCGCCGGACTTCCGTCAGGACGGCGTGAAGCCGCCGCCCTGACGAGAACCGGCTTCTATCCGCCGTCGCGCGGCACGCCGACCCGCGAGGCCAGCGAAGCTTCCAGGAAGGCGTCGATGTCGCCGTTCAGGACGGCATCGACGTTGGACGTTTCCACCGACGTGCGCAGGTCCTTCACCATCTGGTAGGGCTGCAACACATACGAGCGGATCTGGTGGCCCCAGCCGATGTCGGTCTTCAGCGCGTTCTCGGCGTCGGCCGCAGCTTCCCGCTTCTGCAACTCGGCCTCGTAGAGGCGCGCCTTCAGCATGTCCATCGCCATGGCGCGGTTGCGGTGCTGCGACCGGTCGACCTGGCAGGCGACGATGATGCCGCTGGGCACATGGGTGATGCGGATGGCGCTTTCCGTCTTGTTGACGTGCTGGCCGCCCGCGCCCGACGCCCGGTAGGTGTCGATCTTGAGGTCCTTGTCGTCGATCTGGATGTCGATCCGGTCGTCGACGACCGGGAAGACCCAGGCCGACGCGAAGCTGGTATGGCGCCGGGCCGCGCTGTCGAAGGGCGAGATGCGGACCAGGCGATGGACCCCGCTCTCCGTCTTCAGCCAGCCATAGGCGTTGGGACCCTCGATGCGGACGGTGGCGGACTTGATGCCGGCCTGCTCGCCGTCGCTTTCCTCCATCCACTCGACCTTGTAGCCGTGCTGCTCGGCCCAGCGCACGTACATGCGCAGCAGCATCTGCGCCCAGTCCTGCGACTCGGTGCCGCCGGCGCCGGCATGGACTTCCATGTAGGCGTCGCGCTGGTCGGCCTCGCCACTCAACAGGGTCGCCAGCTCGGCCTTGGCCGCGCGCGCCTTCAGGTTGCGGAGCGCCGTCTCGCCCTCGGTCACCGTATCGGCGTCGCCCTCGGCCTCGCCCAGTTCGATCAGGGTGACGGCATCGTCCAGGCCGCTCTCGATCTCCCGGCAGCTTGCGACCGCAGCCTGCAACTGCGTGCGCTCGCGCATCAGCGTCTGGGCGCGCTCCGAATCGTTCCAGAGGTCGGGGTTTTCGACGAGGGAATCGAGCTCGGCCAAACGCCGGAGGGCCTGATCCCAGTCAAAGATGCCTCCTCAGCAGGCCGAGCGATCCACGGATCGCCTCGACATCTGCTTGCAGTTCCGCGCGCATGCGCTGGTTCCTCGGTCTGCGGGCCGGGCATTGCCCGGCCTCGTGATCGGTGCCGGGCGTGGCCCGGCGGTGCGGCGCCTATATAGCGGGCGCGCTCAATAGATGCCACTCGGAGCGGACACCGGCGCGATCGGGCGCATGCCGGGCATGCCGCCGGCGTCGAGCGCATTGCCCACGCCCGAGATATAGGCGGGGCCGTCGACCGTGGGCTCGGTGCCGGGCTTGAAGGCCTCCATGAGGCTGTTGGAATCGCCCGGCCCCGCCAGCGCGCCGGTCGCGCGGTCGACCCGCACCAGCCGCAGCCCCGGCGGCACGCGGAAGGGCACCGCCGGCACGCCCTTCAACGCGCGCTCCATGAAATTCTGGAAGATCGGTGCCGCCGCCGATCCGCCCTGCTCGCCCGGCCCCAGCGTGCGCGGCCGGTCGAAGCCGACATAGGTCGCGACCACGAGATCCGGCGAGAACCCAACGAACCAGGCATCGAAGGCGTCGTTGGTGGTGCCGGTCTTGCCGGCGATGGGCCGCCGCAGGGCGGCCAGCCGGCCGGCGGTGCCGCGCAAAACGACGCCTTCCAGCATCGACACCATCTGGTAGGCGGTCTGCGGGTCGATGACCTGCGGGCGGGAATCCTTCAGCACGGGCATGGCCAGGCCGTCTTTCCAGGCGGCCGTCGTGCAGCCCTCGCAGGCCCGGCTGTCGTGGCGGAAGATGGTCCGACCCTCGCGATCCTGCACGCGGTCGATCAGGGTCGGCGTCACCTTGCGCCCGCCGTTGACGATCATGGCGTAGGCGGTCGCCATGCGCAGCAGCGTCGTCTCGCCGGCGCCGAGCGAGGTGGCGAGCGAGGTGTTCATCTCGTCGAAGACGCCGAAGCGCTTGGCGACGTCGGCCACCTTCTTCATGCCGATCTGCTCGGCCAGGCGCACGGTCATCAGGTTGCGCGAGCGCTCGATGCCGACGCGCATCGGCACCGGGCCCAGGAAGCGGCCGTCGGCATTGCCGGGCCGCCACAGCTCCTGGCCGGGGCCGGGCTCGAAGACGAAGGGGCTGTCGGGGATGATGGTGTTGGGCGGCATCCCCGATTCCAGGGCCGCCATGTAGACGAAGGGCTTGAAGGCCGAGCCCGGCTGGCGCTGGGCCTGGGTCGCGCGGTTGAACTGCGAGCCCTCGAAGCTGAAGCCGCCCACCATTGCCAGCACCCGGCCGGTGTGCGGGTCGAGTGCCACCAGCCCGCCCGAGACATTGGGCATCTGGCGCAGGGTGAAGCGATCGGTCTCGACGGCGGGCGCCTCGGGGGCGGCCTGGTTGCGGCCGCGCCGGGCGGGGGCCGCCGGGGCGGCGGCGGCGCGTTCGACGGCGACGACGTCACCCACCGCCACCACGTCCTGCATGCCGCGAATGGCCGGCCCCAGCTTCTGGTCGTCGAGGGATGGCCGCGCCCAGCGTACCTCGTCGACCGGGATGCGGCCGCGGGTGCCGTCGGCCAAGCCGATGCGCGCTTCGCCCGGCGATACCTGCAGGACTACCGCCAGCGACCAGGGCGCCAGGCCCGGCGGATGCGGCACGGCGGCCAGCGCGGTCTTCCACGGGTCGCCCTTGGTGTCGGGCGGAACGGTGATCTTCGTGATCGGGCCGCGCCAGCCATGGCGCCGGTCATAAGCGACCAGCCCATCGCGGAATGCCGCCTCTGCATGGGTCTGCATCACGGGGTCGAGGGTCGCGCGGACGCTGAGGCCGCCGCGATAGACCGCCTTCTCGCCGAACTGCCGCATCAGGTCACGGCGGACCTCCTCGGCGAAGACGTCGGCGCGCACGGCCTCGGCCTCGGTGCGCGAGCGGATCTCGATTGGGCTGGCGATGGCAGCCGTCGCCTCCTCGCGGGTGATGACGCCGTCCTCGGCCATGCGCTCGATGACATAGTCGCGGCGGCCCTTGGCGGCCTCCGGCCGGCGCAGGGGATGGTAGTTGTTGGGCGCCTTGGGCAGGGCTGCCAGATAGGCGGCCTCCGCCACCGTCAGCTCGTCCAGCGGCCGGTTGAAGTAGTTGAGGGCAGCCGCCGCCACGCCATAGGAATTGTAGCCGAGATAGATCTCGTTCAGGTACAACTCGAGGATGCGTTCCTTGCTGAACGACTGCTCGATCCGGTAGGCCAGGACGGCCTCCTTGATCTTGCGCTCGAACGAAACTTCGTTGGTGAGCAGGAAATTCTTGGCCACCTGCTGGGTGATGGTCGATGCGCCGATCGGCCGCTTGTTGCTGCCCAGCGCCAGCGCATTCTGCACGGCGGCGCGGATGATCCCCTGCAGGTCGATGCCGGGATGGGTATAGAAATTCTTGTCCTCGGCCGACAGGAAGGCCTGGATGACGCGCTTGGGGATGGCGCCGATCGGCACGAACACCCGGTTCTCGATCGCGAATTCCGCCAGCATCCGGCCGTCGCCGGCCTGCACCCGGGTGACCATCGGCGGGTCATATGCCGCAAGCTGCTGATAGTCGGGAAGGTCGCGGGTGTAGTGCTGAAAGACGAAGTAGCCCGCACCTGCGGCAACGACGCCCAGGGCCAGCATCAGGAACAGGAACAGGCGGGCAATCCGGAGCATGGTCAGTCGGCTACTCGGCTAATCGGGCAGGGTTGGTCGGCGCGACGGGTTCTAAGACGGCCGAACCAGGAAATTGGTTCGAGAGCCAAGAACTTGGTTCGAGAGTCTGCGTCGACAATGCGGCAGATCGACGGCGCGTTCCCCGCAGGGCGCGCTCTATAGCCCCATCGAATGACCGGTTGTGAATCTTCCGGCACGGCTGTATTCTACTGTTGCGAAAAAGTCGCAGTCCGCCGCTCGCCGGGATCGCCCCGACGCGGCGTCCGTGCGGCGGCGAACCGCCCCAGGCCCGTGGCCGGACGGCGACCGCCCTGCGGACCGAGGATCGCTGCGATGACCGTCCGAAACCAAGAAGCTGCCGGCCGACGCGTTCGACCGGGCTGCTAGGAGACAGGGAGCCCCGCCATGGCCTGCCACAGCAAGTCGTTCGGCGTTGCGGCCCCCGGCAGCCACAGCTTCGTCAATCTCGGCGCCCTCCGGCCCGTCATTCGCGCGGGTCGGGCGCGGCGCTGCGCGGAGTTCACGCCGTATGGCCAAGCGCATGTTGATCGATGCCACCCATCCCGAAGAAACACGGGTGGTCATCCTTTCCGGTAGCCGTCTGGAAGAGTTCGATTTCGAGACGTCCACCAAGAAGCAGGTCAAGGGGAACATCTATCTCGCCAAGGTCACCCGGGTAGAACCGTCGCTGCAGGCTGCCTTCGTCGAGTATGGCGGCAACCGGCACGGTTTCCTGGCCTTCAGCGAGATTCATCCCGACTATTATCGGATCCCCGTCGCCGATCGTGAGGCGCTGCTCGCCGAGCATGCCGCCGACGATGACGACGACGATGAGTTCGAGGCCGAGCCCCGGCGGCGGCAGCGGCGCCCGCGCCGCGGCGGTCGCGACGGCGGCGGCCGCGAGGCCCAGAGCCAGGATGGCGACGAGTCGCGCGCCGAGCACCGCGAGGAAGCGGCCGGTGGCGAGTCGCATGAGAGCGATGCCCCGGCGTGGGACCATCGCCTGTCCGCCGGCTACCAGCCGGAGGCCGCGGCGCCTGAGGCCGCCGAAGGCGACGGCGGCGATGCCCGGCCGACGCCGGCCATGCCGACCGCCGAGGGGCTGTTCGTCCCCAGCCTGCGGTCCGAGCCGTTCGCGGCCGAGTCCACCGAGCAGGCGCCGGTCGAGGCGCAGCCCGCAGCCGTGATCCAGGCGGCCGACACCGACCCCGAGGAAGCGCCCGCTGCGGAAGCGGCACCGATCCCGGAAGCCGGGCACGACCACGACGAGGCATCTGCCGCGAGTGACGAGTCGTCCGCGGCCGAAGATGGCGCGCACCAGGACGGCACGCTCCAGGATGGGGCGACCGCGTTCGAGCCGCTGGAGCCCGCCCCGCCGCAGACGGCCGAAGAGGAGTCCGAGCGGGTCGAGGCGGCCGAGGCGATCGAGACGCTGGGTGGTGACGAGCTGGAAGACGTGCGCCGCCGCCGGCAGCGCAACACCCGCCAGTACAAGATCCAGGAAGTGGTGAAGCGCCGGCAGATCCTGCTGGTGCAGGTGACGAAGGAAGAGCGCGGCAACAAGGGCGCGGCGCTGACGACCTACCTGTCGCTGGCCGGCCGCTATTGCGTACTGATGCCGAACGCCGGCCGTAGCGGCGGTGGTGTCTCGCGCAAGATCGTCAATCCCGTCGACCGCCGCCGCCTGAAGTCCCTGATCGAGGAGATGCAGCTGCCGGAGGGCATGTCGGTCATCGTGCGCACCGCCGGCAGCGAGCGCACGCGGGCCGAGATCAAGCGCGACCTCGAATACCTGCTGCGCCTGTGGGACGAGATCCGCGAGCTGACGATGCAGTCCACGGCACCGGCGCTGGTGTACGAGGAAGGCAAGCTGATCAAGCGCGCGATCCGCGACCTCTATTCGCGCGACATCGACGAGATCCTGGTCGAGGGCGAGGACGCCTATCGCGAGGCCAAGGATTTCATGCGGATGCTGATGCCGAGCCACGCCAAGCGCGTGCAGCCGTATCGCGATCCGGGCGTGCCGCTGTTCAACCGCTTCCAGATCGACCAGCAGATCGACGCGATCCACAGCCCGGTCGTGCAGCTGAAGTCCGGCGGCTACATCGTCATCAACCCGACCGAGGCCCTGGTCGCGATCGACGTCAACTCCGGCCGCTCGACCCGCGAGCGCAACATCGAGGAGACGGCCTACCGCACCAACCTCGAGGCCGCCGACGAGATCGCGCGCCAATTGCGCCTGCGCGACCTGGCCGGGCTGATCGTCATCGACTTCATCGACATGGAGGAGGGGCGCAACCAGCACGCCGTCGAACGCCGCCTGAAGGAGGCGATGAAGGTCGATCGCGCCCGCATCCAGATCGGTCGCATCAGCCCGTTCGGCCTGCTCGAGCTGTCGCGCCAGCGCCTGCGCCCCAGCATCTTCGAGACCTCGACCCAGCCCTGCCCGCATTGCGGCGGCACCGGCCATATCCGTTCCACCGAATCGACCGCGCTGCACGTCCTGCGCGCCATCGAGGAGGAGGGGCTGCGCCGCCGCAGCGCCGAGATCCGCGTGATCGTGCCGACGTCGGTCGCGCTCTACATCCTGAACCAGAAGCGCGCGACCCTGTCCGACATCGAGCGCCGCTATGCCTTCGACGTCATCATCGACCGCGACGACGAGCTGATCCCGCCCGACTACCGGCTGGAGAAGCTGCGCGTCCGCTCCGCCAGCGAGGCGCCGCCGTTGCCGGCACCCCTGCCGGTCGTGCCGGAGGATGACGACCTCGACATCGCCGACGAGGAAGCAGCCGACGAGGAGGAGGCCGAGGAGGCCGCGGCCGAGAACGCCGCCGCCGATGCGGGCGAGAGTGCCGCGGGCGAGGCCGGCGGCGAGGACGACGATGGTGGCCGCCGCCGCCGCCGCCGCCGCCGTCGCCGTGACGAGCGCCCGGGCGATGAACGGCAGGGCGACGAACGGCAGGGCGATGAGCGGCCGGGTGAAGAGCGCGCCCAGTCCGAGGACCGTGGCGAGGGTGACGGGCAGGCCGAAGGCGATGGCCAGGCGGAGACCGTTGTGGCCGGCGAAGCCCCGGGGGCCGGCGACGCACCGCCGGCCGAAGGCGAAGCGGCCCAGGCCGAGGACGGCGACGACGAGGAAGAGGGCGGCGAGCCCGGTGCCGAGGCGGCCGGCGATGACGAGGAGCAGCAGGCACGCCGCCGCCGCCGTCGTGGCCGCCGTGGCGGTCGCCGGCGGACCCGGCGCGAGGACGAGGCGGGCGGCGAGGGCGAGGCCGCGACGGCCGAGGCCGGTGCCGAGGCGTCGGCAGCGACCGAGGCGGCCGCTGCCCCCGAAGTTCGCCAGCCGGATGCCCGTCCCCCCGAATCGCGTCAGCCAGAGCCGCGTCAGCCCGAACCGCGCCAGTCTGAGCCGCGCCAGTCCGAGTTGTTGGCCCGGCCGGTCATCCGGCCGCCGCTGAATACCCGCGATGCGGTCGAGGCCCTGTTCGAGGCGATCGAGATCAACCGCGAGCAGGCCGCGACCCGGCCGGCGACGCAGGCCCCGGCCGTCCCGGCCGAGGATCCCTGGCGGTTGAACCTGCCGCTGCCGCTGCCCGAGCCGCAGCCCCCGGCGGCGCCCGCCGCCGAGGCCCCGGCCACCGACAGCACCCCGGTCGGCGGCCCGGCCGAGCCGGTCGTGATCGTCGACCCGCCCGTGGCGGCCGAGCCGGAAACGGTGGCCGTGTCCGAGGCCGCAATGCCCGAGGCGCCGATGGCCCAGCCTGTGGCGTCCGAGCCTGCGGTGGCCGAACCGGTAGCCGCGGAGGCGGCAGCCGTGAGCGAGCCGGCGCCGGCGGCTGCCCCGGAGCCGGCCCCCGTCGAGCCGAAGGCCGCAGCCGCTGCGGAACCGCCAGTCGCCGCACAGCCCGTGGTCGAGGCAGCGGTGGTCGAGGCGGCAGTTGCGCCGGAGCCGGTATCGGCGGCCCCGGCCGCCGACGAGCCGTCCCGCCCGGCCCGCAAGGGCTGGTGGCAGCGCCTGGTGGAGACGCGCTGACCGGCCGACCCGGCCGCTCGGCTTCTACAGATGGCCCCGCCCGTCCCAGACGGGCGGGGCTTTTCTTTGGCTCATGCCGGCTTGGGGTTTGCCGTCACCGGTCGCTGAACAGGCTGGGACGCCAACCCGCTCGGGTCACGCCCGGGCGACGATCAAGGGGCGAGCGCCGCCCGCCAGTCGATCTCGCCCCCGACCGGCCCGGCGGCAAACCAGCGCTGGCTACGGTCGCCCAGCACCGGGCGGGCCGGGTCGCCCGACAGGCGGGCGGCCGGCTGCGGCTCGCCGCCGCGCGGGCCGTGGGTCGACCACCAGCTTGTGCTGATCGCGGCCGACACCTTGCCGGCCGCCTCGGAGCGCACACCCTGGTCCTCGGCCCGGCCGAGCAGCGCCGTCGATGTCGGCGCGATGCTGGCGGTCAGGCGACCCAGCGTGCCCAGGGCGGCGGCCACGCCGTCGCGCGGGGCCACGAACCCCAGGACGACCGGTGCCGACCAGGCCTGCTGGCCGCGGTCGCCGGGTGCCCCATCGGTGGCGGCCAGGACATAGGCAGCGACCGGGCCGTCCTTGCCGTTGCAGGAGAGTGCCACCTCGCCCGGCTCGAGGTCGCCGCGCGGCGGGGTCGGCATCATGGCCAGTGCCAGGATCGGCGCCAGGTCGAGCCGGCGGCGGCGATACTCGGCCTTGGGCTCGTCGGTGCAGCGGCCGGCCAGCAGGCGCATCCCGTGCACCTCGGCAAAGCCCAGGCCCGGCATCAGGCGCGCGACCAGCACGGGCGTGCCGTCCGAATTGCGGAAACTTGCCCCCTCCTGGATGCCGGCCGTCTTCAGCTTCTCGGTCGGCAGCAGGAACAGCGGCAGGTCGGGGTCGCTCAGGAAGACGCGGGTGGCGCCGTCGGGGGCGGCCAGGTTCACGACCCAGGCGGGCGTGCCGTCGCGGCCCGGCTGGGTGCCGCCCGTCACCGTCCAGCCTTGCGGCACCTCTGCCGCGAAGCCGCCCGCGGGATCGGCCCAGCGATAGGTGCGGGGTGCGGCCGGCCGGGGCGGGGCGGGGCACCCTCCAGGCGGATCGAGGCCAGCAGGCCGGCGATCGACCGGCCATCACCGGGCATATCGGTTGCTAACGCGAAGAGGGCGGCCGAGGCGCCGTCGCCGGCCGGCACCGCGCTGAGCCAAGCGCGGCCGACGGGCCGTCCATCGCGCAGCAGCGGCCTCGACAGCCCGCCGGCGCGCTGCTCCGCCGGTCCAGCCGCGAGTCCAGTCGCGTGGGCGGCGATCGCCTGGTCCAGCAGCTCCGCCCGGTCGGCGTCGGACATGGCGCCCGTGCGGTGGAGCGGCCACCAGACGACGCGCGCATCGCCCGGCCCCCGGGCCGTCCAGGCGCCGACGTCGGACAGGGTGGCGTTCCAGTCGGCCGGCAGGCGGGCCTCGACGCGGCCGAACCGCTGGGGCGTTGCCGCAACGGTCGCCGGGTCGAGGCCCACCCGAACGGCGCGAAAGGCAAAACGCCCGGGGCCGACGGCAACGAGCCCCGCCCGCGTTCCGGCGGTGGGCGCCAGCGGCGCGGTGGCGACGCGGATGCCGTTGGCGGTGATCGCCAGCTTGCCCGCCTCCTCGGCCACGGCCAGGCGGATGAAGCCGGTGGCGCCGGGCAGCTTGCGCGTCTCGACCTTGTTCAGCCCGCTCTGGTCGCCGCGGAACAGGCCGATCTCGCCCGTGCGCTCGACCAGGACCATGGAAAAGCGCCGCGCCGCGCCGGCACCCTGCACGTCGAACAGCAGGCCGGCGCCGACGAGTGCGTCGGCCGCCGCGTTGCCGGGCTCGCTGCGCACCTCGGCCGCCAGCGCCAGCGGGCCGGCCGGGGCGGCGATCGAAACGAATCGGGCACCGTAGGGCGACGAGCGATTGGCCAGCACATAGGCGTCGTCGACGATCGCCATTTCCCAGTCGCCCGCCCTGCCGATCACGCCCTGGGGCGCCAGGGGGCCCAGCAGGCGGGTCAGCGCGTCGGCGGCGGGCGTGGACTGGCCGGCCGCCGGCAGCGCAAGCGCCATCAGGACCGCCGCCGCCAGCCCGCCCAGGCGGGCCGCCACGGTCATTTCAGCGAGGCCAGGCCGCGCGTCAGGCCCTGGAGCGACAGCGGCAGGACCGCGGCTGCCCCCTGGGGCGAACGGAACATCACGACGGACTTGGTACCGCCGCGCAGGCGCTTCTGCATCTCGTCGTCCAGCGTCATGGCGGCGGTGCAGGCGCCAGCGTCGCAGCCCTGGACGGGAATCGAGATGACCGGGCTCTCGTCGATGCGGAAGCCGATGCCCGCTTCGCGATTGATGCTGACGGGCAGCTTGAAGACCATCGCCATCTTGCGGTCCGACGTCAGCCGGCCGATGGCGACGGCCAGGATCGGGTTGCGCGGGCTGTCGGTCGGCGCCACGAGCTGGCGGAGCGAACAGATCTCGGTCCGGCCGGAGCGCTCGCAGCCGCGCAGCCAGCTTCCGAAGGTTTGGGGGGCGGCCGGTGCAGCGGCCGGCGGCTGCTGGCCGCGCTGCTGGGCGGTGGCCGGGGCGGCGATGCCGGCAAGGGCGAGCAGGGCGGCGGCGGCTGCCATTGGGCGAATGGGTCGCATGGCCGTTCGGGTCAGGAGATTCGACATACCGCTATCTAGTCGCTAAATGGGCGCTTCGCCACCGCCCCGCACCGCAGTTGGCCAATGAAATCACCCGAAATGCGGTCTTCGGGTCGTTGACTTGGGTGGGGGGCGTCACTATGGTCCGCGCTCTTTTTCCGCCCGCCCTCCGGCGCGGGCTTCGAGGATTTTGCGATGAAGGTCGTCAACTCTCTGAAGTCGATGAAGAAGCGCGACAAGAATTGCCGCGTCGTGCGGCGCAAGGGTCGCGTCTACGTCATCAACAAGACCAACCCGCGCTTCAAGGCCCGCCAGGGCTGAAGCCCGGCCGCGGGCGACGGTGTGGCGCCGCCCGCGCTTGACCCCGCCCGCCCAGCCGCTACCCTGCCGCCTGTGATATATTAGGCGGCAGCGGCCAGCCCCCGAAACGGGACGGCCGCAGGCCAGCGTCCAGGGGAGGGGTCGTCCATGCTGATGCCCGAGCCCGACCGTGCCACCATGGCGCGGCGGGACGAGATCGTAGCGGCCCTGCGGGCGATCGTGCCCGGCGGGGTCATCGATCGTGCCGAGGGCATGCGCGTCTACGAGTCGGACGGGCTCACCGCCTATCGCCAGCTACCGCTGGTCGTCGTCCTGCCGGAGACGACGGCGCAGGTGGCCGAAGTCATGCGCTGGTGCGGCGCCAACCAGGTGCGCGTGGTGCCGCGCGGCGCCGGCACGTCGCTGTCGGGCGGCGCGCTGCCGTTGGCCGACGGGGTGCTGCTCGGCATGGCCCGCTTCAACCGCGTGCTGTCGATCGACGCCGACAATCGCTGCGCCGTCGTCCAGCCGGGCGTGACCAACCTCGGCATCTCCCAGGCCGTGGCCCATCTGGGCTTCTATTACGCGCCCGACCCGTCGAGCCAGATCGCCTGCACCATCGGCGGCAACGTGGCCGAGAATTCGGGCGGCGTGCATTCCCTGAAATACGGGCTGACCACCAACAACGTGCTGGGCGTCGAGATCGTCACCATCGACGGCGAGGTGATCCGCCTGGGCGGCCGCCATCTCGATTCGGAAGGCTACGACCTGCTCGGTATCGTCATCGGCTCGGAAGGGCTGCTGGGCGTCGTCACCGAGGTGACGGTGCGCATCCTGCCCAAGCCGGCGACAGCGCGCGCGGTATTGATCGGTTTCCCCACCAGCGAATCGGCCGGCGGCTGCGTCGCCGCCATCATCGCCGCCGGCATCATCCCGGGCGGGATGGAGATGATGGACCGCCCGGCCATCCATGCGGCCGAGGATTTCGTCCATGCGGGATATCCCCGCGACGTCGAGGCGCTGCTGATCGTCGAGCTGGACGGGCCCAAGGCCGAGGTCGACCACCTGATCGAGCGCGTGGCCGCCATCGCCCGCGACCAGGGCTCCGTCACGCTGCGCATCAGCGAGACCGAGGCCGAGCGGCTGATCTTCTGGGCCGGGCGCAAGGCGGCCTTTCCTGCCGTCGGCCGCATCAGCCCCGACTATTACTGCATGGACGGCACCATCCCGCGCCACCGCCTGCCGCTCGTGCTGTCGCGCATGCGCGAGATGGAGGCCGTGCATGGCCTGCGCGTCGCCAACGTCTTCCATGCGGGCGACGGCAACCTGCACCCGCTCATCCTCTACGACGCCAACAAGCCGGGCGAGCTGGAGCGGGCGGAGGCCTTCGGGTCCGACATCCTGCGCCTGTGCGTCGAGGTCGGCGGCGTGCTGACCGGCGAGCACGGGGTGGGGGTGGAGAAGCGCGACCTGATGGGCACGATGTTCAACGAGTCCGATTTGGCCCATCAGCAGCGCCTGAAATGCGCCTTCGACCCGGACGGCCTGCTGAACCCCGGCAAGGTCTTCCCGACGCTGCATCGCTGTGCCGAGCTGGGCCGCCTGCATGTCTCGGGCGGCAAGCTGCCCTTTCCCGACCTGCCGCGCTTCTGATGATCCTCACCCCCGACGACCCCGCCCGCCTGGCGGAGATGGTTGCGGGCGCGCTGGCCGACGGCGCGCCGCTGGAACTGGTGGGTGCCGGCACCAAGCGCGGCCTGGGCCGGCCGATGCAGGCCGCGACGACGCTCGACTTGTCCGGCCTGACCGGCGTCACCCTCTACGAGCCCGAGGAACTGGTGATGTCGGCCCGCGCCGGCACGAAGCTGGCGGCGATCGAGGCCGAACTGGCCGCGCGCGGCCAGATGCTGGCCTTCGAGCCGCCCGACCATGGCCCGCTCTATGGCGGGCCGGCCGGCGCACAGACGATCGGCGGGGTGATCGCCACCAACCTCGCCGGCCCGCGCCGCATCAAGGCCGGGGCCGCGCGCGACCATTTCCTGGGGTTCGAGGCGGTCAGCGGTCGTGGCGAAGCCTTCAAGTCCGGCGGCCGCGTGGTGAAGAACGTCACCGGCTATGACCTGTGCAAGCTGGTGGCGGGCTCGCACGGCACGCTGGCGGCCCTGCACCTCGTCACCTTCAAGGTGCTGCCGGTGCCCGAGAAGACGCGCACCGTGCTGCTGTTCGGGGCCGATGCCGTGGCGGCGACGGCGGCGATGGCGGCAGCCCTGGGCAGCCCGCACGAGGTGGCGTCGGCCGCCCATCTGCCGGCCGCCGTGGCGGCCCGCTCCACTGTCGATTTCGTGCGTGCGGCCGGCGTTTCGGTGACGGCCGTGCGGGTCGAGGGGCCGGAGCCCTCGGTCGCCGTGCGCTGCGCTGCCTTGCGCGAGCTGCTGGGTGCCCGCGGCGCGGTCGAGGAACTGCATTCCATGCGTTCGGCCCGCCTGTGGGCCGAGATCCGCGACGTGGCGAGCCTGCTGCCCGATGCAGGGGCTGCCCTCTGGCGCCTGTCGGTCGCCCCCATGGACGGGCCCGGCGTCGCCGCCGCGATCGCCCGCGACCTGGCGTGCGAAACCCTGTTCGACTGGGGCGGCGGGCTGGTCTGGCTGGCGACGGCTGCCACCGGTGATGCCGGTGCGCGGACCGTGCGGGCAGCGGTGGACGCGGTCGGCGGCCATGCCACCCTGCTGCGCGCGCCCGAGGCCGTGCGCGCCGTGGTGCCGCCGTTTCATCCCCAGCCGGCCGGGCTGGCCGCGCTCGCGCGCCGGGTGAAGGACCAGTTCGACCCGCGGCGCATCCTCAACCCCGGCCGCATGGCCGCCGACCTCTAGGCCCCGGCATGCAGACCAACTTCTCCCTCGCGCGGCTGGCCGACCCGGATATCGCCGAGGCGGACAAGATTCTGCGCGCCTGCGTCCATTGCGGCTTCTGCACCGCCACCTGCCCGACCTATGTGCTGCTGGGCGACGAGCGCGACAGCCCGCGCGGCCGCATCTATCTCATCAAGGAGATGCTGGAGAACGAGCGGCCGGCGACCGAGGACGTGGTACCGCACATCGACCGCTGCCTCTCCTGCCTGTCCTGCATGACGACCTGCCCGTCGGGCGTGCACTACATGCACCTGGTCGACCACGCCCGCCGTCATATCGAGGAGACGGGCCGCCGGCCCTGGCCCGACCGCGTGCTGCGCGGCCTGCTGGCTTTCGTCCTGCCGCGGCCGCTGGCGTTCCGCCTGGCACTGGCGGGGGCGGCCCTGGCGGGGCCGGTCGGCCGGCGCCTGCCGGGGCGAATCGGCGCCATGTTCCGCATGGTGCCACGCAACGTTCCCGGGCCCTCGGCGCAGGAAGGGCCGCGCACCTTCCCTGCCACGGCCCCCCGCATCAAGCGCGTTGCCCTGCTCGAAGGCTGCGCCCAGAAGGTGCTGGACCCGGCGATCAACGAGGCGACCGTGCGCCTGCTGACACGGCTCGGCTGCGAGGTGGTGGTGGCCCGGGGCGCCGGCTGCTGCGGCGCGCTGGTCCACCATATGGGCCGCGAGCATCCGGCACTCGACCAGGCCCGCGCCAACGTGGACGCCTGGACACGCGAGATCGAGGGGCAGGGGCTGGACGCCATTGTCGTCAACGCGTCGGGCTGCGGCACGACGGTGAAGGACTACGGCTTCATGCTGCGGGGCGACCCGGCCTGGGCCGACAAGGCCGCGCGGGTGTCCGCCCTGGCCAAGGACGTCTCGGAGGTCGTCGAGGGGCTGGGTCTCGGCCCGCGGGTGGAACTGCCGCCCGTGCGCGTGACCTACCACGCCGCCTGTTCGCTCCAGCACGGCCAGCGCGTGCGCGAGGCGCCGAAGGCGCTGCTGGCGGCGGCAGGCTTCACCGTGTCGGAGCCGGCCGAGGGCCATCTCTGCTGCGGCTCGGCCGGCACCTACAACCTGCTGCAACCGGAACTGGCGACCCGCCTGCGCGACCGCAAGCTGGCCAACCTCGCCGCTACGGTCCCGGCCGTCATCGCCACCGGCAACATCGGCTGCATGACGCAACTGGCATCGGGAACCGGCACCCCGGTCGTGCATACGGTGGAACTGCTGGACTGGGCCACGGGCGGCCCGCGGCCGGAGAAGCTGGGATCGCTGGCGGCCTGATTGTCGACCTGTTTCGGATCAGCTATCATCGCGATAGCACTGCAATTCGAGGCTCTTCGATGGGGCAGATTCTGGTCCGCAATCTCGACGATCTGGTGATCGAGCGGCTTAAGCATCGAGCAAGGCTCGCCAACCTGTCGCTGGAGCAACAGGTGAGGGAGATCCTGCAGGAGGCCGCCAGACCGAACCGGGAGCAGCTCCTGGCGGAGATGGACCGAATTCGCGCAACGACGCGTGGGCGCATCACCGTCGACAGTACGGACGTCATCCGGGAGGAGCGGGAACGACGGTAGGCGGCAATGCTCCTCATCGACGCGTCGATCGCCTGCAAGTGGTATCTGGACGAAGCCGATTCCGAGCAGGCCCGGGCCATCGTTGGTGGGGGCGATGATCTCGTCGCGCCGGACATCATTCTGCCGGAAGTGGCCAACGCCTTATGGCGCTGCAATCGCCGAGGCGAGATCACGGCAGAGAACGCAGCCGGAGCGCTGAAAGGCCTGGAAATGGTCTTTCATTCCTTGATTCCGACGGCTCCCATCACCGTTGCCGCATTTGAACTGGCGGCGAGCCTGCGTCATCCGGTCTATGACTGCGTCTATCTGATCGCTGCCAGGAATCTAGGTATTCCGATGGTGACAGCCGATTCTCGTCTGTGTGCGGTCGTCCGCGGCACTGCGTGGCAAGGGGTAGTGGCGCCGCTGGATGTAGCCAGTCGGCGATAAGGGGGATGCCCTATGAGGCCGCATTCCCCTCTTGCCGTTCCTTCCAGATGAACCACAGGTTGCGGGCATAGACGAGCAGGCCAAGACCCTGGCCGGCGATGAAGACCGGGTCCTCGCGGTGGATGGCATAGGCCAGCAGGGTGATGCCGCCGAAGACGCTGAAGTACCAGAAGGCGACCGGGATCACGCTCTTCTTCAGCTTCTCGCTCATGATCCACTGGACGAAGAAGCGAGCCGAGAAGAGTGCCTGGCCGGCGAAGCCGATGATCAGCCAGAAGGTCGGAATGTCGAAATCCATCGCGGGGCCTCACTCGCTCTCGGGAAGGATGTCGCCCGGATGGATGTCATCCGGAAGGATGTCTGGCCGCTTGCCCCGGCGCATCAGCCACATGACGCCGACCAGGTCGCCGAACGACACCAGCAGCCGGTCGAGGTTGCCGTAGTTGGACCGCCCCTGGGTGCGCGGCCGGTGGTTGACCGGCACCGACACCACCTTCTGCCCGCGCCGGATGAAGAGGGCCGGCAGGAAGCGGTGCATGTGGTCGAATCCCGGCAGGTCGAGGAACTCGTCGCGGCGGAAGAGCTTCAGCCCGCAACCGGTATCCGGCGTGTCGTCGCCCAGCAGCCGCGAGCGGATGCCGTTGGCGATCCGGGATGCCCAGCGCTTGGCGGCCGTGTCGCGCCGCTTGGTCCGCCGGCCGGCGACCAGGCCCAGGCCGGGCGGCGCATCGGGGCCGGTCGCCATCGCCCACAGGCCGGGAATGTCGGCCGGGTCGTTCTGGCCGTCGCCGTCGAGCGTGGCGATCCAGGGCGCCCGGGCCGCGCGCACCCCGGTGCGCACCGCCGCACTCTGGCCGCAACTGGCGCGGTGGCGCACGACGCGCAGTTCCGGCACCGTCGCCTGCAACGCGCGGATGCGCTGGACGGTATCGTCGCTGCTGCCATCGTCGACATAGACGATCTCGTAGGGAATGCGGCCGGCGAGGGCAGCACGGATTTCGGCCACCAGGGGCGCGATATTGTCGGCCTCGTTGCGGACCGGGATGACGACGGCGAGTTCGGGCAAGGGCGCGGCTGCTTCCGGAGGCGGGCTGGGGCCCGCGGGGGGCGGCGCTCCTGTAGCACGCCGACGCGAGCCGGCCAAATCACCGTCTCTTTACATATATGGCGCGTCACATGCCTGGCGTGGGCCGGCTCAGAAGTCGGTGCAGCGGCCGTTATAGTGCCAATCGCCGTGGCGCGTCGGTTCCGGCCCCTTGGGCCCGCCGATCTCCTTGGGCATTTCGGTGGCCGGCGTGGCGGGGGATGCCGGCGGCGCGGGCCGGGCGGACTCGGGCTGCGGCCCGGATTCCTTGGTGACGGTCATAGCGACGAAGATACGCCTCGGCGGCAGGATGCCAAGGGGGCGCAAGAGCACACCGGGCGTAGGGACTTGAAGCCGCCCGGCCATCGGGCCATTTCCAGCGTCGGAGGTGAATAACGCAAGAATGAGCAACTATCTGCGCACGGGTGTCCTGGTCGCCGTCCTGACGGCGCTGTTCGCCGGCATCGGGTTCCTGATCGGCGGCCCGCAGGGCATGGTCATCGCGTTCCTGATCGCAGCCGCGATGAACGTCTTCGCCTACTGGAACTCCGACAAGGTCGTGCTGCGCATGTATGGCGCGACCGAGGTCGACCGCCAGTCGGCGCCGGGGCTCTACAACATTGTCGAGCAGTTGGCCCAGCGCGCCGAGATCCCGATGCCGCGCGTCTACATCATGGAGAACGACCAGCCGAACGCGTTCGCGACCGGGCGCAACCCGCAGAATGCCGCGGTGGCCGCGACCACCGGCCTGCTCGACCGGCTGTCGACCGAGGAGATCGCCGGTGTCATGGCGCACGAGATCGCCCATGTGAAGAACCGGGACACCCTGACGATGACCATCACCGCGACCATCGCGGGCGCCATCGGCATGCTGGCCAACATGGCGATGTTCAGCGGCGCCACCGGCGGCAACGGCGAGAATCGCGGCGGCGTCGGCATGATTGGCGGCATCCTGCTGATGATCCTGGCGCCGATGGCGGCGGCCCTGGTACAGATGGCAATCTCGCGCTCCCGCGAGTACGAGGCCGATCGCATCGGGGCCGAGATCGCGGGCCAGCCGATGTGGCTGGCCTCGGCCCTGGAGAACATCCACCGTGCGGCCGATGCGATCCCCAATGAAGATGCCGAACGCAACCCGGCCACCGCCCATATGTTCATTTACAATCCCCTGCATGGCCGGGGCGCCGACAGCCTGTTCTCGACCCACCCCGCGGTCGAGAATCGCGTCGCGCGGCTGGAGGAGCTGGCCCAGCGCATGGGCATCGGCCGCCGGCCGGCAGCGGCCGCCCCGCCCCGCCGCCGTCCCTGGGGATGAGCCAGGCCCGCGGTGCCGGAACCCCGGCACCGCGGCGCCCCGAAGGATCCCGTTCCAGACATGTTGAAGGTCTCCCGTGAACCGGCCGCCGGCCTGCCGGCGCGTCGCGCCGCGGCGGCGGTGCTCTTTGCCGTGCTGGAACAGCAGCGGCCGCTCGACGACGCCCTGTCGGATGCCGATCCCAGCGGCGTGACGGGCCGCGACCGCGCCTTCGTCCGAATGCTGGTGGCGACCGTGCTGCGCCGGCTCGGCGAGATCGACGCGGTGCTGGCGGGCTATCTGACGGTGCCGCTGGAAGGCGCACACCCGCGCGCGCGGACGGCGCTGCGCCTGGGCGTGGGCCAACTCGTCCATCTCGGCACGCCGGCCCATGCGGCGGTCTCGGCCACCGTCGAGACGGTGAGCGGGCATGGCACCGACCGCTTGAAGGGTCTCGTCAACGCCGTCCTGCGCCGCGTCGCCGCCGGCGGCCATGCCCCGCGCGAGGGCACGGCCGCGGCGCGCAAGAACACGCCGCAATGGCTGTGGACGAGCTGGGAGCGTGCCTACGGTGCCGAGGCGGCGGCTGCGATCGCGTTGGCGCATCTGGACGACCCGCCGCTCGACCTGACGGTGAAGTCCGATCCCGAAGGCTGGGCACAGAAGATCGGCGGATTGGTAGGCCCGACCGGCTCCGTCCGGGTGGTCGATGCCGGCGCGGTTGCGGCCCTGCCTGGCTATGCCGAAGGGGAATGGTGGGTGCAGGACGCGGCCGCCACCCTGCCGGTCCGCCTGCTGGGCGATATCGCCGGCCGGTCGGTCATCGACCTGTGTGCTGCCCCTGGCGGCAAGAGCGCCCAGCTTGCGGTGGCCGGTGCCCATGTCACGGCGGTCGACCTGTCGCCGCGGCGCTGCCGACTGCTGGCCGAGAATCTCGGCCGGCTGGGTCTGCCGGCCGAGATCGTGACGGCGGATGCCACCGCTTGGCGCCCGGCCGCGTTGGCCGACGCGATCCTGGTCGATGCACCCTGCTCGGCCACCGGCACGATCCGCCGCCACCCCGACATCCTGCACCTGCGCCATCGCGACGAGCTGGAGCGCCTGACGGCCGTGCAGGACGCGCTGCTGGCGGCATCGGTCGAGATGGTGCGGCCGGGCGGGCACATCGTCTTCGTCACCTGCTCGCTGCAGCCGGAGGAGGGGGCGGCCCGCATCGCAGCCCTGCTGGCCGGCGGCGCGCCGGTCGCGATCGACCCGATCGCGCCGGACGAACTGCCCGGCCTGCCCGAGGCGGTGACGGCCGACGGCATGTTGCGTACGCTGCCGTCCTATTGGCGCGAGACGGGTGGCATGGACGGATTCTTCGCCGCCCGCTTGCGGCGACTCCCGGTCAATTGATAGGTAGCGACATGCGGCAGAAGGTGCGCATCGCACCGTCGATCCTCTCGGCGGATTTCGCGCGTCTTGGCGACGAGGTGCGGGCGATGGACGCCGCCGGCGCCGACCTCATCCATATCGACGTGATGGACGGCCACTACGTCCCCAACCTGACCATCGGTCCGGGGGTGGTCCGGGCGCTGCGGCCGCTGACCCGGCTGCCGTTCGACGTGCACCTGATGTGCAGCCCGGTGGATGGCCTGCTGCCCGCCTTTGCCGAGGCCGGCGCCGACATCCTGACGGTCCATCCCGATGCCGGGCCGCATACCCACCGCACCGTGCAGCTCATCAAGTCGCTCGGCCGCAAGGCCGGCATCGCGCTCAACCCCGCGACGCCCGTGGCCGCGCTGGACCATCTCTGGGACGATATCGACTTGGTCCTGGTGATGTCGGTCAATCCGGGCTTCGGCGGCCAGGCCTTCATCGCCAGCCAGCTCGACAAGATCCGCGCCTTGCGCGCCCGCATCGATGCCGGCGAACGCCCGATCGACCTGGAGGTCGATGGCGGCGTCAATGTCGAGACGGCCCAGGCCTGCGTTGCCGCCGGGGCGGACATGCTGGTGGCGGGCACGGCATCCTTCACCGGCGGGCCGGATGCCTATGCCAGCAACATCGCGCGGCTGAAGGGCCGGCCCTAGCCATGGCGGCCGTGGGGGCGGCTCCCGGCGCGGCAGGTGGCGGCGGCGCGTCGCACTGGGGGCGGCGGGTGGCCCGCGCGGTCGCGTCCACCCTGTTCGACAGCCCCACCTATCGCTGGACGCTGGTCGGCTCCAAGCCGCGCTCGGTGGCGCGCCTGCCGATCGACCCCTGGGCGGGCGATCCCATCCAGGGCGGCCACATCATGCAGGGCGAGCTGCGCGTGGCGGGCGACCGCGTGCGGGTGGACGGCATGTGGCGGATGGCCGTCCTGCCCAACTCCACCCTGGCCGCCATGCACGGGTTCCGCTGGATGCGCGACCTGCGCGCGATCGGCACCCCGGCGGCCGCCGCCAAGGCACGCCAACTGGTCGACGAATGGCTGGCGATCCCGCCCTTGTGGCAGCCGATCGCCTGGCGCAGCGACGTGCTGGGCGATCGCCTGTTCGCGCTGCTGGCCCATGCCGACTGGTTCGCGGGCAGCTCCGACCCGGCCTTCGACCGCCGCCTGCTCGACGGCATCGCCGCCGGCTGCCGCCACCTGGCGCGGGTGGCGAGCTGGGAGCTGGACGGCGAGGGCTGCATTGCCGCCGCCAAGGGCATGGTCGCGGTCGGCACCTCGATGGTCGGGGCCGAGGGGCAGATTCGCCGGGCGCTGCGCATCCTCGACCGCGAATTGCCGCGCCAGATCGCGGCCGATGGCGGCCACCTGTCGCGCAATCCCGCGGCCCAGGGCCGGGTGCTGGCCCATCTGGTGGAAATCCGCGGCGCGCTCGCTGGCGCCCGCCACCCGATTCCCGACAGCCTGACCCAGGCCATCGACCGCTCGGCGCCGCTCCTGCGCTTCTTCCGCCACAGCGACGGCGGCCTCGCCCTCTTCAACGGCAGCCGCGAGGGCGAGCCGAAATGGCTCGACACGCTGCTGCTGCATGCCGACGCCAAGGGGCGCCCGCCGCTGAGCGCGCCCCATACCGGCTTCCAGCGCATGGTGGCCGAGAAGACGCTGGTGCTGGTCGATACCGGCCTGCCGCCGCCGCGCGGCTACGACCGCGGCGCTCATGCGGGTGCGCTGTCCTTCGAGATGTCGATCGGCAAGGAGCGTCTGATCGTCAATTGCGGCGCCCACCCGACGGGTGCCGGCGATTGGGACCTGGCCCAGCGCGCGACGGCCGCCCATTCCACGCTGTCGATCGACGACCGCAACAGTGCGGAGATCATTGCCGGCCGCGGCATCGGCCGCCGGCCACGCCATGTCACCTGCGACCGGCGGGAGGCGGATGGGGCCAGCCTGCTGGAACTCAGCCATGACGGCTATCTCCATTCCCACCGCGTGGTCCATCACCGCGTGCTCTACCTGGCCGCCACCGGCGACGACCTGCGCGGGGAGGATCGGCTGGAGGGGGAGGCCGGCCGCGCCTTCGCCATCCGCTTCCACCTGCATCCGTCGATCCAGGTCTCCGTCACGCAGGGCGGATCGGCCGCCTTCCTGCGCAGCCCGAGCGGGCTTGCCTGGCGGCTCCGTGTCGCCGGCGCCGCGGTCAGCCTGGCCGACAGCGTCTATCTGGGCGGCCGGGGCGATCCGCGGCGCACGCGGCAGATCCTGTTGAGCGGGGAAACCGGTCCGGAGGGCGCCAAGGTGAAATGGGCCCTCCAGCGCGAGGATCGTCGCGGCTGACGCCCCCATCGAGAGCGCTGGCGTGGTGATCCCGGCCGTCCCGCCCTACCTGGTCGCGCTGGCAGCACTGGTGGGCCTGCTTGCCTGGTTGGCGACGGGCCGCGTCACCCGTTGGCTGGGGCAGCGCGCCATCCTCGACCAGCCGAACGACCGCTCTTCCCACCAGGTGCCGACGCCGCGCGGCGGTGGCCTCGGCCTGCTGCCGCCGGTGCTGGGCGGCTGGTGCCTGCTGGCCTTCCTGCTGGATGGGCCGGCGATGGCGTGGGCCATGGCGACGGGTGCCTTGCTGCTGATGGCGGTGTCGTGGCGCGACGATCGCGGCGGGCTGCCGGTCCGCCTGCGGCTGCTGGTCCAACTGGTGGCGGTCGTGCCGGTGGTGTCCCTGCTCCCCGCGCCGATCGCGCAAGGCTGGCTGCCGGGCTGGCTCGACATGGCGCTGGCCGCCGTCGCCTGGGTCTGGTTCGTCAATCTCTACAACTTCATGGATGGCATCGACGGCATCAGCGGGGTCGAGACGATGGCGCTCGGCTGCGGCCTGGCCCTGGTGGCGCTGGCGACGGGGCCGGCCGATGCGGCGGGGTACGGGCTGGTGCTGGCGGCGGGGGCGGCCGGGTTCCTGGCGTGGAACTGGCACCCGGCCCGCGTCTTCCTGGGCGATGTCGGCAGCGTGCCGCTGGGCTACCTGGCGGGCGGGCTGCTGCTGGCGCTGGCGGCGTCCGGGCAGTGGGCCGCCGCCCTCATCCTGCCGCTCTACTACCTGGCTGACGCCACCCTGACGCTGCTGCGGCGGGCGCTGCGGGCGGAGAAGGTCTGGCAGGCCCATCGCCAGCATTTCTATCAGCGGGCGACCCAGGCCGGCCTGTCCCATGCCGCGGTCGCGCTGCGCGTCGGCGCGTGCGACGTGCTGCTGGTCGCCTGCGCCCTGTGGTCGCTGGCGGCACCCTGGCCGGCCCTTGCTGTCGCTTCGGCGATCGTGGCGGCCCTGCTGGTCGAACTGGGGCGGCGGCGATGAAGGTGCTGGTAACCGGCGCCGCGGGCTTCGTCGGCCGCGCCGTGGTGGCCCGCCTGATGGGTGCGGGGCATTCGGTGATGGCGGCCGTCCGCAATGCAGACGATGCGCCGGCCGGCACTATCGCGTGCCCGATCGGCGATCTTGCCGGCCCGGTCGACTGGCGGCCGGCGCTGGCGGGGGTCGATGCGGTGGCCCACCTGGCGGCGCGGGTCCATGTCATGCGCGAGGGCGCGGCCGACCCGGACGCCGCCTTTGCCGCGGTCAATGTCGCGGCCACCCGGGGGCTGGCGGAGGCGGCGGTCGCCGCCGGTGTCCGCCGCTTCGTCTTCCTCAGCTCCGTCAAGGTCATGGGCGAGCGGACCACGGTCGGCCGGCCCTTCCGCGACGACGACCGGCCGGCACCGGAAGATGCCTATGGCCGCTCCAAGCTGGCGGCCGAGGACCTGCTGCTGGCGATGCCGGGGCTGGAGCCGCTGATCCTGCGCCCGCCCCTGGTCTATGGGCCGGGGGTGCGGGCCAACCTGCGGGCGCTGGCCCGGCTGGCGCGCAGCGGCCTGCCGCTGCCATTCGGGCGGCTGGCGAACCGCCGCAGCCTGGTGGGCGTCTCCAACCTGGCGCAGGCGATCGAACTGGGCCTGACCCATCCGGGCGCGGTCGGGCGTCGCCTGCTGGTGGCCGACTGGCACCCGACCACGGCGGAGCTGGCGGCCGCCCTGGCACGGGCGGCCCACCGTCCCATGCGGCTGCTGCCGGTGCCGGTTTCCCTGTTGCGGGGGGCGGGGCTGCTGCTCGGCCGAGGCGCTGTCGCCCGCCTGACCCAGCCGCTGGAAGTGGCGCCGGACGGGCTGGCGGGGCTGGGCTGGCGCCCCGCCGTTCCCCCCGCGGACGAACTGGCGGCCCTGATGGCCGCGCTCGCCCGTGAATAGCGCTCCCCCGTGAATAGCGTTCACTGGGCGTGCTAGGATCGGCCGCGAACATGATGACCAGGCCCAATTATCGCGCGCTGATCGCCTATGCCCACGATATCGGCATGGCGGCGCTGTCCTTTCCCGTCGCGCTCTACCTGCGCCTGGGGGCCGACGGGTTCGCCCAGTATCCGGCGGATTACCTGCTGGGCCACGCCGCCACGCTGGCCGCCGTCTGCGGCGTCGTGTCCTGGATGACCGGGCTCTATCGCGGCATCTGGCGCTATGCCTCGCTCGACGACATGCTGGCGATCGGTCGCGCCGTCAGCATCACCATCGTCGTCTTCACGGTCCTGGTGTTCATCGCCACCCGGCTGGAGATGCTGCCGCGCTCCAGCTTGGTCATCAACTGGTTCGTGCTGGCGGCGATGCTGGCCGGCCCGCGCGCGCTCTACCGCGTGCTGAAGGACGGGCGGCTCGACACCGTGCTGCGCCGCGAGGGGGCGGGCGAGGCGATGCGGCGCATCCCGGTCGTGCTGGTGGGGGCGGGCGACCCGGCCGAGACCTTCATCCGCGAGATGGACAGCCGGCGCGACGCGCCCTTCCAGGTCATCGGCATCCTGGCCGATCGGTCGGGCCGCGTCGGGCGGGAGATCCGCAAGGTCGACGTGCTGGGCACGATCGACGAGTTCGCCACGGTCCTGAAAGGGCTGACGCTGGCCGGCCGGCGGCCGCAGCGCCTGATCGTGACCAAGGAGGACATCGACCCCGCGCGCCTCAGCCGGCTGGTGGAGGAGGCCACGGCCGAAGGGCTGACGCTGGCCCGCCTGCCGCGCCTGACCGACCTGCGCGACGGCGTGGACGACCCCGTGGCCGTGCGCCCGGTCGCGATCGAGGACCTGCTGGGCCGGCCGCAGGCGGTGCTGGAGCGCGACCGCATGCGGGCGCTGGTGGCCGGCCGGCGGGTGCTGGTCACGGGCGCGGGTGGCACCATCGGCGGCGAACTGGTGCGCCAGATCGCGGCCTTCGGCCCGACCCACCTGGCGCTGCTCGATGCCAGCGAATTCAATCTCTACACCATCGACATGGAGATGGCCGAGCGCCACCCCGACCTGCCGCGCACCGCCATCCTGGCCGACGTGCGCGACCGCCTGCGGGTCGACGCCGCCTTCCAGGCGGCCGCGCCGGAGCTGGTCTTCCACGCGGGTGCCTTGAAGCATGTGCCGATGGTGGAGCTGAACCCCCTGGAAGGGGTGATGACCAATGCGGCGGGCACCCGCAACGTGGCCGACGCCTGCCGGGCGACCGGCGTGCTGGCGATGGTGCTGATCTCCACCGACAAGGCGGTCAACCCGGTCAATGTGATGGGCGCCACCAAGCGGTTGGCCGAAAGCTACTGCCAGTCCCTCGACCTGGTGGAGCGGCGGCGCGAGCGCGGCACCCGCTTCGTCACCGTGCGCTTCGGCAACGTGCTGGGCTCCACCGGGTCTGTGGTGCCGCTGTTCCAGCGCCAATTGGCGGCCGGCGGCCCCCTGACCGTCACCCATCCGGAGATGACCCGCTATTTCATGACCGTGCGCGAGGCGGTCGAGCTGGTCCTGCAGGCCTCCGTCCTGGGGGTCGAGGGCGACGAGCCGGCTGGCGAGATCTTCGTCCTCGACATGGGCGAGCCCGTCCGCATCCTCGACCTCGCCCGGCAGATGATCCGCCTGGCCGGCCGGCGCCCCGACACGGACGTCCAGATCGCCTTCGTCGGCCTGCGCCCGGGCGAGAAGATGACCGAGGAGCTGTTCCACGATTCCGAGGCACTGATGTCGACCGCCCACCCGGCGATCCGCCGTGCCGCTCCGCGCACCGTCGACGCCGCCTTCCTCGCCCGCGGCCTGGACGAAATCGTCGAGACCGCCCGCGCCGGCCGCCCCGACGCCACCCTGGCGATGCTGCAACGGCTGGTCCCGGACTATCGCCCGCAGGTTCCCGAACAGGCGGCCGCGGGGGAGTAGGCATTGGCGGCGATATAGAGCTCGACTGTTCCTGGAGGTGCAGTGATGGACGTCGCAACGATAACGCGGAGTTTCACGATCTCCGATGAGCATGACAGGCTGATCGACGAACTGATTGCCGACGGCCGCTACAAAAATCCGCGCGATGTGATCGCTGCTGCTCTGAACCTGATTGAGGAGCAAGAGATCCGGCGGGCCGCATTGCATGCGGCGATCGATGTGGGAGTGAAGGAAATCGAGCGCGGCGAAGGCATATCTTTCGATGACATCAAGGATCTCGAAGCATACCTGATCCAGATTACCGATCCGATTTTGAACAGGGGCAAACCGGGCTGAACCGGCGTTGCCTGATGGCCGCGCCACCGCGGCGAATCGACGCCCGGCTTGCCGTGCCGATGGGCGCTGGCTAGGTTCCGGGCGAATTCCCCCTCATAGCCGGTTTGCCGCCATGGCCGATGCCACGCCCGTTTCGATCGCGCGCGCGATCATTTCCGTTTCCGACAAGACCGGCCTGGTGGAACTGGGCCGCGCCCTGGCTGCACACGGGGTGGAGATCCTGTCGACCGGCGGCTCGGCCAAGGCGCTGGCCGCGGCCGGGATCGCGGTGACCGAGGTATCCGCCCATACCGGCTTCCCGGAGATCATGGACGGCCGGGTGAAGACCCTGCACCCGACCGTGCATGGCGGCATCCTGGCCAGGCGCGACGAGGCCGAGCACCTGGCGGCCATGGAGCGCCACGCCATCCGGCCGATCGACCTCGTCATCGTCAACCTCTACCCCTTCCGCGAGACGGTGGCGCGCGGGGCGGCGTGGGACGAGTGCGTCGAGAACATCGACATCGGCGGCCCGGCGATGATCCGGGCGGCCGCCAAGAACCATGACTTCGTGGCCGTGGTGACCGCGCCCGCGCAGTATCCGGCGCTGTTGGAGGAACTGTCCGCCCATGGCGGCGGCACCACGCTGCCCCTGCGGCGGCGCCTGGCGGCCGAGGCCTATGCCCACACCGCCGCCTACGACGCCGCCGTCGCCGGCTGGATGGCGGCCCAGGCGGGCGAGACCTTCCCGGCCACCTTCGTGGCCGCGGCCGAGCGCCGCCAGGTGCTGCGCTATGGCGAGAACCCGCACCAGCAGGCGGCCTTCTACACGACCGGCGAGCAGCGGGCCGGGGTGGCGACCGCCCGGCAGGTGCAGGGCAAGGAACTGAGCTTCAACAACTTCAACGACACCGACGCCGCCTTCGAACTGGCGGCGGAGTTCGTCCAGCCCGCCGTCGTCATCGTCAAGCATGCCAACCCCTGCGGCGTCGCCACCGGGGCGACGATCCTGGATGCCTGGGGCCGGGCACTGGCCTGCGATCCCGTCAGCGCCTTCGGCGGCATCGTCGCCATCAACCGGCCGCTGGACAAGGCACTGGTCGATGCCTTCGGCAAGCTGTTCCTGGAGGTGATCATCGCACCCGATGCCACCGAAGAAGCCATGGCTGCCCTGGCGCGCAAGGCCAACCTGCGGCTGCTGCTGACAGGCGGCATGCCCGATCCGGCGGCGGCGGCGATGAACCTGCGCTCGGTCGCCGGAGGCTATCTGCTGCAGACGCGCGACGCGCGCGCCATCGACCCCGCCGCCCTCCAGGTGGTGACGAAGCGGCAGCCGACGCCGCAGGAGATGGCCGACCTCGTCTTCGCCTTCACCATCGCCAAGCATGTGAAGTCGAACGCCATCGTCTATGCCCGCGACGGCGCCACGGTCGGCATCGGTGCAGGCCAGATGAGCCGTGTCGACAGCGCCCGCATGGCCGCCTGGAAGGCCGAGGAGGCCGGCCGCATCGCCGGCCTGACGGAAAGCCCGGCCAAGGGCGCGGTCGCGGCCTCCGACGCCTTCTTCCCCTTCGCCGACGGCCTGCTGGCGACGGCGGCGGCCGGCGCGACCGCGGTCATCCAGCCGGGCGGCTCGATGCGCGACGCCGAGGTAATCGCGGCTGCTGACGAAGCGGGACTGGCGATGGTCCTGACGGGCCACCGCCACTTCCGTCACTGAGGGGGAGAAGGGCCCCTACCCTTCGAGGTGGGCCTCCAGGAACCACAGGTCCTTGTCCGCCGCGCGCGAGATGCCGGTGAAGATGTCGGCCGTGTCGGCATCGCCGGCATCGGTCGCCGTGTCGATCGCCGCCCGGGCGCCCTTGCCATAGACCGCAATCGCGTCGGCCAGGCGGGCCACATGCTGGCCGCCGCCGATGGCGACCGGGTAGGTGGCCAGCTTCGTGCGGCCTGCGACGGCCTGCAACGTGCCCTCGGCGATGCCGCCCAGGGCGGTCACGCGTTCCGCCAGGTCGTCGACCTGGGCGTCCACCCGGGTGGCGATGGCGTCGAACAGTTCGTGGATGGCGATGAAGTTCGCGCCCTTGACGTTCCAGTGGGCCTGCTTGGCCTGGAGCTTCAGGTCGATCGCGTCGGCCAGGCGCGCGTTCAGGAGTTCGATCATCTTCTCCCGCACGTCGGGCGCCAGGTCGATCCGGGTGTTCCGCACGATTGCTCTCCTTGGAATAATTCTAAACTGAAGGAGATGTGGGGTTTCGCGCCTCTCCCGTCCAGCCCTGGCGACGGCCGTCGACGCCCAGCAGCAGGAAAAATCCGATCGCGAAGAAGACGATGATGGTGGCCATGCCGGCGCGTTGGCTGTCGAAGGCGAGCGTCGCCCAGGCCAGGAGCGCCGGGCCCATGAAGGACGTGATCTTGCCCGACAGGGCGAACAGCCCGAACATCTCGCTTTCCCGCTCGGGCGGGGCCAGGTGGGCCATCAGCGAGCGGCTGGCGGCCTGGGCCGGGCCGACGAAGATGCCGATGCCCAGGCCGAAGATCCAGAACCACAGCTTGCTCTCGATCAGCAGCACGGCCGTGCCGAACACGGCCAGCCCGGCGATCGCCATCAGGATGGTGGGCTTCGGGCCGATGCGGTCGTCGACCCAGGCGAAGGCGGCCGCCCCCAGGCCGGCCGTCACGTTCAGCGCGATGCCGAACATGATGACCTCGTCGAAGCCCATGCCGAAGGTGCCGGCGGCATAGATGCCGCCGAAGGCGAAGAGGGTGTTCAGCGCATCGGTGTAGAAGAGGCGCGAGACAAGGAAGCGGGCGATGTTCCGCTCCGCCCCCAGGTGGCGCAGCGTATGGGCGATGCGGGCAAGGCCGGCCCGGGCGGCTGCCATCGGCGCGATGCCGGTCGCCGGCCGGTCGGGCGTCAGGACGAAGAAGGGCAGGGCAAAGACGGCGAACCAGATCGCCGTCAGCGGGGCCACCGCCCGCACATGCTCCGACGTCGCCTTGTCCAGCCCGAAGAGCGGCGTCGGCGTCATCACCAAGCCGAACAGCGCCACCACCAGGCACAGCAGGCCGCCCAGATAGCCGATGCCCCAGGCCCAGCCCGACCAGCGGCCGAGCCGGCCGGGGGGCACGATGTCGGGCAGCATCGCATTGTAGAAGACGGTCGCCACTTCGAAGGCGATCGAGGCCACCACTGCCAGCACGAGGCCGAGCAGCATGTAGCCGGGGTCGGGGCGCACGAACCACATGGCGCCGCCGGCCAGGATGCAGATCAGCGAAAACAGCAGGATCCACGGCTTGCGCCGGCCGGTGCGGTCGGCGACGGCCCCCAGCACCGGCCCCAGTATGGCGGTGGCGAGGCCGGCCAGGGCCATGGCGTGGCCCCAGGCGGCCGTGCCGGTTTCCACGTCGGCCGCCACGCCGCGCACGAAATAGGCCGAGAAGACGAAGGTGATGATGACGGTGGGGAAAGCCGAGTTCGCGAAGTCGTAGAGGCACCAGGCGACCAGCCCGGCCCGGCCGGAGGAGGCGGTGTGCGGCGTCGGGGCCGTGGTCATGAATGGTCCTCCTGCCCGGCACCCGGCAACTGGCGGCGGGCGGCCGCGACCAGCATCGGGTCGAGGCCGGCATCGCCGGCGAACTCGATCACCCAGCCCTCGTCGCCCAACAGGCAGTCCAGCACCCCGCCCAGGAAGGCCGGGTCGGCTGCCCGCGCGCGCAGGGCGTCCAGGTCGGTCCCGGTCAGCCCCAGGAAACGCATGAGGCGATCGTCGTCGCCCGCGATCCAGGCCAGTCCGCGCAGCGCCAGCGCCTCGGCAGCCGCGCGGTCGATCGCCCCCCGCTCGCCTTGGCGGGTGCGGGTCGTCTTCGGGATGAGCAAGGCTTGCTGCCTCCGGTCCGGGCGGAAGGAAGGCCGCAGCCTATAGCATGGCGACCCGGCCTTGGAACGCCGGCCGCGGGCTAAAGGCGCGGGTTGGCCGCGACCTCGCAGGCGACCGCGACCACGGCGGCGAACAGCAGCATGACGGCCAGGGTAAACAGCATGGTGGACAGGCGATGCATGGTCGGTCTTTCGCGTCGAGGTTGGCCCTGCGTCGCACGAACCGTGCGCCCGGTTCATCGGGCGCCCGCATCCAGTGCGTGACCTTCGCGGGCGGCCGGGCTACCGTCCTGCCGCCATGACCGAAATCCGCACCGTCCTCGTCGCCGGCCTCGGCACGATGGGACGCGGCATCGCCGCCGCCTTCGCGCGCGGCGGCCATTCCACCGCCATCCTGACCCGCAGCCCCGAGAAGGCGACGGGGGTGCCGCCGTCCGTCGCCATCCTGGGCGACCTGCCGGCGACGCCGCCCGACCTGATCGTCGAGACGATCGTCGAGGAGATGGCTCCCAAGATCGCCTTCAATGCGCGCGTCGAGGCCGCCTATGGCGGGCGCCCGATCCTGGTCACCAACACGTCCGGGCTGCCGGTGCAGGAACTGGCCGACAAGCTGGCCCATCCCGGGCGCTACGCTGCCCTGCACTACTTCCAGCCGGCCGACGTCATCCCGCTGGTGGAACTGGCCGCCATCCGCCAGACCGACCCCGCCGTGATTGAGGCCGTCGCCGCCGCAGTCGGCCGCTGCGGCCAGCGTGCCCTGCCGCTGGGCCAGGCCCTGCCGGGGCTGCTGATCAATCGCCTGCAGCACGCCATCCTGCACGAGGCCTATCACTTGATCGCGCTCGGCGTCTGCACGGCGGCCGAGGTCGACATCGCCGCCAAGGAGATGCTGGGCCCGCGCATGTGCGTGACCGGGCTGATCGAGCAGAAGGACCTGTCGGGGCTCGACACGCACGCGCTGGCCCAGGCGGCCATCGTGCCGCATCTCACCCATTCGGCGGTGCCGAGCCCGGTGGTGCAGGACAAGTTCCGCGCCGGCGACCTCGGCGTGAAGACGGGCAAGGGCTTCTATGACTGGCGTGGCCGCGACGTCCCCGCCCACCAGGCCCGGACGCGGGCCAAGCTGAACCGCATCCTGGCGGTCCTGGCCGAGGACTGATCGGCCTGCCTTTACGCGGCCTGCTTTACGCGCCCTCCTTTACGCCAGAGGGGGGCAGCGTCCATATTCGGGCCATGGCCATCCTCAAGATCGCTCGCATGGGCCATCCGGTGCTGCGCCGGGTGGCCGACCCCGTAGCCGACCCGACCGCGCCGGAGATCCGCCGCCTCGTCGCCGACATGATCGACACGCTGGAGGACATCGGCGGGGCCGGCTTGGCCGCGCCCCAGGTGCATGTGCCCCTGCGGGTCGTCATCTTCCGGGTGCGGGCAGACCGCCTGACCGGCGACGCCGAGGATGTGGCGCTGCCGATGCAGGCGCTGGTCAACCCGGTGATCGAACCGCTCGGCGACGAGACGATGCTGCGCTGGGAGGGCTGCCTGTCGGTCCCCGGCCTGCGCGGCGCCGTGCCGCGCTGGCGCCGCCTGCGCTACACCGGCACCGACCTGGACGGCCGGCCCGTCGATCGCACGGTGTCGGGCTATCATGCCGGGCTGGTGCAGCATGAATTCGACCATCTCGACGGCATTCTCTATCCCGCGCGGATGACCGATTTCTCGCTGTTCGGCTTCAACGAGGAAATGGCGAAGTATCCCCCGGACATGGAGACCCGGCCATGACGGCGCCCGCGAACCTGGCCGACCGGCGCGAGGCGCTGGTGCTGGCGGCAGCCGCCAACGCCGCCTTCGACGGCTGGACGCCGACCGCGATCCGTGCCGGCGCGCGCGAGATCGGCCTGGAGCCGGGCGAGGCCCTGGCCCTGCTGCCGGGAGGCGACGGCGAGTTGCTGCGCGCCTTCAGCGAATGGGCCGACCGGCAGATGCTGGTCCACCTGGCCGACCTGCCGCTCGACGCGATGAAGATCCGCGACCGCATTGCGGCCGCCGTGCGCGCCCGCATCGAGGTGCTGGCGCCCTATCGCGAGGCAGTGCGGCGCGGATCGGCCGTGCTGGCCCTGCCGCACATGGCCCCGCTCGGCGCCCGCTTGGTGTGGCGCACGGTCGACGCCATCTGGTACGCGGTGGGCGACACCTCCACCGACGCCAGCTGGTACACGCGCCGCGGCCTGCTGGCGGCGGTCTATTCGTCCACGCTCGTCTACTGGATGAATGATCGCTCGCCCGGCCATGGCGACAGCTGGGCCTTCCTCGACCGGCGCATCGGCGACGTCATGCGCATCCCGCAGATCCGCCGCATCGCCGAGACGATGCTGAAGCGCCTGCCCGACCCGCGCCGCTTCCTGCGCGCGGGCGTGCCCGGCCGCCGGGGACGCTTTCTCGGCCGCTGACGGGTTCCGGGCCGCTGAAGGGCGGCTAGAGCATGAATCTGGGGGCCTGAATCGGATGGGGATTCCCTGGGCGGTAGGTTTCTGATTCAAGATGCTGGCTGGTTAGGAGGCCAGCATCGATGGGTCGGGCCTACTCATTGGACTTGCGGTCTCGCGTGGTAGCTCTGATTGAGTCCGGCGTGAGCCGGCATAAGGCGGCGGCGCATTTCGCGGTAAGCGTGGCGACGGCGATCCGTTGGGCGCAACGCAAGCGGGATACGGGGGGCGTTGCGCCGAAGGCGACAGGCGGGCGCCGGGCGCTGTCACTGTCGCCGCATCGCGCCTGGATACTGGGTCGGATCGATGAGAAGTCGGACCTGACGGTGCGCGGACTGGTGTCCGAGCTCCGCGAGCGCGGGGTGGCGGCGAGCTACGGAGCGGTGCAGCGCTTCGTGCGCTCCGAGGGGCTGCGCTTCAAAAAAAAGCCTGCATGCAAGCGAGCAGGAACGGCCTGACGTTGCCTACCGTCGGCGGCGCTGGCGATTGCACCAGAAGCGGATAGACCCGTCTCGCCTGGTGTTCATCGACGAGACCTGGGCGAAGACCAACATGACGCGTACCCATGGTTATGCGCCGGTCGGCCAGCGTCTGATCGGCCGGGTGCCGCATGGGCACTGGAAGACCATGACCTTCCTGGCAGCCCTGCGTGCCGACCGGATCGACGCGCCGTGCGTCTTCGACGGACCGATCAACGGCGAACGCTTCCTAGCCTATGTGGAGCAGGCGCTCGTCCCGACGCTGCGACCGGGCGACGTGGTCGTGATGGACAATCTCGGCAGTCACAAAGGGCAGGGCGTTCGGCGCGCGCTTCGGCGCGCCGGCGCGAAGCTCTTCTTCCTGCCGCCCTACAGCCCCGATCTCAACCCGATCGAACAGGTCTTCGCCAAGCTCAAGACCCTCCTGCGGAAGGCAGAGGAGCGCTCGCCCACCTCCACTTGGCAGCGGATCGGCAAGCTCCTCGACCTCTTCCCCCCAGACGAATGCAGCCGATATCTACGAAATGCCGGATATGCCGCTACCTGAATGGATCATGCTCTAGGCGCCGGTCCGTGGGCGCAGGTAGTTGACGTGGCCCATCTTGCGGCCCGGCCGCGCCTCGGCCTTGCCGTAAAGGTGCAGCTTCGCGGTGGGGTCGGCCAGGAAGCCGGGCCAGCCCGCGACCTCGTCGCCGATCAGGTTCTTCATGACCGCGTCCGAATGCCGCTCGGTCGAGCCCAGCGGCAGGCCGCAGACGGCGCGCACATGCTGCTCGAACTGGCTGGTGCGGCAGGCATCCATCGTCCAGTGGCCGGAATTGTGCGGCCGCGGCGCCAGTTCGTTGACCAGGATGCGATCGTCGCCGGTCACGAACATCTCCACCGCCAGCAGGCCGACCAGGTCGAGCCCGCGGGCGATGTCGCATGCGATCGCCACCGCCTCCTCGGCCAGCGCCGCGGGGATGTCGGCGGGGGCGATCGTGGTGTCCAGGATGTGGTGGACGTGGCGGTTCTCGACCGGAACGAAATGGGCGGTCTCGCCGGTCGGCGTGCGGGCGACGACGACCGAGGCCTCCATGCGGAAATCGACGAACCCTTCCAGCACGCCCAGCGCCCCGCCCAGGGCGCGCAGCGCCACCGCCGAATCGTCGCCGCGGCGAATCACCGTCTGGCCCTTGCCGTCATAGCCAAGCCGTACCGTCTTCAGCACCGCCGGCCGGCCCAGTTCGGCCAGGGCCATCTCCAGGTCGGTCAGGTTGGCAACCTCGCGGAAGGGCGCGGTCGGCACGCCGATGCCGTTCAGGAAGCGCTTCTCGGCCAGCCGGTCCTGGGCGATCGACAGCACGCGGGGCGAGGGATGGATCGGGCGCAGGTTGGCGAGGTGGGCGGCCGTCGCCGCCGGCACGTTCTCGAACTCGAAGGTAACGACGTCGACCGCGGCCGCGAAGCGGGTCAGCGCGTCCAGGTCGTCATAGGGTGCCACGGTGGCCGCTGCCGCCACCTGCGCCGTGGGCGAATCCTGGTCCGGCACGAAGACGTGGGCGCGGTATCCGAGTGCTGCCGCCGCCATCGCCAGCATCCGGCCGAGCTGGCCGCCGCCCAGGATGCCGATGGTGGCGCCGGGGGCGATCGGCGCCGGGGCCGTCGTCATGCGCCGGATCCGGTCGAGGTGGCGGGTTGGGCAGGCGTGGGGGTCTCGGGCACTGCGGCCGTCTGCCGCATGCGCCAGCCATCCAGCGCCAGCGCGATGGCGGGGTCGGACAGGGCCAGCACGGCGGCGGCCAGGAGGGCGGCGTTGATGGCGCCGGCCCGGCCGATCGCCAGCGTGCCGACCGGGATGCCGGCCGGCATCTGGACGATCGACAGCAGGCTGTCCATGCCCTTCAGCGCGTGGCTTTCCACCGGCACGCCGAAGACGGGCAGGGGGGTCATGGCAGCCGTCATGCCGGGCAGGTGGGCGGCACCGCCGGCGCCGGCCACGATGACCTTCAGGCCGCGGTCGCGGGCGGTCTTGGCATAGTGGTGCAGGCGCTCGGGCGTGCGATGGGCGGACACCACGCGCGTCTCATGGGGAACCGACAGCGCTTCCAGCGTTTCCGAGACATGGCGCATCGTCTCCCAGTCGGAGGTGCTGCCCATGATGATGCCGACGACGGGGCTTGCGCGTTCCATGTTACCCGATCCGCGAAAAGCGGCGGATTATAGGGACCTGCGGTCGCGTGGCAAGCGATGCGGTCCGGCGGCGAGCGCCGCCGGCCGGATCAGACGATGATGTCATCAGGCGATGATGTCGGGCAGCAGCAGGCTTTCGAGCTGTGCCATCTGGTCCTTCAGCATCAGCTTGCGCTTCTTCAGTCGTTGCAGGCGCAACTGATCGACCGGAGGATGCTCCCCCAGCCGTTCGATGACGTCGTCGAGGTCGCGATGCTCGCTCTTCACCGCCTCCAGCTTCTGCCGGATAAGCTCCAGGTCCAGATCCATCGCCACCGTCGTGATCGTGCATGACACACTGCCACCCATACTAGCGGAGAACAGCGATGACCGCGAAGCGCATCGGAATCCTGACCAGCGGCGGCGACTGCGCCGGCCTCAACGCGGTGATCCGTGCGGTGGTGCTGGCGGCATCGGGCCGCGGCTGGACCGTGGTCGGCATCCGCGAGGGCACCCGCGGCCTGATGGCGCGGCCGCCGATGGCCGAGATGCTGGGGGTCGAGGCCACCGATTCCGCCATGCTGCGGATGGGGGGCACCATCCTCGGCACCACCAACCAGGGCGACCCTTTCGACTATCCGATGCCCGACGGCAGCAAGCGCGACCGCTCCGAGGAGGTGATCGAGGGCTTCCGCATGCTGGAACTGGATGCCCTGATCGGCGTCGGCGGCGACGGCAGCATGGCCATCCTGCGGCGGCTGGCCCAGCAGGGCGGCATTCCCCTGATCGGCGTGCCCAAGACGATCGACAACGATATCGGCCTGACCGAGACCGCGATCGGCTACCAGACGGCGGTCGCCGTCGCCACCGAGGCGCTGGACCGGCTGCAGCCCACGGCCGCCAGCCACAACCGGGTGATGATCCTGGAGGTGATGGGGCGCGATGCCGGCCATATCGCGTTGGCGACCGGCATCGCCGGGGGGGCGGATGTCATCCTGATTCCGGAGATCGCCTATGATTTCGCCGCCATTGCCGCCCATCTGGGGCGCGTCCACAGCGTCGGCCGGAACTTCGCGCTGGTCGTGGTGGCCGAGGCGGTGCTCGACGATGACGGGCGCCCGGTGCGCCAGGGCCGCGGCTCCTATGGCGGCATCGGCCATTATGTCGCCGAGCGGCTGAGCCGCGATACGGGCGCCGAAACGCGGGTCACCGTGCTGGGCCATGTGCAGCGCGGCGGCGCGCCGACGGCGGGCGACCGGCTCCTGGCATCGGCGCTGGGCGTCTATGCCGTGCAACTGATCGCCGAGGGGCGCTTCGACCGCATGGTCGCCTGGCTCAACCGACAGGTCGGCGACGTGCCGATCCAGCACGCGATCGAGCACTATCAGGCCGTCGACCCCGATGGCGCCCTCGTCGCCACGGCGCGCGGGCTGGGCATCTGCCTGGGTGACGTGCCGGGCCTGGGCGACCTGCCGGGGCTGGCCGAATGAGCGGGCCGGGGCGACAGGAGGGGCTATCTGGACGGGAAGGGCCATCGGGACGAGAAGGGCTGTGGGCCTTCTCGCTCCGGGTCTATGCCGCGCCGGGCGTCGCCGACTGGTGCCTGGGCTTGCAGGAGGACCTTGGCGCGGACGTGAACCTGCTGCTGTGGTGCGCCTGGGCCGGGGGGCATGGCATCCGCCTGGCGGAAGGCGATATAGCCGCCGGGGAGGCGGCGGTGGCGCCCTGGCGCCAGGGCGTGGTGGCGCCGCTGCGGCAGATCCGGCGGTTGCTGAAGGCCGACCTGGGCGCGATTTCGGCCGAGATGGCGACCGCGCTGCGCACCCGCGTCAAGGCGGTCGAGCTGGAGGCCGAACGGGTCGAGCAGGCGGCGCTCGAGGTGGTTGCCCTGCCGCCCGGCGCGGTCGGTGGCACGGCCGCGGCGTCGGCCGTCGCCGCCAATGTCGCGCTCTATCTGGGTGGCCTGGGTGCCGCCGAGACCGCCGCCGACACGCTGGTAGCAGCCGTCATGAAGCAGCGGTGATGGGCTTGGCGTGGGATCGGTGCCAGGTATTTCAAGGGCTTATGGTGGGTCAATATGGTGCTTTTGTCGGTCTTGGCGGGGTTCAAGTTCCGGCGTAAGCTCCTAAATGTTGATCTGTGATTAACCAAGCCGGAGGTGACGATGGCAACCCTTGATCGGATCGAAGCGCTTCGCCGTCAGCATTCCACGCTCGACACAAAGCTCGGTGACGAAGAGCACCGACCACTGCCCGATGAGACCATCGTGGCCGAGCTGAAACGCCAGAAGCTGCGGATCAAGGACGAGATCAATCAACTCAGTCGCCACGTCTGAGCTGTAGCCGGCTCCAGAACAAGGCCCGCGACGCACCCCGTCGCGGGCCTTTTTGATTCCGGACTGCAAGTAGAAAGGGCCGCCCGGAGGCGGCCCTTGTCGTCTGAGGTGACGGCCGCCTCTACCGCGCGTCGGCCGGGCTGGAGGCCGGGTCGCCCTCGCGCCCGATCGCCGGCTTGCGCAGGCCGAACAGGCTGAGCTTGGGCAGGACGATCTTGGGCAGGGCGTCGCGCACCGCGGTGTAGACGGCCGCCGCATAGGGCGTCGCCTGCACGAAGAGCGTGGCCGACCACACCCAGGCCTCGCGGTCGAGCGTGCCGAAGCGCAGGCCGATGGCAAGCCCGCCCGCGACCAGCAGGACCAGCATGATCGCCTCGGTCCGCGCCATGGCGAGCGCCTGCACCAGGGCCGCCTTGTCCTCCATCTTGGGCGTGCGGTGGAAGGGCAGCTTCTTGGTGAAGAGGCCGGCCAGCATCGCGTAGCCGATGGTATAGGTCAGCGCCAGGCCGGCCACGCCCGCCCGCAGGCAGTCGGCCGTGTCGCACTTCACCTTGGCGCTGTAGAGCCAGAAGAAGCGCACCAGCTTGAAGGCGAAGACCGCGATCGTCGGCGCCAGGAAGATGCTGAGCGGGAAGTCGAAGTAGGTGGGGAAGGCGAGCAGGCCCGCGGTCCACACCAGGCCCAGCACCGCCAGGACGACGCTGAGGGCATCGGCGAACCAGGGCAGCCAGCCCATGACGAAGTGATACCGCTGGGCGCCGGTCAGGCTGGTCGACTTGTCCCAGGGCAGCAGCGCGCGCCAGTGCCGCTTCAGGATCTGCACGGCACCATAGGCCCAGCGGAAGCGCTGTCGCTTGAAGCCGGAGAAGGAGTCGGGCGACAGGCCATGGCCGAAGGAGTGGTTGACGTAGACCGACTCCCAGCCGGCCTCCAGCAGCCGCATGCCGAGCTCGGCATCCTCGACGATGCACCACTCGCCCCACTGCCCCGTCGCGACCAGCGCGCTGCGGCGGATGAGGGTCATCGTGCCGTGCTGGATGATCGCGTTGTCCTCGTTGCGCTGGACCATGCCGATGTTGAAGAAGCCGGCATATTCCCAGTTGATCATGCGCTTGAAGGGGCTGACATGGGCGTCGCGATGGTCCTGCGGCGCCTGCACGAAGCCGACCTTGTCGCTGTCGAAGTAGGGCACGAGGCTCTTCAGCCAGTCGGCCTGCACCAGGTAGTCGCTGTCGACGACGCCGATCACCTCGGCATCGGCCGCCGTGTGGGCGAGCGCGATGTTCAGTGCCTGCGCCTTGAAGCCGGGGCAGTGCGGGATGTGCAGGAACTTCACCCGGTCGGTCTTGTCGGCGCAGTACGCCTCGACCGGCCGCCACACGTCCTCGTCCTTGGTGTTGTTGTCGACGACGATGATCTCGAGCGCCGGGTAGTCCAGCCGCAGCAGGCTGTCGATGGTCTGCATCACCATCTGCGGCGGCTCGTTGTAGATCGGCACGTGGATCGAGACCTTGGGCCAGTGACGCTCGCCCTCGACCTTCAGCGGGCGGAAGCCGCGGCGCATGGTCCGCGACCACAGGGCGTCGATCATCTCGCGGCCCTCGGCCAGCAGGATGACGGCCAGCAGCACCATCGCCAGCAGCAGCACGCCCCAGACGACCATGGCCGTCACGGTCAGGTACTTGGTGGCGGTGACGTAGCCGACCCACACCGTGCCGACGGCCAGCGTCTGCAGGATGGAAGCGAAGACGAGCCGGCCGGGGAAGCGCAGGTAGCTGGCGCGGCGGAAGAAGATAAGGGTGAAGAGGGCGCCGAGCGCCACCGACAGGCCGGCCAGGATGGGCCAGTTCGGCCGCTCCTGCAGCAAGCCCTGGTAGGCGAACTTGGGCGTGCGGTCGACGTTCCAGATGCCCCAATAGGCACCGACGCCGCCTTCGGTGGAGTGCTTCCAGGGCTGGTCGAAGGCTTCGATGACGTAGTAGTCGAGGCCCCAGTCGTCGGCCCGGGCGAGGAACTGGCGCACGAAGCTCGCCTGGTTCACCCGGCTCGGCACGGAGTCGAGGCGCATGCGGCCGTCGCTCGGCCAGCCCACTTCCGAAAGCACGATCTTCTTGTCGGGGAAGGTGCGGCGAAGCTGCTGGTAGCGCGAGAAGACGGACTCGACCGCCTGGTTGATCTCGGTCCCGTCCCAGTAGGGCAGGATCTGCACGGCGATGAAGTCGACCGCCTGGGCGAGCTGCGGGTTGGCGAGCCAGACGTCCCACGTTTCGGCGGTGGACACCGGCACCTGGACCTGGTCGCGCACGCGGCGGATGTACTGCACCAGCTCGGGCACGGTCAGTTCGGCGCGCAGCAGCGCTTCGTTCCCGACGATGACCCGGTCGACGTTGCGGTTGGTGCGGGCCAGCCGGATGACGTCGCGCACCTCGCGCTCGCTGCGCTCCTTGCGGTTGTCCACCCAGGCGCCCAGCGTCACCGTCATGTCGTACTTCTGGGCCAGGCCCGGCACGACGTTCTGGCCGTCCTGCGTCGTGTAGACGCGGACCCGGTCGACCTTGTCCGACAGGATCCGCAGATCCTCGTCGATCTGTTCGGGCGTCGGGTGCGGCCCCCCGTTGGGGGACTGCCCGGCGCGATAGGGGCTGTACGAGATGCCGGTGATGCGGCCATTCCAGCCCGCTTCCTCGCGCGGCTGGTTGAACGCTACCCAGAAGGCAGTCGTGGCGACGGCAAGGAGCGCCAGGATGCCGAAGTTCTGCAGTCGCATGACGTGGGTCAGCCCAATCTGACTGGGGGGATGCCGGGGGGAACCGGCCAACGTCGGGATAACGGAAGATGTCCGGGTGTTAATCCCGGGAATCCGCCGCGACCGTCTGTCGCGGATGGAATAGGCCGGGCGGCGGGTCCAAACATCATCCTGGCCTCGTGCCAGCCGGTCGCGCGGACGGGCGCGGCGCGCTCGATCGGCGGCCGGACCCGGCGAGGGACACGGGTGGAATGCGCGCGTTGATATAGGAAACGGCAGGTGCTGCACAAGCGGGCAGCATATGCCGCCGGCATGACATTTTCGGTGGGCGTCGCCCGACTATTTATTGAGCGACGGCGGGTATGGCTCAGCCCGGTGGCGGGGCTGAGTGCCACCGCCAGGCGGTATCCACGATCGTGGCCATATCCGAGCATGCAGGCTGCCAGCCAAGCAGTTTCCGTGCCTCGCCGGCGTCGGCGACCAGGGCCGGCGGATCGCCGGCGCGCCGGGGGGCCAGGATGACCGGAACCTCGCGGTTGGTGCGGCGCGACACCGCCTCGATCACGGCCTTGACCGAGTGCCCGGTGCCGGTGCCGAGGTTCAGCGCGCGGCTGTCGCCGCCCTCCAGCAGTCGGCCGAGCGACAGGACGTGGGCCCGGGCCAGGTCGGCCACGTGGATGTAGTCGCGGATGGCGGTGCCGTCCGGCGTCGGGTAGTCGGTGCCGAAGACCCGCAGCGGCGAACCGCCGCGGGCCGCGTCGATGGCGAGCGGGATCAGGTGCGTCTCGGGCTCGTGGTTCTCGCCGATCTCGCCGTCCGGGTCGGCGCCGGCGGCATTGAAATACCGCAGCGCCGTCCAGCCCAGGCCGTGGCAGACGCCGAACCAGTGCAGCATGCGCTCCACCGCCAGCTTGGTCTCGCCATAGGGGTTCACCGGCCGCTGTGGGTGGTCCTCGGCGATCGGCACCCGGATCGGGTCGCCATAGGTGGCGCAGGTGGACGAGAAGACGATGCGCGGCACGCCCGCCTGCACCATCGCCGACAGCAGGTTGAGCGTGTTGGCGACGTTGGCGCGATAGTAGAGGCCGGGATCGCCCATGGATTCGCCGACATAGGCCAGGGCGGCGAAATGCATGACCGCCACCGGCCGCCATTCGCCCATGGCGGCGGCGACGGCGGCGGCATCGCCCAGGTCGGCCTCGACCAGCGGCCCCCAGCGCACCGCCTTGCGGAAGCCGCGGCTCAGGTCGTCCAGCACGACCGGGCGGTAGCCGGCCTGGGCGAGCGCCTTGCAGGCATGGCTGCCGACATAGCCGGCGCCGCCGGTCACCAGCACCGTGCGTTCGGTCATCCCGCGAATCCTTCAGGCCAGGGGAGGGGCAGGTGCGGGGTGTACGGCAACCGCTGGCTGCCCGACAAGCGCCGTCGCGGCCGGCCCGATGCGGAACGGAATAGTCTGGGCAATGCGGCGTTCTTGTCGCATCCGCCCGCCGCGAATAGGCTCCTCCGCCGCCCGGCCGTTGCGCGGGGCCGTTGCCCGGGAGCCGCATTGGACGCCACCGAAGTCGACAAACTCGCCGCCGCCGAGGATGGGATGTGGTGGTTCCACGGCCTGCACGGCAACCTGGCGGCGATGCTGGCCCGCGCGGGCGCCCCGTCCGGGCCGGTGCTGGACGCGGGCTGCGGCACGGGCGGCCTGCTGCGCCGCCTGTCGGCCTGGATGCCGGATGCCGCCTTCGTCGGCCTCGACCGTGATCCGCGGGCCTGCGCCGAGACGGCGCGGCGCTGGGCCGGGCCGGTCGTCCTGGGCTCGGTCGATCGCCTGCCGTTTGCGACCGGCAGCCTGGGCGCCATCGTCAGCGCCGACGTGCTGTGCCATGCCGGCGTCGACGAGGCGGCCGCCCTGGCCGAGGCCCACCGCTGCCTGCGCCCCGGCGGTGCCTATGTCCTGAACCTGCCAGCCTATCGCTGGATGTTCAGCGACCATGACCGCGCGGTCGACAACGCCCGCCGCTATGGCCGCGCCGATCTGGCGGCAGCCTTGGCCCGGGCCGGATTCGCCCCGGTCCGCGTCACCTATTGGAACACGCTGCTGTTCCCGCTGATGGCCGCCCGGCGCAAGCTGTGGCCCGGCGGCACGGCCGCCAGCGACGTCGGCCTGGCGCCGGCCCCGGTCGAGCGCCTGTTCGCGGGCCTGGTCGGGCTTGAGCGGCGCTGGCTGGCGGCCGGGCGCAGCCTGCCCTTCGGCGGCTCGGTGCTGGCCATGGGCATCAAGCCGCTGCTATCTGCGCCCACGCCTTCCATCGCCCAAGGATCCCCAGCATGAGCGAGCCTGTCGCCCCCGCCACCTGCACGCTCAGCATCGTGGTGCCCGTCTACAACGGTGCGGCCTCGGTCGGCGAACTGGTCGAGGCCCTGTCCGACCTGGCCGTCCCGGGCGGGCTGGAGATCGTGCTGGTCAATGACGGCAGCCCCGACGACAGCCTGGCCGTCTGCCGCCGCCTGCTGGAGACGGCGCGCGTGCCGCTCGTCGTGGTCGACCATGCGCGCAATTTCGGCGAGCACAACGCCGTCATGACCGGGCTGCGCCATGCCGGCGGCCGCTACATCCTGACCATGGACGACGACCTCCAGAACCCGCCCGAAGAGGTGCTGCGCATCCTGGAGCACGCCCAGAAGAACGAGCTCGACGTCGTCTATACCTACTACGAGACCAAGGAGCACGCGCTCTGGCGCAACCTCGGCAGCCGCTTCACCAACTGGTGCGCCGATCGCCTGCTGGACAAGCCCAAGGGGCTGTACCTGTCCAGCTTCCGCTGCATGAGCCGCTTCGCTGCCCAGGCGATCGGCCGCTATGATGGGCCGTTCCCCTATGTCGACGGCCTGCTGCTGCAGGTGACCAAGCGCATCGGCCGCATCCAGGTGCGCCACCTGCCGCGCGCGGTCGGGCGCAGCAACTACACGCTGCGCCGGCTGGTGCGGCTGTGGATGAACATGTTCCTCAACTTCTCGGTCATGCCGCTGCGCGCGGCCACCCTGCTGGGGCTGGGCTTCAGCGCGCTGGGCGGGCTGGCTGGACTCGTCGTCATCGTCGAGGCGCTGATCAACCAGCCGCCGGCCGGCTGGGCCTCGCTGATGGCGGCCACCCTGCTGGTGTCCGGTGTCCAGCTCGTCATGCTGGGCATGATCGGGGAGTATCTCGGCCGGCTCTTCCTCACCGTCAACCGCAAGCCCCAGGGCATCGTGCGCACCGTCTATCGCAATGGTGCCGAGGCCGGAGAAACCCCATGAACGCCGCCGCGGCCGTGCCCTCGATCGGCCACTACCTGGCGCTGGCCGCCGCCATCCTGGTCGGCGTCGGCGGGCAACTGCTGCTGAAGTCGGGGGCGGCGGGGGCGGCCGGCTTCGTCGACCAGCTCTTCCGCTGGCACTCCATCATCGGCCTCGGCCTCTACGGCATGGCGGCCTTCCTCTACATGGCCGCCCTCCAGGCGATCCCTGTCTCGATCGCCTTCCCGTCCGTGTCGATCAGCTACGCGCTGGTCGTCGTGCTGGGATACTTCCTCTATGGCGAGGCGCTGGGCTGGCCGCAGGTCGTGGGCGTGGTGCTGATCTGCTCGGGCATCCTGGTGCTGTTCCGGGGGTGAAGGGGATATGCTTGAGGCGATGAAACAGGTTCGTGGGCATAGCCATGATCGGCCACAGCCGATCCGGACAAGCGAGGAACGGGCGGCCAGCCGGCGCAAGATCGCCGAGCGGCTGCTCGCAATCGGCCGTGAATCCGGGCGGCGGGTTTCTGATTCCTATCGTGCCGTCCAGCATGGTGAATTGCTCTACGACGACGCAGGTTTGCCGAAGTAGGCAGATGCTTCCCTAATCCGGTAGGCGGATCGAGCCGTCCTCGGCGATCGGGAAGCCGGGGTTCCAGGCGATTTCCCAGATGACCCCCTCGGGGTCGGCGAAGTGGCCGGAATAGCCGCCCCAATCCTGCTCGCGGGCCGGGTGCAGCGGGGTGGCGCCGGCGGCGATCGCCTCGGCCAGCACGGCGTCGACCTCGCCCTGGCTGCGGACGTTGTGGGAGAGGACGATGCCGGCAAAGCCCGAACCGGCTTCCGGCACCCCGGCGTCGGCGGCCAGCGACCGCCGCGACCATAGCGAGATGACCATGCCGCCGGCCTGGAAGAACGCGACATCCACGGCGGACCGAACGGAGCGCGCCCAGCCCAGGCGCTCGTAGAACGCCTGGGCGCGCGGCAGGTCGCGCACGCCGAGCGTGACCAGGCTGAGGCGCTGCTCCATGCCGGTTGCTTCCGTCCTACCCGCGCAGGGCCTGGACGATGGCCGCGGTCACCCGGCGCGCGTCGGCGTCGGCCAACTGCGGGAACATCGGCAGGCTCAGGATCTGGCCCTGGCAGGCCTCGGTCGCGGCCATGCCGGTCGGCCCAAGCGGCGTGCGGCCCTGATAGGCCGGCTGAAGATGGACCGGGGCGGGGTAGTGGATGTTGGTGGCGATGCCGGCGTCCTTCAGCTTCTGCCGCAGCCCGTCGCGGTCGTCGGCGCGCACGACATACTGGTGGTAGACGTGGGTGGCGCCCGGGCGCACCGTCGGCAGCCGCAGGCCGGAATTGGCCAGCGCGTCATCGTAATGGGCCGCCACGGCCTGCCGCCGCCCATTGTCGCGGTCGAGATGGACCAACTTGGCGCGCAGGATGGCGGCCTGCATCTCGTCCAGCCGGCTGTTCATGCCGGCCGTGGCGCTGATGTAGCGGTCGCGCCAACCATATTCCCGCAGCTCGCGGATGCGCTGCGCCAGCGCCGGGTCGTCGGTGGTGATCACCCCGCCGTCGCCGAGCGCGCCCAGGTTCTTGGTCGGGTAGAGGCTGAAGGCGGCGACATCGCCGAACGTGCCGACGCGCTTGCCGGCGATGGCGGCACCATGGGCCTGCGAGCAATCCTCGATGATCTTGGCACCATGCTTGCGGGCCAGGGCCACGATGGCGCCCAGGTCGGCCGGGTGGCCGTAGAGATGGACGGGGATCACGACCTTGATGCGTGATCCTTCCCGGGCGAACGCCGCTTCCAGGGCGGCCGGGTCCATGCAGAAGGTCTCGGCCTCGATATCGAGCAGCAGCGGCGTGGCGCCGGTCAACTCGATCGCGGCCACGGTCGCGACGGCGGTATGCGACACGGTGGCGACGATGTCGCCCGGTCCCGCACCCAGCCCGCGCAGGGCCAGGACCAGCGCGTCGGTGCCGTTGGCGACGCCGATGCCATGGCTGTTGCCGCACCAGGCGGCGAACTCCTTCTCGAAGGCGCCCACCTCCTGGCCCAGGATGTACCAGCCGCCGTTCAGCACGCGGGCGACGGCGGCATCGATGTCCGCCTTGAGGTCGAGATAGCCGGCCTTGGGGTCGGTCTGCGGGATCGGGCTCGCCATGTCGGGGTCTCGCCTGGGGTTCGGAGCGGGAAGGGCGGTCAGAGGTAGCGGGGCAGATTTTCGCGATAATAGGCAACCGTGCGGCGGAGACCTTCCTCCATCGACACGGTCGGCGTCCAGCCGGTCAGCGCGCGCAGCCGGCTGTCGTCGGCATAGTAGTCGCCGATGTCGATGCGCTTGCGCTCGGCCGGGAAGGGCTTGATGGCGGCCGTCCCGGTGCCGGCGACGCGGACCAGCATCTCCGCCAGGTCCTTCAGGCTGATCACGCCGTCGCCGCCAATGTTCAGGGCCTGGCCCTCCATCGCCGGGGTGACGGCCGCCAGCAGCATCGCCTCGACGCAGTCGTCGACATAGGTGAAGTCGCGTAGCTGCTCGCCGCCCCACACTTCGATGGGCGTGCCCTCCAGCACCATCTTGATCCAGATGCCGAGGAAGGTCTGGCGCGCGTCCTTCACCCGCATGCGCGGGCCGTAGGTGTTGGTGAGGCGGAGTGCTGCGGCCTTCAGGCCATACACGTTATTATAGAGGATATGATACCACTCGCCGGCCATCTTGTTGATGCCGTTGACATCGACCGGGCGCAGCAGATGCTTCTCGTCGACCGGCAGGTAGTCCGGCTTGCCATAGATCTGGCGCGTGCTGGCGAAGACGATGCGGATGCCGGGGGCATGCTTGCGGCAGGTCTCGAGCAGGGAAAGCTGGGCCGTGCCGTTGATCTCCAGGTCGGTCTGGGGATCGTTCATCGAATCGAGATGGCTCGTCTGCCCCGCCAGATTGAACAGATAGTCGCCCCCCTGGACGAGGTAGCGCAGCGCATGCATGTCGCGCACGTCGGAGATGTTGACGCGGATGCGGCCGGCGATGTCGTCGACGTTGAAGAGGTTGCCGCCATATTCCGGGATCAGGCTGTCGATCGCGGTCACCTCCGCGCCCAGGCCGGCCAGCCGGCGCGCCAGGTTGGAGCCGATGAAGCCGAGGCCGCCGGTAATGATGACGCGCGCGCCGGAGAAAGCGGAGGCGAGGTCGCCGGGTGCAGGCTGGGTCATGGATCAGGGGCCTTGAATGGACGCGACGCGGGCGAGAACGGGGCGGCGATTGTGACCGGAGGGTGAACCTGATATCGGTCGATTCCCGTCCCGTCGAGAACGGATAGTCGACAACCTTTGTTCCGATCGCGCAACCTGCCCCGCCGGTGATCGCAGCCGGCATTCCGGCCATCCCGCACGAGGTGCCAGAGTTCCATGACGCGTCCCGGATCAGGTGCTGCCGATGGCGGCGGCATGGCTTTCGCGGCCCTCAACATCGTGTTCCTGATCTCGGGCGTCAGCGCCCTCATCTACCAGACCGCCTGGCAGCGGATGCTGGGGATGTTCGGCGGGTCCGACAGCATCTCGGCCACGCTGGTGGTCGGCGCCTTCCTGTTCGGGCTGGGCATCGGCAGCCACTTGGCCGGGGTCTATGCCGACCGGCTGACCAGCCGGCGCGCGGTGGTGGCCTTTGCGCTGTGCGAACTGGGCATCGCGGCGTTCGGCGCGATCAGCCGCTGGGTCTTCTACGACTTCTTCTTCGGCGAACTGGTGGGGGTGGCGGAATCGCGCTGGTCCATTTTCGCCATGCTCTTCGTCGGCCTGTTGTGGCCGACCACGCTGATGGGCATGTCGCTGCCCTTCCTGGCCAAGGCGATCGTCCGCCAGATCGACCGCTCGGCGACGGCGATCGGCTGGCTCTACGGATTGAACACGATCGGCGCCGGCCTGGGCGCGGTCCTGGCCGGCTGGTGGCTGGTCGGCACCTACGGCTATCCGGCGACGATCTGGCTGGCGGCACTGCTGAACGCGCTGGTGGGGGTGGTGGCCCTCCTGGTCGCGCCGGCCATGCGGGTCGACGATGCCCAGCCGCCGCGGCGCGGGGCGGCCGCGCGGATCGGCGCCGGCGTCTGGCGTTGGTGCCTGCTGATGCTGGTGTCGGGCTTCATCATCATCTCGCTGGAGATCGTGTGGTTCCGGCTGATCGGCCTGATGCTGCAGTCGAACGCCTATACCTTCGCGCTGGTGCTGTCGGTCTTCCTGCTGGGCGACGGGCTCGGCATCATCGCCGGCGCCTACTGGGTCCCGCGCATCCGCGACCCCAAGGCGTTCTTCGTCGGCCTCCAGGGGGTGGTGGCGGTCTATGCCGTCGGCAGCATCTGGGCGCTCTACGGCGTCTTCGACCGCAGCCAGGCCTTCCGCGTCTTCGTCGAGAACGACGCGATGTCCCAACTGGCCACCAACTGGCCGCTGATCCTGGGGCTGACGATGGTGCTGGTGCTGCCGCCCAGCTTCCTGCTCGGCCTCTCCTTTCCGATCGCCCAGCGCGCGGTGCAGGACGACCCGGCGGTCGTCGGCCAGCGGGTGGGGCTGATCCAGCTCTTCAACATCCTGGGCAACACGGCGGGCAGCATCTTCACCGGCCTCTTCCTGCTGCACTGGCTGGGGACCAGCGCCACGCTGCGGCTGCTGGCGGCAATCGGCATCGTCTTCACCACCATGCTGCTGGTCACGCATGGCCGGTCGATGGTGCCGCGCCGCCTGGCCGGCACGGCCGTGGTCTGGGTGGGGCTCGCCAGCCTCGTCGTGGCCTTCCCCGGCGGGCGGGAGTTCTGGGGCAAGCTGCACCATGCGGAGCCCGCCCACACCGTGCATTTCGCCGAGGATCGCACCGGCGTCACCCTGCTGCGGGTGACGCCGGCCGGGCATGGCACCTTCTTCATCCAGGGCCATTCGCAGGCGCGCCTGCCCTTCATCGACATGCACGGCCTGCTGGGGGCCATGGGGCCGCTGGTCCATCCAGATCCCAAGCGGGTGCTGCTGATCGGCGTCGGCGGGGCGGCCACGCCCTATGCCGCCGGCGTCAACCCGCAGACCCGGCACATCCGCGCGGTGGAGATCGTGGGCTCGGCCTTCGAGGTGCTGGATTCCTTCGCTGCCACCAACGGTGGGTCGGCGATCGCCCGGGTGCGGGCGGATGCGCGCTACGAATGGGTACTGGGCGACGGGCGGCGCGACCTCTTCATCGCCGAGGGGCGCTGGGACGTGATCGAGGCCGATGCCATCCTGCCAAAGACCTCGCACAGCGGCATGCTCTATTCGGCCGAGTTCTTCCAGCAGGTCCGGGCCAGGCTGGCCGACGGCGGCATCGCCGTGCAATGGGCGCCGACCGAGCGGATCGTCGACACCTTCGCGGCCGTCTTCCCCCATGTCGTGCGGGTGCAGAACATCCTGCTCGGCAGCGACCGGCCAATCCCCTTCGACATGGCGGCCTTCCGCGCCCGCCTGGCCGAGCCCGCCGTGGCCGAATACCTGGCCCATGGCGGCTATTGCTGCATCGGCATCGACCGGCTGGCGGGGGAACGCATCCGCGGCGTCTGGGGGCCGGACACGGTGCGGCGCACGGCCGATCTCAATACCGACCTGTTCCCGAAGGACGAGTATTATCTCAACCGCTGAAGGCAGAGGGCGCTGAAGCATGGCAGAGGGGGCAGCGATGATGCGGGTGGCGAAGGTTCTGGCAGTAGCGGTCGGCATCGTCCTGCCAACGGCGGCGGTGGCGCAGACGGCGGTCAAGTTCAGCCTCGATTTCCGCTTCCAGGGGCCGCAGGCGGTGTTCACCGGTGCGGCCGAGAAGGGGATGTTCGCGGCCGAGAAGCTGGCGGTCCAGGTCGATGCCGCCAACGGCTCCGGCGATGCGGTCAACCGGGTGGCGTCGGGCGCCTACGACATCGGCTTCGCCGACATCAGCGCGATGATCCGCTTCAACGCGCAGAACCCCGACCGGCCGCTGGTTGCCGTGTTCGTGGCCTATGACAGCTCGCCCTTGTCGATCCTCAGCCTGAAGGCCAAGGGGATCGCCCGGCCGGCCGACCTCGCCGGCAAGACCATCGGTGCGCCCGACCTCGATACCGGCCGGCAGATCTTCCCGGTCTTCGCCAAGGCCAACGCCATCGACCCCGCGAAGCTGACCCTGAAGCCGGTCGACATCCGCCTGCGCGAGCCCCTCCTGGTGCGCGGCGAGGTCGACGCGATCACCGGCTTCGTCACGTCCGCCCGCTTCAACCTCATGGCCATCGGCGTGAAGCCCGAGGACATCGCCGTCATCCGCTACGCCGACCATGGCGTCGACCTCTATTCCAATGCCGTCATCGTCCAGCCCGCCTATGCCGAGAAGAACCCGGAGGTGGTGCGCGGCTTCCTCCGGGCGACGGTGAAGGCGATGAACGAATCGCTCCGCGACCCGCTCGGCATGGCCGAGACGCTGAAGAAGCGCGACGCCACGGTCGATGCGGCGTTCGAGGCCGAGCGGCTGAAGTTCCTGAACGAACTCCTGGTGTTGACCCCGCATGTGAAGGCGAACGGCTATTCGTCGGTCGATGCCGCCCGCATGACCAAGGCGATCGCCCTGGTGGCCGATGCCTATGGCGTCGCTCCTCCGGCGCTGGGCACGGTCTACACCGACCGCTTCCTGCCGCCCGCGGCCGAGCGCATGCCGCCCAAGTGAGCGGCTTCGTCAGCCTCGACCGGGTCGCCCTCACCTACGGCGTGGGGGAGGGGGCGACGCCGGCCGTCGCCGACCTGACGCTGGACGTGCCGCGCGGCGGCTTCGTGGCCGTGGTCGGCCCCAGCGGTTGCGGCAAGTCGTCGATGATGAAGCTGGTGTCGGGCCTGATGCGGCCTGGCCGGGGCTCCGTGCGGGTCGACGGGCGGGTGGTCGACCGGCCGCTGCCCAATGTCGGCATGGCCTTCCAGAACCCGACCCTGCTGCCCTGGCGGACGACCATCGACAATGTCGTGCTGCCGTTCGAGATCGTCGGCAGCCACCGCCGCGCCTTCCGCCGCGACCCCGCCCCCTATCGCGAGCGCTGCCGCCGCCTGCTGGCGACGGTCGGGCTGGACGGCTTCGGTGACCGCTTCCCCTGGCAGCTCTCGGGCGGCATGCAGCAGCGGGCCTCGATCTGCCGGGCGCTGGTCCATGACCCGGAGATCCTGCTGCTGGACGAGCCGTTCGCCGCCCTCGACGCCTTCACCCGCGAGGAGCTGTGGGCGGTGCTGCAGGGCGTATGGTTGCAGCGCGGCTTCACCGGCATCCTCGTAACCCACGACCTGCGCGAGGCCGCCTTCCTGGCCGACGAGGTGCATGTCATGAGCAGCCGGCCGGGCCGCATCGTCGCCCGCCATGCGATCGACCTGCCGCGGCCACGCACGCTGGAGACGACCTTCTCCCCCGCCTTCACCGACATCGTGCACCGCCTGCGCGACGCGATCGGCGACGTGCGCCAGGCGCAGGCGCCGGTGGCATGAGCCTGCGCCTCGTCCCCTGGGTCTTCGCGATTGCCTCGCTGCTGCTGTGGGAGGGGCTGTGCCGCCTGCTGGCGGTGCCGGTCTTCATCCTGCCGCCGCCCTCGGCCGTCGCCTTGTCGCTCGTCAAGTTCTGGCAGGCGCTGGGCTGGGCTGCCCTCTACACGCTGGCGACGACGGCGGCCGGCTTCGCGCTCGCCATCGTCGTGGGCGCCGGCCTCGGCATCCTGATCGGCGTCTCGCGCACGGTCTATGCCGGCCTCTACCCGGTGCTGATCGGCTTCAACAGCGTGCCCAAGGTGGCGATCGTCCCGGTGCTGATCATCTGGTTCGGCTCGGGCGCGGTGCCGGCGGTGTTGACCGCCTTCCTGATCTCGTTCTTTCCCATATCGGTCAACGTCGCGACCGGCATCGCCACCGTCGAGCCGGAACTGCGGGATGTGCTGCGGGCGCTGGGCGCGCGCCCGTCCGACATCCTGCTCAAGGTCGGCATCCCCCGCGCGCTGCCCTACTTTTTCGCCGCGCTCAAGGTCGCGATCACCCTGGCCTTCGTGGGCGCCGTGGTGGCCGAGACGGCGGCCGGCAGCGACGGCGTGGGTGCCCTGATGATGGCGGCATCGGCCCGCCTCGACGTGCCGCTGGTATTCGCCGGCCTCTTTGTGATCGCGGTCCTCGGCATCGCCATGTACGCCGTCTGCGCCCGGGCCGAGCGCCGCTTCACCTTCTGGGCGCAGCGCGGGGACGTGCTGGGGTAGGACGGGGGCGGGTGAGGACGCCGGCCGGCGGGGGCATTGGCGTGACGGTCGACCCTCTCTAACGGCGGCCCGGGCAACCTTTGGGTGGCATTCAGGCCGCCTTCTTGGTGGCCGCGTCGAACGCCTGGGCGGAACCGCGGGGAGATCATCACGGAATCCCGCAGGCAGAGCGCGACACACCATGCCGACTCCGACCGGGATGTCCCGGTCGCCGGCCTTCCATCGGCTATAGGTGCCAGGGGCGAAGTCGAGCCAGGCGGCGTTGAGTGGACGCGGGACATGATTCGCCGCCGTCCGCGGCACGCTGGTGACGCCTAACGCGTGAAACGCGCGCTGTCATTGGGCGACGCGATCCCGCACACGAGACTTGGTTCGGCGCGAAGTCCGCAGGTCTCGACCATGCGTCGGGAGGGGATATTCGTCGCGGATACGAGTTCATAGATGTGTGACGCGTCGAGATCTCGGAATAAACTGACGATCATGCGGGCATTGATGTAGGTGCCGAGGCCTTTGCCGCGCTGCGATTCTGCCACCGCCACGAGGCCGCCCCAGGCATGACGGCGATACGGGCTGAGGGCATTGTGCGGCAGATAGCCGTGTGCCGCCGCCACGATGGTTCCCTCGCCGTCGCCGATTGCCAAGGTTGTCGCCGGACCAAAAGCTCCAATCAGCAGCGACCCGGAAAACGGTACGATGCCGGCGGCAGCCATGAGCATCTGGATGCGAACCGTATATCCGCCTTGTGGGTCGGTCGGCCTATCCAGTTCCGTCAACTCATCCGGCAGGCCGCGGGCCAGGATTGCTTCCGAGGCAGCCAACGCGCTTGCGCGGTCGGCGAGAAATACGTCCCAGCTATCGAAGCGGCAATTCCACTTCGTCAGTCGGTCTCTGAGTTCATTGACCTTGCTGTTCGGGATCAGACGAAAGCCGATGATGCCATCACGCTTGAGGAAATCCTCGATCCGCTCCCATCCAAGTTGGTCCGGGTCGTCGCAGCCCATTGTGCGGCCGGCCTGGCATGCTCCGGCTGTCGCGTTGATGAAATCGACGCTTTCCTCGGCCCGCGCCTGCAGGCGCTGCTGCGTTTCGGTGCCAAAATAACCCGACATGGCAAACCCCCCGATCGTTGACGATAACGCGATGGAGGATGCGTGCCAACTGAACGCATCACTCTCATCTTGGAATCAAGAAGCGCATAATCGCGTCAGACTTACCGCCGTGAGGGGAGAAGCACGCTATGACTGATCCGATCGCGAGCCACTGGGGTGCCGCGGATATTCATGAGCGCATCCTTGATGCGATGAGAGCTTCAGGACTGTCCGCTGGGACTGCGACGATCGAGCAGCTTGCGCCCGTGGATCATATCCATGCCCGCGGGTTCGCGGCCACCAAAGAACTGGCTGACAGCCTGCCGATCAGGTCCGGTGATCGGATCGTCGACATCGGTTGCGGAATTGGGGGTCCAGCTCGTTATCTGGCGGATAGGTTCGGATGCCATGTCGAAGGCATCGACATCTCTGAGCCGTTCGTCGATGCAGGCAACAGACTCTCTGAGATGACCAGAATGCGAGATCGGGTCACCATCCGGTACGGCGATGGCCAGAAACTGCCCTATGCGGATGAGAGCTTCGACGGAGGCTACGCCCAGCATGTCACGATGAATGTCCCCGACCGTGATCGCTTCTTCGCGGAAGCCTTTCGAGTCCTGCGGCCGGGAGCCTTCTTCGCCCTGACCGAACACGGCCTTGGTGCAGCCGGAACCCCGCATCATCCGCTGCCGTGGTCTGAAGATGGTGCTGGTGCATATCTCCTGCCCCCCGAACAGACCGTCGCGCTGCTCGGCGCCGTGGGATTCCAGATGATCGAGGTGGTTGAGACCGGCATCGACTACCTTCAGGGCTATAGGAAGATGATCTCGCTTATGGACAATGGCGCGCTCCCGCCGCTTGGCGTTCACATCATTCTGGGCCCTGCGGCTTCAGAAAAAATTCGGAACGCTGCTCGAAACATTGAGGAATTCAGGACACGTCCAGTCAGGATCATGTGCCGAAAACCGCAGTGATCGTTCGACCACAGGAAGGTCTGTGACGTGACCCCGTTTCTCATCCAGCCATAACGAGAGTCCTGGGTTGATCTGAGCCTGGGTTTAGGTGGGTGGCAAGAGGCGTCCGCGCGGAGCCCCCAGGCTGCGCAGCGCGGTCGCCGGTCGGTCCGCAGATGGCGCGGGCGTAGTCCCTGGGCGTCATCCAGCCGAGCTTGGAGTGTGGCCGCTGCTCGTTGTAGTCGCGCCGCCAGGTTTCCAGCACGGCCCGCGCATGCGGCAGCGAGCGGAAGAGCGTCTCGTTCAGCAGCTCGTCCCGCAGGCGGCCGTTGAAGCTCTCGTTGTGGCCGTTCTGCTGAGGCTTGCCCGGCGCGATGTAATGCCAGCCGACGCCGGTCTCGTCGGCCCAGCCGAGGATGGCGTTGGAGGTGTATTCGGTGCCGTTGTCGCTGACGATCATGTCCGGACGCCCGCGCTGGCCGATGATGACGTCGAGCTCGCGAGCCACCCGTCGTCCCGACAGCGAGGTGTCGGGCACCAGGCCCAGGCACTCACGGGTGCAGTTGTCGATCACGGTCAGGATGCGGAAGCGCCGCCCGTCCGTCATCTGGTCGGACACGAAGTCCAGGCTCCAGCGCTGGTTGGCCGCCAGTGGCGTCTCGATCGGCCGCCTTGTGCCCACGGCTCGCTTGCGTCCGCCGCGCCGGCGCACCGTCAGCCGTTCCTCGCGGTAGATCCGCTGGACGCGCTTCTTGTTCACCGCATGGCCCTCGCGCCGCAGCAGCACATGCAGCCGGCGGTAGCCGAAGCGCCGTCGTTCCTGGGCCAGGGCCCTCAGGCGCTCGCGCAGATGGGCGTCGTCAGGCCGCGTGGCCTGGTAGCGCACGCTGGTGCGGTCGGTGCTGATCACCCGGCACGCCCGCCGCTGGCTCATCTCGTAGGTCGACTGCAGGTACACCGCGGCCTCCCGATGGGCAGCGGGCGTCACCATTTTTTTCCAAGCAGATCTTTCAGCGCGACGTTGTCGAGCATCGCGTCCGCCAGCATCCGTTTGAGCTTGGCGTTCTCGTCCTCCAGCGCCTTTAGACGCCGGGCCTCCGACACGTCCAGGCCGCCGTACTTGGCCTTCCACTTGTAGAACGTCGGCGAGCTCAGACCGTGCTTGCGGCAAAGGTCTGCCACCGGCACGCCCGCCTCCTGCTCGCGCAGGATCGCGATGATCTGCTCTTCCGTGAACCTTGATCGTTTCATTCGTCCGTCCCTTCCTTGGGGCGGACTCTAATTATTTCTGGAGGAGTTTCAGGGGGTCACGTCAATCTCTGGCGCAAGAACGGAGCAAGAACAAGCTGCACGTCCGTGCACGCTTTCCCCCGCTGGTTCACGTCGCGTTCCGGCGAATGGTGCCGAAGTCAGCCCTTTCGCCCCCGGTGGGGGAGAGCCAGAACACCAGCATTTACGGGAGAAAAATGGTGCCGCCGGTGATAATCGAAATCACGACCCCACCCTTACCAAGGGTGTGCTCTACCACTGAGCTACGGCGGCTCCGGAAGGCGGCGAGACATACACGGGACGGCGGCGGGTGGCAAGCCGTCTGTCGGGCGCATTTTCATGGCAGGCCGATGGCGACGGCCTTGCGCTCCAGCGTCATCACCGCGCGGCCCTCGACGAGGCTCCAGGCGCGCATGGCGACGGGCAGGCCGAGTGCCACCGCGACCGACCATTCGACGAGGCTCTCGCGCTGCGTGCTGTAGGGTTCGGGGCTGCGGCGGTGGTTCTCGACCAGCAGCACTTCGAAGCGGCCGGCCGGCGTCTCGATCGTCTCGCGTCCGGCGATGGCGACATGGATGAGCCATCGGCTGGCACCGGCAGGGCCGGTCTCATCGGCCAGGAAATTGACGACCCGGCCGGATTCCAGCGGGCGCAGCGCCGCCAGTTGCGCTGCGTCGTAGGTGGTCGTCTGGCCATCCTGCCGATGGGGGAAGACACCGTCGACGATGCGGATGGCATCCCGCGCGCCGTTCGGGCCAGTGGCCGCCACGTCCATGCCGGCATGGTCGGCGGCCGTCACCGTCCAGGTGCCACCATCGGCCCACAGGATCGTCGTCCCGGCGCGCGGGATGGGCAGGGTCGAGGCCGCGGCCGGCGTCGCCAGCGCCAGGATGGCGGCGAATATCGGCCGGAACTTCAAGGAATAGCCTTCAACTCGCGGGCGCGCGCGCCGCGGCTTCGCGCTGCAGCTGCGGCTTCAGGATCTTGCCGAAGGCGTTCTTCGGCAGTTCGGGATAGAGGTGGATCGCCTTGGGCGTCTTGACCGGGCCGACCGCGTCGCGCGCGAAGGCGATCAGCTCGGCCTGGGTGGTGGCGGCGCCGGGTCGGAGCTGGACTGCGGCATGGACGGCCTCGCCCCACTTGGCGTCCTCGATGCCGAAGACGGCGACGTCGAGCACGTCGGGGTGGCGGCCGAGTGCGGCCTCCACGTCGATCGGGTAGACGTTGAAGCCGCCGGTGATCACCACCTCGCGCGAGCGGCCCTTCAGCGTCAGGTAGCCGCGCTCGTCGACCGCGCCCAGGTCGCCGGTGCGCAGCCAGCCGTCGACCAGCGTCTCGGCCGTCTTCTCCGGGTTGCGCCAATAGCCGCTCATCAGCAGGTCGCCGCGGGCGCAGACCTCCCCCGTCTCTCCCTGGGGCAGGCGGCGGCCGTCGGCGTCCAGGATCGCCAGTTCGGTCAGCAGGCTGGCGCGGCCGACGGTGGCGCGGTTCTCGTCCAGCATCAGCTCGTCGGGCGGCACCACCGTGATGATCTGCGGCGCCTCGGTCTGGCCGTAGGAGGTGGCGAGCACCGGGCCGAACCGCTCCTGCGCGGCGCGGATGCGCTCGGGCCGCATCGGCCCGCCGCCATAGACGAGGTTGCGCAGGGTGGGGCAGGGGGCGTCGTCGGCCGCCTCCATCAGCAGGTAGATGACGGTGGGCGGCAGGAAGGTCAGCGTCGTACCGAAGCGGCGGAAGCATTCCAGCACCTCGGCCGGCCGCTGCCGGTCGACGACGGCGATGCGCCCGCCCGCGGCCAGGGTCGGCACGATGTAGGTCGACGTGCCGTGGGTGATGGGGGCCGCCGCCAGGTTGCGGTCGGCCGGTCCCAGCCCGTAGTGGTGGATCTGGGTCAGCGCGTTGGTCGTCCAGGCGCGATAGGGCTGCATCACGCCCTTGGGCGCGCCGGTCGACCCGCCCGTGAACTTGATCGCCTGGGTGGCCGAGAGCGGCAGGTCGTCGGGCGCCGGCCGCCGGCCGATATTGGCCTCGACCAGCCCTTCCAGCGTGCCGGCGGCGCGGCTGGCAGGGTCGATGGTGACCAGTGCCGCCCCCTGCGCGTCGAAGCCGTCGCGGCATTCGGCGTCGGCCACGACGATCGAGGGCTCGGTGAAGCCCACCATGCGGTCCAGTTCCTGGCGCCCGTTCTTGGGATAGAGCGGGACCCACACCTTGCCGGCGGCCATCGTCGCCAGCAGCGCCGTCACATGGTCGGCGCTGTTGTAGGCCGACAGGCCGACGCGGCTGCCGGGGGTGGGGTCGATCGCCTGGAAGCCGGCGGCCAGGGCCAGGACGCGTTCCGCCAGCGCCCGGTAGGTGAGCTGCCCGCCCGCGTCTTCGAGGGCGACGGCATCGGGGGCCGCCTCGGCGCGGCGCAGGAAGAATTGGATCGGATGCATCGCCAAAGATAGAGCGATGCCCCGCCGCCGCTGTCAACCGCCGCTCCGGCCGCTACAATGGCGGCCGGAGCCAGCCCCCGATGGGAACACCGACCATGCAGCAGGATGCGCGCGGCCTTGCCCTTTCCACCGACGTGCCGGCGGCGGCCGCCGCCTTCGATGCGGCCATCCAGTCCTATCTGCGCTATCGCACCGATGGCGCGCGCCATCTGGAAGCGGCACTGGCGGCCGATCCGGGCTTCGCCATGGCCCACCTGCTGCGCGGCTATTTCGCCATGCTCTCCTTCAACCGCGCCAACGTGCCGGCCGCCGCCGCCGCCCTGGCCGAAGCACGCCGCGGCGAGGCCGGCCTGAGCCCGCGCGAGCGCCGCCATGCCGAGGCGCTGGCCGCCTGGATCGACGGCCGGCTGTGGGCGATGCTGGGCGCGTGGGAGGCGATCCTGGCCGACCACCCGACCGACGTGCTGGCCCTGCGCCTGGCCCACTTCAACTATTTCTGGCTGGGCGAGGTGGGGCAGATGCGGCAGTCGGTGCTGCGCGCCCAGGCCGGCTGGGCCGATGACCTGCCTGGCTACGGCACCGTGCTGTCCTGCATCGCCTTCGGCCACGAGGAATGCGGCGACTATCGCCTGGCCGAGGCTGCGGGCCGGGCCGCCGTCGAGCGCGACCCGCTCGACCTGTGGGGCACGCATGCGGTCGCCCACGTCATGGAGATGGAGGGCCGCCATCGCGACGGCGTCGCCTGGCTCGACGGGCTGAAGGGCCATTGGGAGGGGGCGGCCGCCATCGTCCATCACATGTGGTGGCACCGCGCGCTCTATCACTGGGAGCTGGGCGAGTTCGACCAGGTGCTGGCGCTCTATGACGAGCGCTTCCGCAACCTGGATTCGCCGCTGACCAAGGCGATGCCCGACCTCTATATCGACGCCCAGAACGCGGCCGCCATGCTGTGGCGGCTGGAGCGCGCCGGCGTGAACGTGGGCGGCCGCTGGGCCGAACTGGCCGACCGGGCCGAGGCGCGGGCCGGCGACAGCCTGTCTGCCTTCACCCAGCCGCACTGGATGCTGGCGCTGGCGGCCACCGGCCGCACCGAGGCCGCGGGCCGCCTGGTGGCCGACCTGCATGCCGCCGGCGAGGGCGGCGGCACGCTGGCCCCGGTCCATGCCGGGGTGACGGCACCGCTGGCCACGGCGGTGCTGGCGCACCGGGCCGGCGACTGGCGGCGGGTGGTCGACCTGCTCTGGCCGATCCGCAACGACTTCTGGCGGCTGGGCGGCAGCCACGCCCAGCGCGACATCTTCCGCCAGATGCTGGCCGACGCCGCTGCCCGCGCCGGCGACCGGAACCGGCTGCGGATGATCCTGACGGAGGAGACGGTCGGCCGGACGCTGCCGTTGACGGCACGGCGGGGGTATGCGCCGCTGGCGATCGCGGCGTAGGCGCCGCCTCCAGGTCCGGTTGATTTCAACCGACGATTAAACGCAGAATGGTGGTGGGAACTGGCGGGCCCCTGGCCCGCAGTGGAGGAAAACCCATGACCATTCGGTCCACGGCGCTCGCCGCCGTTGTGCTGCTCTGTACGGCGCTGCTCGCCGCCGCCGACACGTATGTCACCGTGCGCGCCACGTTCCAGAACGATTCCGGCACCCGGGGCTGGATCAAGGCCACCAATCCCAATGATGGCGCGCGCAGCGACGACAACCCCTCCTCGCTCTCCGGAGGCAGCGCCTATACCGCCCCGGACATCGTCGTCCGGCTCAACGGCATGATCCCGTCCCAGCAATGGAACTTCATCATCACCCTCGATGACGGTCGGCAGTGCCGCGCCGCCTACTTCATCAACACGAACTCCTGCCCCAGCAGCGGCTATCCGTTCAGCGAGAGAGGGGCGAAGTGCGACAGCGCGTCGTCGTGGACGGGAACGACGTGCCAGATCGCCCTGAATATCAAGGACTGAGCATCCCGCAGCCGGACCGGATGGCCGGGACCATTCGACCACCGTCGTAACATCGCGGCCACCGCAGCCGGCATGTTGTGCCCCTTCCAGGCTTCAGGATCGGACACGGCATGGCGGCGCATGGATTCTACGGATGGCGGGTGGTGGGCGCGGCCTTCGTGCTGGCCGTGTTCGGCTGGGGTGTCGGCTTCTATGGGCCGCCGGTCTATCTGCATGCGGTGCGCGAGGCACGCGGCTGGTCGCTGGCGCTGGTGTCGACGGCGGTCACGGTCCACTTCCTCTTCGGCGCCTTCGTCGTCGCCAACCTGCCACGGCTCTATCGCCGCTTCGGAGTGCCAAAGGTGACCAAGGCCGGCGCCTGCGCGCTGGCGGCCGGGGTCGCCGGCTGGGCGCTGGCAGAGGCGCCGTGGCAGTTGTTCCTCGCCACGCTGTTCAGCGGTGCCGGCTGGGTCGCGATGGGGGCGGCGGCGGTGAACGCCATCGTCTCGCCCTGGTTCGCGCGGCGGCGGCCGGCGGCGCTGGCCATGGCCTACAACGGCGCCAGCATCGGCGGCGTGGTCTTCTCGCCCTTGTGGGTGGCGGCGATCGCCCAACTGGGCTTCCCGGCAGCCGCACTGCTGGTGGGCGTCGTCATGGTGCTGGCGGTCTGGCTGCTGGCCGACCTCTTCCTGGCGCGGTCGCCCGCGGCGATGGGCCTGCTGCCGGATGGCGAGGCGGCGGGGATCGCCGCACCGGAGGCACCCGCCGCCGCGGCAGCGGCCTTGCCGGCCCCCGCCGCACTGTGGCGCGACCATCGCTTCCTGACGCTGTCGGCCGCCATGGCGCTCAGCCTTTTTGCCCAGATCGGCCTGATCGCCCACCTGTTCTCGGTCCTGGTGCCGGCGCTGGGGGCCGCGTCGGCGGGCATTGCCATGGGTGCTGCGACGGCGGCGGCCATCGCGGGGCGCACCTTGGTGGGCTGGGCCATGCCGGCGGGCGCCGACCGCCGCCTGGTCGCCTGCGCCAGCTATGCTGTGCAGATCGCAGGCTCGGGCGCGCTCCTCCTGGCGGCGGACGGCAACGTTCCCCTGCTGCTGCTGGGCGTCCTGCTGTTCGGCGCCGGCATCGGCAATGCCACCTCGCTGCCGCCCCTCATCGCCCAGGTGGAGTTCGCCCGGGCCGACGTGCCGCGCGTCGTGGCCCTGATCGTCGCCCTGGCCCAGGGTGCCTACGCCTTCGCGCCGGCCGCCTTCGGGCTGGTGCGCGAGCTGGCGCCGGAGGGCGGCCTTTTCCTGGCGGCGGCGATGGTCCAGGCGCTGGCCATCGCTGCCTTCCTGGCCGGCCGCCGCCGGCCCGTCTAGTCGGCCGCGGCCGTCGCGTCGATGAAGGCCGACAGCGGCAGGGGCCGCAGCGGCACGCGGGCGGTCGGCGGCGGGATGCCGGCCGGGTCGAGGCCGGCCTCGCGCGCCAGCAGGTGCTGCACGGCCGGCGCGCAGACCCGGCCCTGGCACAGGCCCATGCCGGCCCGGGTCGCCATCTTGAGCGGGCCTGGCGCGCGATAGCCGGCGGCGACGGCCTGGGCCAGCTCGCCTGCCGTCACATCCTCGCAGCGGCAGACGATGGTGTCGGGCGTTGTGGCCGCGAAGGCGCCGGGCCGCAGGGCCGACCAGTCGGCCAGCACGGTGCGGAACAGGCGCTGGCGGCCCCGCCGCGCCGCAGCGGCCGATGCGCGCCAGCCGAGCAGCGCGCGGTTGGCGTGGCCGAGGCGCCGGGCGATGGCGTCGGCGGCGATCGCGCCCTCGGCCAGGGCGTTGTCGACGCCCAGCACGCCGCCGCCGTCGCCGGCCACGAATAGGCCGGGCACGGTCGTTTCCAGCTCTGCACTGCGCAGCGGGTGCCAGCCGCCGAGTGCGGCGTCCCAGCCATGCTCGGCGCCGGCCAGCCGGGTCAGCTCGATGTTGGGGCGCACCCCGAAGCCCATGCCGACGATGCTGGCGGCGATCCGCCGACGCTGCCCCCGCCGGGGCTGCCAGTCGCGGTCGATGGCGGCCACCTCCACGCCGGTCACGCCGTCCGGGTCGCCGTCGATGGCGGTCACCATGTGGCCGGACAGCACCGGTATTCCCGCCAGGGCCAGCCGCGCGCGCCAAGCGATACCGCGGGCCAGCAGGCCGGGCACGGTCGCGAGCCCGACCGCGGTCAGCGGCCCCGGCAGGCGGGCGGCATCGACCACGGCCGCGACCGGCACGCGCGCGGCCGTGGTCGATGCCGGCCGCGTCGGCCAGGCGCCGGCGCAGGGCCGGCCCGCGTGGATCGGACCCGGGGCCGGTCCAGGGGCGGCCGACCGGGTTGGCACGGAATACCTGGCCGCCCGCCGCGGCGTTGTCGTCCAGCAGCAGCACGCGCAGGCCTGCCTCGGCCAGCGCCAGGGCGGCCGTCGCACCGGCCGGGCCGGCGCCGACGATGGCGACGTCGGGCATCCCGGTCGGCGGATTCATGGGCGGTTGCCGGCGAGTTCGATCGCCATGCCGGCCCGGACAGGGATGCGGCAGGTGCGTTCCTGCGTATGCCCGTCGATGGTGGCGACGCATTGCAGGCAGGTGCCCATCAGGCACCACGGCCCGCGCGGTTCGTCACGGCGGGCAGAGCGGTGGAACGCGGCGTGGCCGGCCGCCAGCAGGGCCGCTGCCAGCGGCTCGCCGGCGGGCAGCCGGGCCGGCTTGCCGTCGACCGTCACGTCGACCATGGACAGCGTGGGGTCGAGGCTGCGGAAACGGGCGGTCGGCACGGGTCGGGCTGGCTCCGGGAAAGCGGCGCGGCCAGCATAGTGGCGGCCGGTCGGCTTGCAAGGGTGCCGCCCCTTGCCGGACCGCCGCCCGGGGCGCTACCAGATGGGCGCACACGCAAGCAGGAACCGCCGCCGGATGACGCAGCCGACCGTCGAAGCCGACATCGCCATTCTGGGGGCGGGCATCGTCGGTGCCGCCTGCGCCTATCACCTGACGCGGCGCGGGCTGAAGGTGGCGCTGGTCGACCGCGCGATGCCGACCGCCGGCACGTCCGGCGCCTGCGACGGCTATGTCTCCATCTCGTCCAAGAAGCCCGGCCTGGTGATGGCCATGGCGGCCGAAAGCAAGCGCCTCTATCCCGAGGTGGTGGCCGACATCGGCCGCGACGTCGACTATCGCCCCTGCGGCGGGCTGCTGATCGTCGAGGACCCGGCCTCGCTGGACGAGCTGGAGGAGCGGGCGGCCGGCGTGCGCTCCTACGGCTTCGACATGGATTACCTCGACCGGCCCGGGATGCTGGCGCTGGAGCCGAACCTGGCCCCTGACCTGCACGGCGCCTTTCGTTGCCCGGGCGAGGCGATCGTCAGCCCCTACCTGATGACGCTGGGCCAGGTCGCGCGCGCGGTCGACCGGGGGGCCGCGACGCTGTGGGAGGCCGATCCCACCGGCTTCGAGATGGCGGGCGACCGCATCGTGGCGGTCGACACGACGCGCGGGCGGGTCCGCGCCGAGCAGTTCGTCTTCGCGGCCGGCGTCTGGTCGGCGGCGCTGGGGGCCATGGTCGGCCTCGACCTGCCGGTCATTCCCCGCCGGGGCGAGTTGGTGGTGACGGCGCGGGCACCCGGCATCGCCACGCACTACCTGATGTCGGCCAACTACCTGCTGGCCAAGGCCGATCCGGACGCGGTCGCGCGCTCGACCGACCCGCTGGTGCGCCTGGGCCATGGCTTCTGCATGGAGGTGAATGCCCAGGGGCAATGCATCATCGGCTCGACGCGCGCCTTCGTCGGCTTCGACCGCTCCACCACGCCGGACGGCGTGGCGGCGATCGTGCACGAGGCGGTGCGCCGACTGCCGGCCCTGGCCGGGGTCGCGATGCTGCGCGCCTTCGGCGGCTTGCGGCCCTATGTGCCGGACAAGTTGCCGATCATCGGCCGGAGCGGCCGCATCGCCAACCTGCTGGTCGCCACCGGGCACGAAGGCGACGGCATCTGCCTGTCGGTCGTGACGGGGGAGATGATCGCCGACCTGGCCACCGGGCGGTCGCCGCGGCTCGACATCGCCGCCCTCACGCCAGACCGATTTCCGCCCCTCGACCGCCAGGCGCAGGCGGTCGCGGCGGCATGACCGTCGCCGCCACCTTCTTCCACCCGCAGCTCTACGAGGTGCCGGGGGCGGGCAAGCCGTTCGGCGCCACGGTCGCCTCCTCGGCGTTCCTCGCGGCGCTGGCGCGCGATTGCGGCGCCGGGCCGCTGCCGCTGGTGCTGGCCGGCGGGGCCACCGCGGCCCAGGCGGAGGCGACCCTGGCGGCCCTGGGCGCGCCCGTTCCCGTGGCGCCGACCAGCCCGGAACGGGCGGGGCTGCTGCACCTGCCCAATCCTTCGCTGGCCCAGGCCGCCTGGGACCGGCACCGGCGCGGCGGCCGGGCCTATTCGCTGACCGGCGTCACCCATGCGATCGCCTCGCTGCCGGCGTTCGAGGCGCTGGCCGCATTGGTGACGGCCCCCGTGATGCCGTGGGATGCGCTGGTATGCCCGTCCCAATCGGTCCGGCGCGCGGTCGAAGGCGTCTTGGCCGGCGAGCGCGACTATCTCGCCTGGCGCCTGGGCGGCACCCCGGCGCCGCCCCTGCCGCAGCTACCGGTGATCCCGCTCGGCGTCGATGTCGCGGCACTGGCGCGCGACGACGGCCGGCGCGCGGACTGGCGCCAGCGCCTGGGCGTGGTCGAAGCCGACGTCGTGCTGCTCTATGTCGGGCGCCTCAGCGCGGAGCGGAAGGCCAATCCGCTGCCGCTGCACCTGGCGGCCGAGGGTGCTGCCCGGCGCTGCCCCGGCCGGCGCCTCGTCCTGGTGCAGGCGGGCTGGTTCGCCGACGCGGCCGGGCGCCGGCTGTTCGAGCAGGGCGCGGCGGAGGCCTGTCCATCCGTTCGCACGGTCTTCCTCGACGGGCGCGACCCGGCCGTCCGGGCCGGCATCTGGTCGGCGGCCGACATCTTCATCTCGCTGGTGGACAATGTGCAGGAGACGTTCGGCCTGACGCCGCTGGAGGCGATGGCGGCCGGCCTGCCGGTGGTCGCCAGCGACTGGAACGGCTATCGCGAGACGGTGCGCGACGGCGTCGACGGGCTGCTGGTGCCGACGACCATGCCGGCCGCCGGCGGCGGGGCGATCTTCACCCACGCCCATGAGGCGGGCCACCTGGACCTGACGGGGTTCCTCGGGGCCATGGCGGCGACGGTGGCGGTCGATGCCGATGCGGCCGCCGTGGCGATCGCGACGCTGGCGGCCGACCCGGCGCGCCGGCGGCAGATGGCGGCGGCCGCGCGGGCCCGCGCGGCCGAGCATGCCTGGCCCGCCATCGTCGCCCGCTATCGTACCTTGTGGGCGGACCTCGACCGCCTCCGCCGGTCGGCCCCGCAGGCAGCCGAGCCGCCGCGCGGGTCGCGCCCGGACATCCACAAGGTCTTCGCCCACTATCCGACGCGCACGCTGGCGCCGGGCACGATGCTGCGCCTGGCGGCCGGCGTCGACGGCGACAGCCGCCGCCGCTGGGCCGGCCTGCCCGAAGACGAGCGACTGTTCCTGGCGCCGGCCGAGCGCGCCCGCATCCTGGCGGCGCTGGCCGTCAGCCCGGAGACGGTGGCGGGCCTGGCCGCCCTGCTGCCCCACGACCGCCGTGCCGCCCTCCTGCGCGAGGCCGGCGCGCTGCTGAAGCTGGGGATCGTCGAGGTCGCCTGACGGGCTGTCCCATCGCCTGCTCGCCCTCTGGCTGTTGACCCGTTGGCTGCTACGCCCGGGTGCGCACCCGCGACACGGCGTCCTTCCAGCCTGCATAGCGGCGGTCGCGCTCGGGCGTGGCCATGGCCGGTTCGTAGCGCCGGTCGAGGTGCCAGAAGGTCTCCAGCGCATCCAGCCCCGGGATGATGCCGGCGCCGATGCCGGCGAGCGCGGCGGCACCCAGGGCGGTGGTCTCGGTCACGGCCGGACGTTCCACCGGCACCGCCAGCATGTCGGCCAGGAACTGCATGGCCCAGTCGTTGGCGGTCATGCCGCCATCGACCCGCAGGTTGGTGGGCGGGGCCGCGCCATCGGCCGTCATCGCCTCCAGCAGGTCGCGGGTCTGGAAGCACACGGCCTCCAGTGCTGCGCGCACGATGTCGGCGATGCCGGTGTCGCGCGTCAGCCCCAGGATCGCCCCGCGCGCGTCGGCGTCCCAGTAAGGGGCGCCCAGGCCCGTGAAGGCCGGCACCAGATAGACGCTGCGCTCGGGTGCGGCGGCATGGGCCAGCTGCTCGGTCTGGCCGGCGCTGGCGATCAGCCGCAGCCCGTCGCGCAGCCACTGCACGGCCGCCCCGGCGACGAAGATGCTGCCTTCCAAGGCGTAGGTGGCCCGGCCGTCCAGGCGATAGGCGACGGTGGTCAGCAGCCGGTTCTGCGACACGACCGGATGGTCGCCGGTGTTCAGCAGCATGAAGCAGCCGGTGCCGTAGGTGCTCTTGATCATGCCGGGCCGCACGCAGGCCTGGCCGATGGTGGCCGCCTGCTGGTCGCCGGCCATGCCGCGCACGGCAATCGCCCCGCCGAACAGCGCCGGGTCGGTCGTGCCGAACGCGTGCGCGCAGTCATGCACGGCCGGCAGCATGGCGCGCGGCACGCCGAACAGGCGCAGCAGCTCGTCGTCCCAGTCCTGCCGGTGGATGTCGAACAGCAGGGTGCGGGCGGCGTTGGTGGCGTCGGTCGCGTGCACCCGGCCGCCGGTCAGGCGCCAAAGCAGGAAGCAGTCGACCGTGCCGAAGGCGATCTCGCCCCGCTCGGCGCGCGCGCGCAGCCCCTCGGTGCGGTCCAGCAGCCAGGCGATCTTGGTGGCCGAGAAATAAGGATCGAGCAGCAGGCCGGTGCGCGCGCGCACCATCGGCTCGGCCCCCTCGGCGGCCAGGGCGGCACAGCGCTCGGCCGTGCGGCGGTCCTGCCAGACGATGGCGGGGGCGACCGGCCGGCCGGTGGCGCGGTCCCACAGGATGGTCGTCTCGCGCTGGTTGGTGATGCCGATGCCGGCGATGTCGCACGCGGCCAGGCCGGCCCCGGCCATCGCCTGGCGGGTGACGTCCAGGGTCGCCTGCCAGATCTCCTCGGCGTCGTGCTCGACCCAGCCGGGGCCGGGATAGTGCTGGGTCAGCTCGGCCTGCGCACGCGACCGCTCCCGGCCGCGGGCGGTGAAGACGATCGCCCGCGTGCTGGTCGTGCCCTGGTCGATCGCCAGCACATGCTCTGCCATCCTGATTGCCCTCCCCGGATTTGGCGCGGATCGTGCCGTCCGCGCCCGCGGCGGGTCAACCGCGCATTGGACCGCGGCGCCGCACCCGGGGGCGGCCGGGTCGCCCGGGGGAACGCAATGGGCTATGGTGCGTTGGCGAGCGGAACCACGAATCGGAGAAGGGCGATGCGCCGTACCATGATCGAAAAATCCCTGGTCGCCGGGGCACTGGCGCTCGGACTGGCATGGGCTGGCGCTGCCGCGGCACAGCAGGTGATCGTCGATCCCCAGCAGATCGCGCAGTGCCTTTGTCTGGAACAGACGCTGGCCCAGCGCGCCAGCGAGATGAATGCCAGCCGGGCCGCCTATGACCAGCGCACGGCCGACCTCGACCAGCTCGACCAGCGCATCCAGCGCGATCGCGGCATGGTCAACGAGTCCGACCCGGCCCAGGTCGCCCGCTTCCGCGACATGATCGACCGTCGCGACCGGCTTGCGGCCGACGTCGATGGCGGCGTCATCGGCGCGTTGCAGGTGTCGGTCGGCCGCTACAACGAAACCGTGGCCCAGCACCGCAACATGTGCGGCAGCCGCTTCTACGAGCAGAACGTGCTGGAGCGCGTGCGCATGACGCTGGTCTGCCCGCGCGGCTGACACCCCTGGGCAAGCCAGGCGCCGGGCTCGCCGGCGCGCGGCTTGCCCTTGCCTAACTATTTGATCGTCACTTCCGTCCGCACCGGCTCCGACAGCGGCTTGCCGGCGCGGGCGTAGGTGATTTCCGCCTTGTAGATGCCGGGCGGCCAGGCGGCGCCGGGCCGCTTGCGCCCGACCGAGCGGAAGATGCGGGCCTGGTCCTTCTCGATCTTCTGGTTGGAATCGAGCAGGACCCGCCCGTCCGGCGCCAGCAGGCGAAGCTGCAGCGTGTCGTCGGTGACGACGTTGTAGACCTCAGTCCACACCACCAGCATGTCGGTATCGGCCGGCAGGCTGGCCGTCGCCAGTTCGCCGGCACGCGCCTTCTTCAGATCGGGCTTGCCGGCGGCGATGCCGGCGATATGCACGGCACCCGCCTTGTAGGGCAGGGCGGCTGCGACGTCGGGGTGCCACAGCGGCTCGCGGCCGGCCTGGCAGGCCTCGCCGCCGCCCTTGCCCAGGAACGGATCGACCATCTGCCCCTGGTGGCGGACGGTGACGTGGATGTGCGGGAATTCGGTCTTGCCGGACATGCCGACCAGCCCGATCGGCTGCCCGGCGGCCACCTGGTCGCGCGGCTTCACCCGCACACTGCCGCGGCGCATGTGGCAATACTGGGTCTGCCAGCCGTCGCCATGGTCGAGGATGACGGCGTTGCCGCATTCCCGCTTGGCGATGGCGTCCGCCGGGATGTCGCGGAAGTTGACGTCGTCCATCTCGTCGCGGATGGCGCGCACGACGCCGGCGGCGGCCGCCAGCACGGGCACGCCCTCCTTCATCGCCTTCAGGTCGCGGATGGCGATGTCGGTGCCGTTGTGCCCGTCATAGGACATGACCCCGCAGCGATAGTCCTTGCGGCCCGGGCCGGGGTCCTGGTCGACATAGTTGACGACCCAGCAATCGGTGCCCGGCCGGCACTGGATCGGCAGGCCCAGGCGCACGGTGTCGGCGGCGGCGAGCCAGGGCAGGGCGATGGCGGGCAGGGACAGGGCGGCGGCGACCGCAACCCGGCGGGCCTGTTGCCCGACCCCGCCGGTCTTTGCTCTATTGTCCGTCCACGGACGCCGAAGGCCCACAGGCATGAACATCGCTCGCTTCCTCCATCGCTCCGCCGCGGTGTGGCCCGACCTGCCGGCGCTGGCCTCCGGCCATCGGGTCGTCGCGGACTATCGCACCTTCGGCCGCCGGGTCGCCGCCCTGGCCGGGGGCATGCTGGGCAGCCTCGGCCTGCAATCGGGCGATCGTGTGGCGTTGATCATGCGCAACGGGCCGGCCTATGCCGAGTGCATGTATGCCGCCTGGCATGCGGGCCTGGTGGCCGTGCCGATCAATGCCAAGCTGCATCCGCGCGAGTTCGCCTACATCCTGGACCATTCGGGCGCGCGCGCCGTCTTCGTCAGCGACGATCTGCTGGAGGCGGTGGTGGACGCCGTTTCCGGGCTGGAGGCGGCCCCTCGCCTGATCCAGGTCGACCGGCCGGAGTTCGAGGCCCTGCATGGCGCGCCCGCACCCTTGGCCGCCGTCGCCGACGACGACACGGCCTGGCTCTTCTATACCAGCGGCACCACGGGCCGGCCCAAGGGCGCCATGCTGAGCCACCGCGTGCTGCGGGCCTTCATGCTGTCGTATTTCGTCGACGTCGACACGGTCGGGCCGGGCGACAGCATCATCCATTGGTCGCCGATGTCGCACGGCTCGGGCATCAACATGCTGCCCAATGTCGCGGCCGGCGCCGTGCAGGTGATCCCCGAGGGCGGCCATGGCGACCCGGCGACCGTCTTCGACCTGATCGCCCGCTGGCCGGGCGCGTCCTTGTTCGCCGCGCCCACCATGGTCTGGCGCCTGGTCGACCATGCCGAGCGGATCGCGGTCGACACCGCCAACCTGCGCACCATCGTCTATGGCGGCGGGCCGATGTACCTGGCCGACTGCAAGCGCGCGCTGGCCGCCTTCGGCAACAAGCTGACGCAGATCTATGGCCAGGGCGAAAGCCCGATGACCATCACCGCCCTGTCGCGCGCCATGCACGCCGATACCGGCCACCCGAACTGGGAGGCCCGCCTGGCCTCGGCCGGGGTCGCCCAGTCGGTGGTGGAGGTGCGGGTGTGCGACCCCGACGATCGCGACCTGCCGGTGGGCGAGGTGGGCGAGATCCTGGCCCGCGGCGACGTCGTGATGACCGGCTACTGGCGCAATCCGGAGGCGAGTGCCGCCACGCTCCGCGGCGGCTGGCTGCACACCGGCGACATGGGCGCCTTCGATGCCGACGGCTTCCTGACGCTGAAGGACCGCTCGAAGGACATGATCATCTCCGGCGGCAGCAACATCTACCCGCGCGAGGTCGAGGAGGTGCTGCTGCGCCACCCCGACGTGGCCGAGGTGTCGGTCGTCGGCCGCCCGCACCCCGAATGGGGCGAGGAGGTGGTGGCCTTCGTCGTGCGCCGGCCGGGCGGCGCGGCTGCCGCGGGGGAACTCGACCGGCTCTGCCTCGACCATATCGCGCGCTTCAAGCGGCCCAAGGACTATCGCTTCGTCGACGCGCTGCCGAAGAACAACTATGGCAAGGTGCTGAAGACGGCCCTGCGCGAAACGCTGGCCGGCAACTAGAAGGGGAGGGGGGAGCCATGTTCGACCGGGAGCGCTTCGTCGAGGAATGCCAGGCGGCCGTCGCCGCTGACCCGACCCACAAGGCGGCCCGTGAGGTGATGCTGCGGGCGATGGCTGATCCGGCCCAGGTCCTGCGCGGCCTGGGGGCGCCGACGCGCGCCATGGTCGATGTCTTGTACCGGTCGCCGGAACTCACCATCCTCAATCTCGTCTGGGGGGCGAAGATGACGATCCAGCCCCACAATCACCGCATGTGGGCGGTGATCGGCATCTATTCGGGGCGCGAGGACAACATCTTCTGGCGCCGGGTAGAGGGCAGCGATGGCCGCATGCTGGAGGCCGCCGGCGCCGAGGCCCTGTCGACGGGCGACGTCGCCCCGCTCGGCCGCGACGTCATCCACTCCGTCACCAACCCGATTCCGCGCTTCACCGGGGCGCTGCACGTCTATGGCGGCGACTTCTTCGCCCCCGGCCGCAGCCAGTGGGACCCGGGCCGGCTGACCGAGGAGCCCTATGATTCGGTCGCCCTGAAGCAGGCCTTCGAGGATGCCAACGCGGCCTTGGTGCGGGCCTGAGCGCAGGCTGTTGGGGCTTCGCGGATGATCTGGATGATGGTCAATGCAGATACGGGGGTCCTCATCCCGAGCCTCTTGTCGAGGGACGCGCCGACGGCGGCGCCATCCAGGCCGATCATCCAGGCGGACTGACGGGACCGCTGGTGCGGCCTTCGACTGCTTGCTGCGCTGCGCACTCAGGCTGAGGAACAGCCTACTCCGTGCGTTCGCACCGTCTATGTGGCTGCGATCGCGCTCTTGAGCGTTCGTTCGATCGTGTGCAGCCGTTCAACCGCCGCCAATGCCGCAAGAAACGCTCCCTCCTGTGTTTCGAACGGCTTGAGATGATCGATGGTCGGCACATTGATGCGTAATGACCATGACTGCCCCGTTCGCTCTACACGCACATCGGTGGGAAGCGGTGCATCGAGCATCGTCGCCAGTTGTTCCCCGGTTACGCCGGGATAGTTGAGGTCAACGACCCCGTGGCGCGGCTTGTGCTCAAGCCGCATCGCTGGCGAGCCGGCTGCGAATTGAAAGCGCGGCCACGGGGTATTGATACCCGCAACTGTGCCCAGACCGGCGATCTTCGTACCAGCTGGCAGAATGGTTGCAGCTGCTTCGCGATACCGCTGCCAGAACTGACTGGCTTCAGCGTTCGCCACAACTCGTCCCGACATTAGCTTCCGAGTAGCCTGCTCATATACAGTGGGCAAGAAGCTGATGGTCGGGTCGGCTGACTGCCTGGCCCACGCTTCAATCTCCTCGAATGCCAGGTACGTCCCCCATTTCTTCTCTGACCGGCAGGTATCGAGGTAGAAGGAAGGCGCGCAAAGGATCGTCTCGAAGTGATGCCAGCCACCGAGTTCCCGCCCTCTGTCACCACGCAGAGCGTAGCGCTCGGCTTGAGTGCTTTGAAACACGGCACCGATCTTGTGCTCGATCATTAGCGCCAGTTGCTCGCCCGACCCCAGTGCCACGATCACTAGTACATCCGTCTCGCCGAGCTCCGTAGCCGCGGATACCGCAATCTTTTCCAGGGAGTGCCCACCCGGCTCGCGACCGACTGTCTTGATCAACCAGTTTCTCAACGCGGTTGAGCAGTGAAGCGCCGCTGCCAGGACGACGTCGAGGTCGCGCTCAAGCACAGGGTTCAATGCAAGCGTCATGGGCTCAGCCTTGGCTGGGGAGGGGACCGCCTACACGTCGTAGAAGGTGAAGTGGCTGGCCTGGAGCTGGCCCGGCAGGATGCCCTGGATCGTCACCGTGTCGCCGGCACCGAGGTCGAAGACGGTGTTGCCGTCCACCACCGACAGCCGTGCCTGGATCGCCGAGAAGGCGATGCCCTCGACCAGGCCGCTGTCGTTGATGTTGTTCTCGATCACCAGCACGTCCTCGTCCGGCGAGAAGTCGACGATGCGGTCGTCGTCGCCGTCGCTGCCGAAGAAGAAGAAGTCGAAGCCGGCGCCGCCCTCCAGCGTGTCGTTGCCGTCCTCGCCATAGAGCGAATCCCGCCCGAGATTGCCGATCAGGTAGTCGTTGCCGCCGAAGGCCGAGCGGTCGCCATAGTCGCCATAGAGCATGTCGGCGTTCTGGCCGCCGAAGACGGTGTCGCTGCCGCCATCGCCATAGACGGTGTCGTTGCCGACATTGCCGTTGACGTGCCAGTCGTCGCCGGGGCCGCCGCGCACCAGGTCGTCGTCGCGCCCGCCGCGCACGAAATCCTGCCCGGCACCGCCCAGCACCGTGTCGGCGCCGACATTGCCGTTCACGTCGTCATTGCCGGGGCCGCCCATGATCTCGTCGTTGCCGTCGAAGCCGACCAGCCGGTCCGCGCCCGTGCTGCCGAAGATCTGGTCGTCGCCCTGCATGGCGGCAAAGACGAAGCCGAAATTGTCGCCACCGTCGCGAAAGGCGGCATAGGCGCCGTAATCCACGGAAAAGCCGGTGCCGGCATAGATCTCGCCGGTCGCCTGGCTTTCCTCGGCGATGGCGCCGATCGTGCCGCTGGCGGGCTGGCCCGACCCGCCGATCGCGAACTGGCCGCCCAGGTAGCTGATGGTGCCGTCCGGCTCCACCAGCGTCACCTCGTTCTGGTTGGCCTGGCCCGACAGGGTGGACCCCGCGATGCCGGGAAAGAAGGCCGGGGCCAGCATGTCGATCGGTTGCGCGGCAATCAGGGTGGCCATCGGTCGGGTCCTCGGATGGGGTGTTGCCGGCTGGGGCGGGCGGGACGGCGGCTGGCCGTCCCGCCGCTGGTCAGAAGAAGAACTGGAACATTTCCTGCGACAGGCCGGCCACCGGCATGCGCTCGATGATCACGGCATTGCCGTCGCCAAGGTCGATGCGCGTGCCGCCGAATCCGTCGCCGCCGGCATGCGGCAGCAGGGTCGCGAAATCGACGATGCCGCTCTCGTTGATGTCGATCTCGATGCCGATGCGGTCGCCTTCGCCCGGCTGGAAGTCGATGATGCGGTCGACGCCCTCGCCGGTGAAGAAGAAGAAGCGGTCCGCCCCGATGCCGCCGACCAGCGTGTCGTTGCCGAAGTCGCCATAGAGGTCGTCGTCGCCGCGGTCGCCGAACAGCAGGTCGTTGCCGCCGGTGCCGCTGCCGTCGCCATCGTCGCCCACCAGCGTGTCGGCGCCCTGGCCGCCATAGAGCGTGTCGTTGCCGAGGTTGCCGAAGATGAAGTCGTCGCCCTTGTTGCCGGCGACATAGGGATCGTCGCCCGGGCCGCCCAGGACCATGTCGTTGCCCTGGCCGCCGAATAGCCAGTCGGCGCCGCTGCCGCCGATCACCCGGTCGGTGCCCGCATTGCCGAACACCAGGTCGTCGCCGGGGTTGCCGTTCAGCGTGTCGGCACCGTCGAAGCCGGCCAGCGTGTCGGCGTCGGTGCTGCCGAAGAGCGTGTCGGAACCGCGCAGCAGGTATTGCGCATAGCCCAGCACGTCGCCGGCGGCGCGGAAGTCATAAAGCTCGGTCACGTCGACGTCGCCGCCGGTCAGGTCGAACTGGCGGACGTCGCCGGCCGAGTTGATCGAGTACTCGACGATGGTGCCGTCGGTCGGCTCGACGCGGGCGCCCGGTGCGGGATAGGTGAAGCTGCCGGTGATGGCCACGCTGTCGCCATCGGGCTGGCGCGCGACGACCGTGGCTTCGTTGGCGACCAGGATGGTCGAGCCCTGCGGCAGCGGCATGATCTGGGCGGAAAAGACGTCGAACGATTTGGACGCGGCGATGAACGCCATGCGCTTGCCTCCTGTGGTGAAGCCCCCCGGCCCCGGCACCGAAATCCGCCATCGGTGCCACAAGCGTCAAAACTAGACTGCCGGCCACGGGCATCGCAACCTTTCGTCCCGATGCCGCCGTCGCAAGGGTGCCCGGCCGCTTGCTTCGGCGCGCGAGTGGACAGACTATGCGCCGCCCCAAATCCTGGGGGACGCCCGATCCATGAAGTGCCCGATCCCATGAAGCTTCTGTCTTTCACCGCGGCCGGCCGCGACAGCTATGGCGCATTGACCGGCCCCGCCGGCCAGGAGGGCGTGGTCGACCTCGGCGCCCGGCTCGGCCTGCGCCTGCCGACCTTGAAGGCGCTGATCGCCGCCGACGCCTTCGCCGAGGCGCAGACCCTGGTGGCGCGCGGCACCGTCGACCATGCGCTGGCCGACATCCGCTTCCGCCCGGTGGTGCCCGATCCGGGCAAGATCGTCTGCATCGGCCTCAACTATCGCGACCACGTCGCCGAGGGCGGGCGCGACGTCACCGAGAAGCCGGTCATCTTCACGCGCTTCGCCGACAGCCAGATGGGCCATGGCGAGCCGATGGTGCGCCCGCGCGTGTCGGACAAGCTGGACTACGAGGGTGAACTGGCCATCGTCATCGGCCGCCCCGGCCGGCACATCGCCGAGGCCGACGCGCTGGCCCATGTCGCGGGCTACGCCTGCTACAATGACGGCTCGGTGCGCGACTGGCAGCGCCACACCCACCAGTTCACGCCCGGCAAGAACTTCGCCTCGACCGGCGCCTTCGGGCCCTGGCTGGTGACGGCCGACGAGATCGCCGATCCGACCAAACTGCGCCTGACCACGCGCCTCAATGGCGGCGTGCGCCAGGACACCACCACCGACATGATGATCTTCTCGATCCCCGAGCAGATCGCCTATATCTCGACCTTCATTCCCCTGGCGCCGGGCGACGTGATCGTCACCGGCACGCCGGGCGGCGTCGGCTCGCGCCGCAACCCGCCCGAATACATGAAGGCCGGCGACGTGATCGAGGTGGAAGTCTCTGGCGTCGGGCTGCTGCGCAACCCGGTGGTCGACGAAGCCTGAACCCAGCAAGAAGCCTGAACCCAGCAACAAGCAAGACAGGAGGCAAGGACATGGTGGATCTCAGCGGACCCACGACGGTCAATGGCGGCATCATCTTCGGTGCCTTCATCGATGACGACGTGCTGAATGGCTCGGACGCGGCGGATTCGATCCGCGGCGGCGCCGGCGACGACACGATCTATGGCCGCGGCGGCAACGACCAGCTCTTCGGCGACAACCACGACGACTGGCTGAACGGCAACCAGGGCGAGGACCTGCTGCGCGGCGACGAAGGCAACGACACGCTGATGGGCGGCCAGGGCCAGGACTATGTCTATGGCGAGTTCGGCGACGACTGGCTGGCCGGCAACCTCGGCAACGACAACCTGTTCGGCAGTGCCGGCAACGACATCGCCTATGGCGGCCAGGGCACCGACTTCATCTTCACGGGCTCCGACGACGACTTCCTGTCGGGCGACCGCGACAACGACACGCTGCAGGGCGGCGTCGGCGCCGACCGTTTCTTCTTCGGGGCGGCCTGCGGCATCGATCGGATCACCGACTACGAGCCGGGCCATGACCGCATCCTGGTCGACCTGGAGAACGGGATGATCAACGGCACCGCCATCGGCTCGATCGAGGACCTGATCGCCGACATCGTCGACACCGCCAACGGTGCCTTCGTGCCGCTCGGCACCAGCGGCGAGGGCGTCTACCTTTCGGGCATCACCAAGTCGCAGCTCACCATCAACGACTTCGAGCTGGTCTGACTGCTGCGCCCGTCTGACTACTCCGCCGGCGCCGCGGCCGCCCCGGACATCGGGTCGGCTGCGGCGGGTTTGGCCGCGGTGGCCGGCGCCTCGTCGCGGGTGCGGAAGGCCAGGGCGTAGAGGGCCGGCAGGAAGAACAGCGTCAGCACCGTCGCCACCATCAGCCCGCCCATGATGGTGGTGGCCATCGGCCCCCAGAAGACGCTGCTGGACAGCGGGATCATCGCCAGGATGGCGGCCAGCGCGGTCAGCACCACCGGGCGGCTGCGCCGCACCGTGGCGTCGATGATCGCCCGCTGGCGCGGATGGCCGGCGGCGACGTCATGCTCGATCTGGTCGACCAGGATCACCGCGTTGCGCATGATCATGCCCGACAGCGCCAGCAGCCCCAGCAAGGCGACGAAGCCGAACGGCCGCCCGGTCGCCAGCAGCATGCCGGCCGCGCCGATGATGCCGAGCGGTGCGGTCGAGAAGACCAGCGCCAGCCGGCCGAAGCTCTGCAACTGGATCATCAGCAGGGTCAGCATGACCAGCAGCGTGACCGGCAGGACGGCCGCGATCGAGGCGTTGGCCTTGGCGCTTTCCTCGGCCGACCCGCCGGCCTCGATGCGATAGCCGGGCGGCAGGCCGGCCGCGATCTGGGCCATGCGCGGTTGGAGCGCGCGGGTGACGTCGGGCGGCTGCACCCCGTCGACGACGTCGCCGCGGACGGTCATCACCACGTCGCGGTTGCGCCGCCACAGGATCGGCTCCTCATAGTCGTATTCGACGCGGGCGACCTGCGACAGCGGCACGGCCACCCCGCCCCGCGTGGCGACGGTAAGCTCCGGCAGCCGGTCGAGCGACAGGCGCTCCTCCGGCGTGGCCCGGGCGACGACATCGATCAGCTCGATCCCGCGGCGCTGCTGCGTGACGGTATAGCCGCTGAGCAGGGTCGCCAGGGTGGCGCCGATCTCCTGCGGGGTCAGTCCCATGGCGCGCGCGCGGTCCTGGTCGACCGCCAGCCGCACGCTCTTGGCCTGCTCGCCCCAGTTGGGGTGCGGGTCGATGACGCGGCGGTCCTCGGCCATGGCTCGGCGCACGTCGACGGCGATGCGGCGCACCTGCTCGGCGTCGGGGCCGGCCACGCGAAACTGCACCGGAAAGCCGACCGGCGGGCCGAAGACGAAGCGGTCGACGCGCACGCGCGCCTGGGGCAGGGCGCCGTCGGCGATCGCCCGGTCGAGGCGCGCCTTGATGCGCTCGCGGGCCGGGGTGTCCCGGGCCAGGATGACGATCTGCGCGAAGTTGGGGTTGGGCAGGGCCGGGTTCAGGCCGAGCCAGAAGCGCGGCGACCCCTGGCCGACATAGGTGGTGTAGGTGGCGATGTCGCCGTCGCCCGCCAGCAGCTTTTCGGCTGCCTCGGCCGTCGCCAGGCTGGCGCCGATGGCCGACCCTTCAGGCAGGCGCATCTCCAGGAACAGTTCCGGCCGGGTGGAGGTCGGGAAGAACTGCTGCTGCACCTGGCCGAAGCCCCAGATCGACAGGGCGAAGAGCGCCACCGTGGCCACGACCACGGTGCGCCGCCAGCGCACGGCGGCCGCCACGGCCCCCCGCAGCCAGCGATAGATGCGGGTGTCGTAGACCGCATCGGGGTTCGCATGCCGCGCCCGCTTGGCAAAGTCCGGCAGCAGCTTGAAGCCGAGATAGGGGATGAAGACGACCGCCACCAGCCACGAGACGATGAGCGCCAGCCCGACCACCCAGAAGATGCCGCCGGCATATTCGCCCGACGACGACTTGGCGAAGCCGACCGGCAGGAAGCCCGCCGCCGTCACCAGCGTGCCGGTCAGCATCGGGAAGGCGGTCGAGGTCCAGGCGTAGCTGGCGGCTGCCGCCCGGTCCCAGCCTTGCTCCATCTTCACCACCATCATCTCGATGGCGATGATGGCGTCGTCGACCAGCAGGCCCAGCGCGATGATGAGGGCGCCCAGCGTGATGCGGTGCAGCGGCACGCCGGCCGCGTACATCACCAGGAACACGATCGCCAGCACCAGCGGCACCGAGAGGGCCACCACGATCCCCGTTCGCAGGCCGAGCGACAGCAGGCTGACGACCATGACGATCACGAGCGCCTCGGCGAAGACGCGCACGAACTCCGCGATCGAGCCTTCCACGACATGCGGCTGGTCGGCGATCTGCTTCAGCTCGACGCCGACCGGCAGTTCCTGGCGGATGGCGGCCGCCGCGCGCTCGAGGTCGCGGCCGAGCGCGATGATGTCCGTGCCCTCGGCCATGGCCGCACCGATGCCGATTGCCGGCTGGCCCTCCTGGCGCACCAGGAAGCGCGGCGGGTCCTGGTAGCCGGCCGTCACCGTCGCGATGTCGCCCAGGCGGAAGATGCGGCCGTCGGCCGCGACGGGCACGGCCGCGATCGCCTCGACCCCGTCGAGCGCGCCCGAGACGCGGACATTGATGCGGTCGGCGGCGGTGTCGATGCTGCCCGATGCCACGACCGCGTTCTGGCGGGCGACGCTGTCGAACACCTGCTGCGGCGTGATGCCCAGCGTCGCCAGCCGGCCATGGCTCAGCTCGATATGGATGCGCTCGGGCTGGGCGCCGATGATGTCGACCTTGCTGATCCCCGGCACCCGCAGCAGCGACTGGCGGATATCCTCGGCCTGGCGCTTCAGGTCGGCCATGGTCTGGCCGGCGGCGCTCAGCATGTAGAGGGCGGAATAGACGTCGCCATACTCGTCGTTGAACCAGGGGCCGTTCACGCCGGCTGGCAGGTCGCCCCGGATGTCGCCCACCTTCTTGCGCACCTGGTACCAGAGGTCGCGAACCTGGCCGGGCGGGGTGGTGTCGCGCAGCACGATCTGCAGCACGGCGGTGCCGGGCCGGGTGTAGGTCTCGACCCGGTCGAGGAAGGGCAGTTCCTGCAGCTTCTTCTCGATGCGGTCGGCGACCTGGTTCTTGATCTCGTCGGCCGTCGCGCCGGGCCAGTCGGCGGTTACGACCATCACCTTGATGGTGAAGTTCGGATCCTCGGCGCGGCCCAGCTTCACGTAGGCGTAGACGCCGCCCGCCGCCACCACCAGCATCAGGTAGAGAACCAGCGCGCGATGGGCGATGGCCCAGGCGGATAGGTTGAAGCCGCGCATGGCGCCGGTCCTCGGAATGGGCGGTTGGCAGCGGGTGGTCAGCGGATCGGCAGCGGGCGGACCTTGCGGCCCGCTTCGAGCTTCTGCACGCCCAGCGTCACGATGGTCTCGCCGTCCGCCAGCCCTTCGGTCACGGCCGCCGTGCGGCTGCCGAACGTGGCGACCTTGATCGGCCGGGCGACCAGTGTCTCGCCGGCGGGTTCGACCACGAAGACGTGCGGGCCGGCGCCGCGGTTGACGATGGCGGCCAGCGGTACCTGGGCGGCCGCCACCTGCTGGTGGCGGGTCAGGGTGACGGTCGCGGTCATGCCGAAGGCGGCCTCCTCGCCGGCATCCTGGATGGTGAAGCGCGCGGCATAGGTGCGCGTCGCCGGGTCGGCCTGGGGCGACAGCTCGCGCAGGCGGGCCTGGTAGGGGCGGACATCCTGCGACCACAGCCGCACGGTGGCCGCCGCATCGGCGGCATCGCCCAGCCACGTCTCGGGCAGGGCGACCAGCGCCTCGCGCTCGCCCTGGCGGGCGATGCGGGCGATCGGCTGGCCCGCGGTCACGACCTCCCCCGCCTCTACCGTCATCGCCGTTACGACGCCGTCGGCATCGGCGCGCAACTCGCCATATTCGCGCTGGTTGCGGGCCAGCTCCAGCGAGCGCCGAGCCCGCTTCAGCCGACCCTCGGCCTCGTCGCGGGCGGCCTTCTTGCGGTCATAGTCGGCCTGGGGGGCGAAGCCGTTCGCCTTCAGGCCGGCATAGCGCCGCTCGTCGGCACTGGCCTGGGCATGGTTGGAGGTGGCGGCTGCCAGCTCCGCCTCGGCACTTTCGGCCTGGAGGCGCAGGTCGGTCGGGTCCAGCCGCGCCACCAGGTCGCCCTGGCGTACCCGATCGCCGACATTGAGCCGCCGCTCGATCATCTTGCCGCCGACGCGGAAGGACAGGTCGGTCTCATGCCGCGGCTGCACCACGCCCACGAACGTCCGCGCCGTCTCGCTCGGCTGGAAGGTCACGCGCTCCACCTGCACCCGCGGGGCGGGCGGCTCGCGCTGGGCGATCTCCTCCTGCTTGCAGGCCGCCACCGTGGCGACGATCCCGGTCAGCATGACCATGCCGAACGCCCGGACGATGGTTCTCCGCTTCATCGGCGCAACTCCTTGGACCCTGTAGCGACGCATGAATTCTGACGAAATGGGACAATCGTCAGCAGAATGGCGTAAAAAAACCTACTGCAGTGCGCGGCCGAGGAAGCGGATGGTGGCCTGCGCCTCCGCCTCCAGGTCGTCGTCGACATGCTGCTGGATGACCATGGGATGGCAGAACCGCGTCAGGCAGCCCAGGATGATGCGGGCGGCCTGGCGCGGATCGACCGCCGGCCCGACCTCGCCGCTATCGACGCCCGAGCGCAGGATGGATTCGATCAGCGTCGCCAGCGCTTCCTTGTGCTGGGTAATCGACTCCCAGCTATGTTCCATTGCTACCAGCACGATGTCGTGCAGGCGCCGTTCCGTCAGGAAATTGGCCTTGTGGTAGCGGATGATCGACAATGCGAACCGCTCCAGCCGGTCGACTACCGGGTCGTTGGCGCGCGCGATGCGCATCAGCTCCGCATGGATGCGCGCCAGGTGCTGCTCGCAGATCGCCTCGACCAGTGCGTTCTTGGAGGCGAAGAAGCGATAGACGTTGGCGGGCGACATGCCGAGCTCGGCCGCGATGTCGGCCACGGCCGTCTTGGCGAAGCCCAGGCGCCGGAACAGCTCCTCGGCCTTCTCCAGGATGCGGGTACGGGTCTCGTCGGCGTTGGCGCGGATGCGGATCGGCAGGGGCACGGCTTTTCCTTAAGACTGACGATATTCGTAAATCATCATTAATTCCGACGCAAGGCCCGCGGCGATTCGCCAGCCTCGGGGCGCCTGGACTCGGCCGGCCGCCGCGGCCCAGAGTCGCCGAATGGTCAACGAAGCGCTGAAACCGACCGCTCCGGCGGCGGAATCCAACCAGTGGTCCAGCCGTGCCGGCTTCCTGATGGCGGCGATCGGCTCGGCCGTCGGTCTCGGCTCGATCTGGAAGTTCCCCTACGAGGTGGGCGAGAATGGCGGCGGCGCCTTCCTGATCTTCTATCTGCTGGGCATGGTGCTGGTGGTGATCCCGCTGCTGCTGGCGGAATTCGCGATCGGCCGGCGCGGCGGCGGCGATGCGGTGTCCAGCCTGGATGCCGTCGCGCGCGCGGCGCGGCGGTCGCCTGCCTGGGCGTGGGTGGCCCCGGTCGCGCTGGCCGGCGGGTATCTCATCCTCACCTACTATGCGGTCATCGCCGGGATGACGCTGGACTATGCCCTGAGCGCGCTGGTGACGGGTTTCGCCGGTGTCGACGCCGCCCTGTCGCGGGCGCGCTTTGCGGAACTGGTGGGCGATCCGCTGCGGCTGGCGCTGTCGCAGGCGATCTTCCTGGCCGCCACGGTCGCCATCGTCGCGCGCGGGGTCGGCGGCGGCATCGAGCGCGCCTGCACCGTGCTGATGCCGGTGCTGTTCGGGCTGGTGCTGCTGCTGGTCGGCTACGGCGCCGTCCAGGGCGGGTTCGGCGCGGCTGCCCGGTTCATGTTCGAACCGCGGATGGAGGCGGTGACCGCGCGCACGGCGATCGAGGCGCTGGGGCTGGGCTTCTTCTCGATCGGTGTCGGGCTGGGGGCGATGATCACCTATGCCGCCTATACCCGGGCCGACATCCGGCTGGTGCCGGCGGCCGCCGTCATCGTCGCGGGTGACACGGCCCTGTCGGTGCTGGCCGGCCTGGCCGTCTTTCCCTTCGTCTTCGCCCATGGCCTTGATCCGGCCGAGGGGGCGAGCCTCGTCTTCGTCACCCTGCCGATCGCATTCGGCGCGATCACGGGCGGGAATGTCATCGGCAGTCTCTTCTTCGCCCTGCTGGCGATCGCGGCGCTGGCCTCGGCCATGTCGCTGCTCGAACTGCTGGTGGCGCCGCTGGTCCAGCGCTTCGGCTGGCGGCGCGGCCCGGCCGCGCTCGCGGCTGGCCTGGCGGTGCTGGCGGGTGGGGTGCCGACGCTGCTGTCCTTCAACCTCTGGCAGGGGGTGCGCCCGCTGGCCTTCCTGGCCGGGTGGGCGGATGCGGACCTGTTCGAGACGATCGACGCGGCCGCCTCGAACCTGCTGCTGCCGGCGGCCGGCATCGCCTTCGCGGTCTTCGCCGGCCACGTCATGCCCGCCGCCATGGTCGGCCGCGCGCTGGACCTGGACGGCCGCTGGCTGCGCTGGCTGATGCTGGCGCTGCGCTGGGTCGTGCCGGGCGCCATTCTGCTCTTCCTGGCGGCGGGCTTCTTCTAGGCCGGCGTGCCGACCCGAACTACGCGTTTGACCGCCTCCGGCTCTTACCCCACGATCGCGGCTGCGAACGAGCGGGGCGCCCGCCAGGGTCGCGAGTCCTGGTGGTGACAGTCCTGCCGAAGAACGAAGTATCGGGAGGAGACAGTCATGAATCGCTGGGCCCTGGCGGCCGTTCCGGCCGCTTTGACGCTGCTGACCGTACCCGCGCTTGCCGCCGTCGACGGGCCGAAGGTGGCCTGGGACCTGTCTGTCTGGGGCCCGCCGAGGGCGTTCACGGCGGGCATCGAGGCCATCGCCAAGCATGTGTCGACCGAGACGGGCGGCAAGTTCACCATCAAGATCCACTATGGCGACGCCCTGTCGAAGGGGCCGGACAACCTCGACAACATCAAGCTCGGCGCCTTCGAGATGGCGCAGATCTGCACCGGCTACCATCCCGGCAAGAACCCGGCCATCACCGTGCTCGACCTGCCGGGACTGCCGCTGGTCGACCCCGACATCCATGCCCGCGTCCATGACGTGGTCTACAAGCACCCGGCCATCGTGGCCGAGTTCAAGCGGTGGAACGCCGTCCTGCTGCTTTCGGTCCTCCAGCCGCAGTCGGAGCTGATGGGCACGGGCGAGCCGCCGGTGAAGGTGGAGATGTTCAAGGGCATGCGCGTGCGGGCGCTGGGCGGCACCGGCGACGCGTTGCGCAACCTGGGCGCCGTGCCGACCTCGGTCCCGGCACCGGAGGTCTACAACTCCTTGGAGCGCGGCGTCTTCCAGGCGGCTGCCTTCCCCTACACCTACGCGTTCGCGGCCTACAAGATCGAGGAGATCGCCAAGTGGTACACGACCAACCTCGGTCCGGGTGCCAACAACTGCCCCACCGTCGTCAATGACCAGGCACTGAACAAGCTGCCGCCGCAGTACCGCGCCCTGATCGACGCGGCCAAGCCGATCGCCTATGAGGCGCTGAAGACGGCCCAGAAGACGACCGACGAGAAGAACCTTGCCGCCTGGCAGAAGCGCGGCCTGGTCGCCATCAAGTATGACGAGGTCGAACTGAAGAAGTTCGCCGACATGGCGGCGCGGCCGGTCTGGGATGCGTGGGTGAAGGAGATGACGGCCAAGAACCTGCCGGCCAAGGAGCTGCTCGATCTCGTCCTGGCCGAGGCGGACAAGGCCAAGAAAGCGCTCGGCCGCTAGGGCAGCGGCGCCGGACAGGGCAGGGCGATGACCGCAGCGGTGCGGCCGCCCGGCCCGGCCGCCAGGGCGCTCGCCCTGGCCGACCGGGCCCTCGCGAAGGTGGAGCTGGCCACGGCGGTGATCGCCGGGCTCGTCATCTTCTTCGTCATGTGGGTCGGCGTGGCCGAGATCGTGCTGCGCAAGGGCTTCAACGCCCCGCTCTACGGGCAGCTCGACCTGATCGAGCAGACCATGGCGCTCTACGCCATCCTGTCGATCTCCTACTGCTGGCGGCTGGCCGGGCATATCCGCGTCGACCTGCTGATCGACCAGTTCCACGGCCGGGCGCGCTGGGTGGTGGAGTTCGGCACGACGCTGGCCGCCCTGGCGCTGGTCACGGCGATTTGGCCCGGCATCCTGCATTTCTTCGAGAACGCGCTCGACATCGGCGATTCGACGATGAACACGCGCTGGCCGACCTGGCCGTCCAAGCTGGTGCCGGTGGTAGCGTTCTCCATTTTGTGGGTGCGCCTCGCGCTCGAACTGGTGGGCTTCGCCCGCCTGATCGCCTGCCCGGACGCCGAGCCCATTGCCGTGCCCCGGCATCCCGACCCGGTCCGCGAGGCCGTCGGCGATGCCGATGCCGCCGATCCCGGCCTTCGCGCCTGACCCGGAGCCCGATCCATGGAACCGGTACATTACGGCGTCATCGGCATGATCGCCCTGGCCGTGCTGATCGTGCTGGGCGTGCGCATCTTCGTCGCGTCCGGCATCGTCGGCTTCTGCGGCCTCTGGGCCTTGCGCGGCTTCGACAAGGCCGTCGGAATCTCCGGCCACATTCCCTATTCGGACACCACCAACTACGCGTTGTCGGTGCTGCCGCTGTTCATCCTGATCGGCCATCTGGCCCATCATGCCGGCATCGTCCAGGGCGCCTATCGCTGCGCGCGGGCCTGGCTCGGCTGGCTGCCGGGCGGGCTTGGCATCGCCACCATCTTCGCGGCCGCGGGCTTCGCGGCGGTCTCGGGGGCCAGCACGGCGACGGCGGCCGTGTTCTCGCGCATCGCCCTGCCGGAACTGCTGAAGGCAAAATACCATCCCAGCATCGCGGCCGCCCTGGTGGCGGCCGGCGGCACGCTGGCCTCGCTGATCCCGCCTTCGGCGATCATGGTCGTCTACGGCATCATCACCGAGACGTCGATCGGCGGCCTGCTGCTGGCGGGCTTCATCCCGGGGGTGATATCGGCCCTGGTCTATGCCTCGGCCATCTTCTTCCGCTTCCTCGCCAACCCCGCGCTGGGCGAGGCCAGCCCCGATGCCGGCTGGAAGGAGCGGATCCAGACCCTGCCCGAGATCGTGCCCATCGTCTTCGTCATCGGCGCAGTGCTGGGCGGCATGTATACCGGCTGGGCCACCCCGACCGAGGTCGGCGCGCTCGGCGCCTTCATCATCTTCGTCATGGCGCTGCTGCGCGGCACCCTGTCGGGCAAGGGGCTGCTCGCCTCGCTGGTCGAGACCGCAAAGCTGTCGGTGATGATCTTCTCGATCATCTGGGGGGTGCTGATCTTCGTGCGCTTCCTGGCCTTCGCCGGCGTGTCGTCGGCCTTCGCGGATTGGATCCAGGCGCTCGGCGTCTCGCCCTACCTGGTCCTGTTCTGTGTCATCCTGCTCTACATCGTGCTCGGCATGTTCATGGACGGCATCGGCATGCTGCTGCTGACGTTGCCGGTCATCTCGCCCGTCATGACCAGCCTGGGATTCGACCCGATCTGGTTCGGCATCATCGTCGTGAAGATGGTGGAGATCGGGCTGCTGACGCCGCCGGTCGGGCTCAACTGCTATGTTGTCGCCGGCGTGCGGCCGGACATACCCTTGCAGCAGATCTTCCGTGGCGTCTGGCCCTTCGTCATCGCCGATCTGGCCTGCGTCGCCCTGTTCATCGCCTTTCCGGGCATCGTCACCTTCCTGCCGAAGCTGGTGATGAACGGCTGACCCCCACGCAGCACCAGGGAGCCCCAATCCATGTCCGTCATCCTCGGCAGCGGCGACCATCGCTACCGCGTCAACACCGAATGGGCGAAGCTGCCCACGGGCTGGGTCTTCACCGACGTGGCCGGTGTGGCCGTCGATGCCGCCGACCAAGTCTATGTCTTCAATCGCGGCGAGCACCCGATGATCGTGTTCGACCGCGAGGGCAATTTCCTGCGCTCCTGGGGCGAGGGCGTGTTCAACCGCGCCCACGGCATCCATTTCGGCCCGGACGGCATGCTCTATTGCACCGACGACGGCGACCACACGGTGCGCAAGTGCACGACCGACGGCCGCGTGCTGCTGGAGATCGGCATGCCCGGCAAGCCGGCCCCGTTCATGAGCGGCAACCCCTTCCACCGCTGCACCCACACGGCCCTGTCGCCGCGCGGCGACATCTTCGTGGCCGACGGCTACGGCAATGCGCGCGTGCACAAGTACGACCCGTCCGGGCGGCTGCTGAAGTCCTGGGGCTCGCCCGGGACGCAGCCGGGGGAGTTCAACATCGTCCACAACATCGCCGCCGACGATGACGGCTGGGTCTATGTCGCCGACCGCGAGAACCACCGCATCCAGGTGTTCGACGGCGAGGGCCGCTACGAGACGCAGTGGAACAACCTGCACCGCCCCTGCGGCATCTGCCTGCAGCCCGGGCCGGACGGGCTCTGCATCGTGGGCGAACTGGGTCCGGGCCTGCCGGTCAATCGCCGGGTCCCGAACCTCGGCCCCCGCATCAGCCTCGTCACCACCAAGGGCGAGCTGGTGGCGCGCCTGGGCGGCGAGAACGGGCCGGGCGACGAGGTGGGGCAGTTCCATGCGCCGCACGGTGTCGCCGTCGATTCGCGCGGCGACATCTATGTAGGCGAGGTCTCCTACACCAACTTCCGCTCGCACTTCCTGGGCGAGCCGGTGCCGGAGGAGATGCGGGTGTTGCAGAAGCTGGAAAAGGTACGCTGACAGCCGCCCTCATTCTTGCGCATGATGGAGGGGTAACGGCGGGCGGGGACGGCGGATGGACCGGGTCGAGGCGATGCGCCTGTTCGTGCGGGTGGCGGAACTCGGCAGCCTGTCCGCCGCCGCCCGCCGGTCGGGCCTGTCGGTCGCCAGCGTCTCGCGCGGCATGGGCGAGCTGGAGGCCGGGCTCGGCGTCCGGCTGTTCGCGCGCACCACCCGACGGCAGGCCCTGACCGAGGCAGGGCAGGAGTATCACCGCCGCGCCGTCGTCATCCTCGACCAGCTCGATGCGCTGCATGGCGACCTGCGGCGCGGCGAGCGCCGGCCGGGCGGCGTGCTGCGGGTGCTGGCCCGGCGCTCCTTCGCGCTGCGCCACGTCGCCCCGCACCTGGCCGCCTTCGCCCGGCTCTATCCCGAACTGGCGGTCGACCTGCTGCTGACCGAGGCGCATCCGGCCACCTTCCCCGACGAGGTGGACGTGGTGATCCGGCTGGGCGCGCCGATCGAGAAGGGGCTCGCCGCGCGCGAGCTGGCGCCGGCCACGCGTCATCTCTGTGCCGCGAGGGCGTACCTGGAGGGGCGGCCGGCGATCGCCCATCCCGACGACCTGCGGCGGCACGACTGCCTCATCTATCGCACCGGCCAGCCGCGGCCGGCCTGGGTGTTCGAGAGCGCGGCCGGCCGCTACGAACTGCGGCTGGGCGGCAGCCTGGTCGCCAACAGCGGCGAAGTGCTGCGCCAGGCGGCGGTCGACGGTCAGGGGGTAGCCTTGCTGCCGGAATGGCAGGTGGGCGACGATGTCGCCGCCGGCCGCCTGGTGCGCCTGCTGGCGGACTATCGCGCCTATCCCGAGGGCTTCGCCGAGGCGGTCTATGCCATCCACCCGCGGGCGGAGTTCGTGCCAGCCAAGGTGACCGCCTTCGTCGATTTCCTGCGCGAGGCGATCAAGCCGTCCGGCACATGATATTTGCGTATGGAGCAAAGGTCGGTTGCTTTATCGGACAATTGTTGCGTCCGTGGTCCCGGCGGTAGATCGAAGCCGACCGACCCGTTGGGAGCCCCTGTGATGACCCCGACCTTCCACGCCATCCATCCCCTCTTCGGCGCCGAAGTGCAGGGCGTCGACCTGTCGCGGCCGCTGCCGGATGCGGTCTTTGCCGCGATCGCCGATGCCTTCGAGCGCCGTTCGGTGCTGCTGTTCCGCAGTCAGGCGGTGGACGATGCCGCCCAGGTCGCCTTTGCCGCGCGCTTCGGCCCGCTGGAGACGGTGCGGGCCGGTGCCGTCGGCGGCGGCACGCATCTGATCACGCTGACCAACGTGGCGCCCGATGGCGGCATCCTGCCGCCGACCCACGAGCAGACGCTGCACGGCCTGGCCAACCGGCTGTGGCACACGGACAGTTCGTTCAAGGCGATCCCGGCACTGGCTTCGCTGCTGTCGGCGCGAGAGGTGCCGCCCGAAGGAGGGGAGACGGAATGGGCCGGCACCCGGGCGGCCTTCGCGGCGCTGCCGGACGAACTGCGCCGGCGCATCGACGGGCTGACGGTCCGGCATGATTTCGCCCATTCCCGGGCCAAGGTCGACCCGGACCTGGCCGTCGCGGCAACGCGTGCGGCTTTCCCGCCGGTCACCCGGCCGCTGGTCCGGCGCAACCCCTTGACGGGAGAGGCCGCCCTCTATCTTGGCTCGCACGCGGCCGCGGTCGACGGCATGGGTGTGGTCGAGGGGCGGGCGCTGCTGGACATGCTGACCCGGCACGCCACCCGGCCGGAGTTCGTCTACACCCACCGCTGGCGGCCGGGCGACCTGGTGCTGTGGGACAACCGCGCCACGCTCCATCGCGGCCGGCCGTTCGCCGCCGGCCTGCACCGCCGCACCATCGTGCGGGCGACGATCGCCGATCCGGCGGGCCGCCTGGCGGTCGCCGCCTGACCGTTCAGCGTTCCAGTACGGAGAGGTCGAGGGCGACGCTGTCCCCCAGCCAGACCGCGCGGTCGCGATGGTCGACCAGGGCGTCGCCGGTGTTGGGATGGACGAAGACGGTCAGCCGGCCACGATTCAGCGTCAGCCAGGGCACGATGTCGGCGAAGCGGTCGGGCCGGAAGAGGACCTGATAGCTCCATTTCGGGTGCGGCCCGACCGGCTTCTCGTGGAAGCGCCCCATCTCCATGTTGCCCTCGAACCGGGCCTCGATCAGCGCCCGCAGGGCCAGTGCATCGGTCGTGGTGTCCTGGTCGAAATAGATGTGGGCGTGCCAGTCGGCGATCTCGTCGATGTCCATTGCAGGGCTCCTCGCTGTCAGTCGGCTTCCCAGACACGTTCGATCGCATCGGCCAGGGCCTCGGGCCGCAGCGGGTCGAAGACGAATACCACCTGGTGCCGGCCGGCGGGTACGGCCACGGCGCGGAACAGGCGGTTGGCGCGCAGGATGGGGACGGCCGCCTCGTCGAGGGTCGCTCGCCAGAAGGGGTGGAAGCGATCGTTGAGGACGAGGAACCCGTCGCGCGCCATGTCGACCGCGACCTCGACCCGGTCGCGGCGATAGAGGCCGATGCGGGCCGTGCCGGCTGGCCCGGCCTCGCCCGCCGGGATGCGCTGGCCCATGATCCGCACGGCAGCGGTGGGGTCGGCCGGCAGCGCGCGGCCCATGTCGGCGTCGGCCCGGCCAACCGCCATAGCGCGGGGCAGCGCGCCCGGGTTTTCGTAGAGGAAGGCGCCGTCGACCGTCTCGACCAGCTTCAGGCCGGCGATGGCGGCCGGAGGCAGGATCGTCTCGATCGGCCGCCCGGTCACCACCAGGCCGATGCCGAGCAGGCGGGCAAGCGTGCTGTCATAGCCGGTGAAGTCGGCCGTCAGCGTGCGCTCGGGCAGGTGGCTGTTCTGCCGCGCGCCCACCATCGTGCCGTAGAGCGCGTTACGCAGCGGGTCGTAGCCGAGCGTCTGCTCGAAGCCATAGGCCAGCGCCGCGTTCTGCCACGAGCCGCCCCAGTCGCCGCCCGGCACCCGGTCGAGCCCGAATATCTCCACCCGGTTGCCGCCCAGGCCAGTCCCCAGCCGGGCACGGATCGCCGCCGCCAGCCGCTCGCCTTCCCGCCGGTAGGCGGCGACTTGGTCGGCCGGCACGGCGTTCAGGGTTCGGCTGGTGCCGTGGAACGAGAGATCGGCGGCGGTGACGGCGATCAGCAGCGGCAGCCACGCCCGTGGCGCGCGCGCCGGGGCGCGGTCCGCGAAGAGGATGGCGGCAGCCAGCAAGGGCAGGGTGATGGCCAGTTGCAGGGCCATGTCGGGCAGGTGTCCCAGATACCAGCCGAACCAGGCACCGGCCGCGGTCGCCAGCGCGGCCGGCAGCGCGAAGGCCAGCCAGGCCCGCCCGGCGCCCGGCACCGTCGCCAGGTCGTGCGCGGCCGTGCCCGCCAGCAGGGCCAGCATGGCGTTCAGCAGGAAGGCGGCGTCGTTGGGCCGGCGATAGAGGTCGACCCCCGGCAGCAGATCGTACATCGCCAGGAACACCGGCGTGTAGGCGCCAAGGACGTAGAGCAGCGCGAAGAGCAGGCCGGCGGCGAAGGCGGGTGCCGCGTGCAGCAGCCGCAGCGGCGCCCGCGCGAACGCCAGCAGCAGGACCGCCAGCGGCAGCAGCCCGATATAGAGATGGCTGGTGGTCGGGTCGTTCCAGTCGAAGCCCAGCGCCGACAGGCCCATCCAGGGCAGGGTGCCGGAACCCCAGTAGCCGTCCGGCGTCAAGGCACCGAAGGCGTTGGGCGCCAGCAGGGTCAGCAGGGATGCCGGGTGCAGCGAGGCGTATCCGGCGATGCGATAGGCGATCTCCGGCCGGGTGCTGCCGACCAGCGCGTCCAGCGTCAGCAGGGTCGGCAGGGCCAGCAGGGCGCCGCCCGCCAGCAGGGCCGGCAGCAGCTCCGCCAGGCGGCGGGGCAGGGCGCCGATCCCCTGGCGGCGGATCGCGGCCGCCATCCAGCCGGCGGCGCAGCCGATCAGGAAGAGGCAGTTGATGAAGGCCACCTGGTCGCGGCCGACCGCCATGATGCCGGCCACCAGCCCGAATCCCAGTGCCGCCAGCGCCCGCCGCCGCCCGCTGGCGGCCGTGAAGGCCAGTTGCAGCAGCAGGATCGCCCAGGGCAGGTGGGCATAGCTGACGGTCATGATCGAATGCTGCAGCCGGGCCGCCGCCACACCTCCGAACATGAAGACGAGGGCCGCCACGACGGCGGCCGCCGGTCGCCAGCCGAGCCGCCGGCCCAGCAGCAGGACGCCCAGGCCGCCCGCCAGCAGATGGGCGATCTGGACCATGTCCATCAGCGTCATCGACGGGTGCGGCACCAGTTCGGCCAGCAGCCGGAAGCCCGGCGTGAAGAGCCAGGACTGCGGGTTGGCGATGGCCGCCCGGCCGGCATAGAGGAAGGGGTTCCAGAAGCCGCTGTCGCCGGCCTCGCGCGCGGCCGCCAGCGCCCGCAGCACGGGGTAGTAGTAGTCCTTGGCGTCCCACGGGATGACACGGCCGCCGACGAGCCACGGGGCGGCGAACAGGACCCAGGCCAGGAGAACGGCGCCCGCAGCCGCGAACCATGCGGCAGCCGGGCCCCGTCTATTGTCCGCGTCGGTCACGGGGCCGGACGCTACAGCGAAGGATGGCGGCGGCCAACCGGCCTTTGTGGGGTGTGCGGCGATTCCGGGGTTGCCGCACCCCCGCCCGCCGGCCGACGATCCCCCAATCCCCGAATACGGAGTCGAAGATGACGGCGATACCCACCGAGACGATCGCGCTGAGCGGCCTGGAAGACGAGGTCGAAATCCTGGTCGATCGCTGGGGGGTGCCGCACATCTATGCCAAGTCGGAGGCGGGTGCCTTTTTCGCCCAGGGCTTCAATGCCGGCCGGGACCGGCTGTGGCAGATCGACATGTGGAGGAAGCGCGGCCTGGGGCTGACGGCGGGCGACCTCGGGCCGGCCTATGTCGACCGCGACCGTGCCTCGCGCCTGCTGCTCTACCGGGGCGACATGGCGGCCGAATGGGCCTGCTACGGCGCCGACGCCAAGGCCTGGACGACCGCCTTCGTGGCCGGCATCAACGCCTATGTCGACCTAGTGGCGCGCGAGCCGGACCGGCTGCCGGTGGAGTTCCGCCTGCTTGGCACCAAGCCGCAGAAGTGGCAGCCCGAGGACGTGGTGCGCTGCCGCACCCATGCGCGGGTGCGCAACCTCGATTCCGAGGTGCTGCGCACCGACATCATCGCCCGCTTCGGGCTCGATGCCGACCGGCTGCACAAGAAGATCCAGCCGGAATGGACGGTGAAAGTCCCCGAGGGGCTGGAGCCGCACGTCATCCCGCCCGAGGTGATGAAGGCCTATCTGCTGGCGACCGAGCCCAATGCCGTCGGCACCGCGGAGCCGGCGGAACCGCTGGACATCGGGTCGGCCGACAGCTTCGGCAGCAACAACTGGACGCTGGCGCCGTCGCGCACCAATACCGGCCGGGCGATCATGGCGAGCGACCCGCACCGGGTCCACGAGCTGCCCTCGCTGCGCTACATGGCCCATCTGGTGGCGCCCGGCCTCGACGTGATCGGGGCGGGCGAAGCCTCCGTGCCGGGCGTCAGCCTCGGCCACAACGACCGCATCGCCTTCTCGCTGACGATCCACCCATCCGACCAGGAAGACCTCTACGTCTACGAGCTCGACCCGGCCGATCCCGACCTCTACCGCTATGGCGAGGGCTGGGAGCGGATGACGACGGTGGCCGAGGAAATCCCGGTGCGCGGCGGTGCTGCGGTGGCGACCGACCTGAAGTTCACCCGCCACGGGCCGGTGCTGCACGTCGATCGCGCCGCCAACCGCGCCTATGCCATCCGCACCGTGTGGATGGGGCCGGGCACGGCGGCGTATCTCGCCAGCCTCGGCTACATCAAGGCGAAGAACTGGCAGGAGTACGTGGCCGCCCTCGAAGGCTGGGGGGCGCCCTCGACCAACCATCTCGTCGCCGACGTCGACGGCAACATCGGATGGGCCGTGGCGGCCATGGTGCCCAAGCGGCCGAACTGGGACGGGCTGATGCCGGTGCCGGGCGACGGGCGCTACGAATGGGCGGGGCTCACCCACTCCTCCGGCCTGCCGCGCAGCTACAACCCGGCCGGCGGCTGGCTCGGCACCGCCAACCAGATGAACCTGCCGCCCGACTATGACTACAAGACCCTGAAGACCGGCTTCGAATGGCCGAACGATGGCCGCTACGTCCGCCTGGCCGAGCTGCTCGAGGCCAAGTCCGAATGGTCGGTCGCCGACACCCAGGGCATGCAGATCGATTGCGGCAGCATCCCGGCGCGCCGCCTGTGCCGGCTGCTGGCCGGCCTGTCCACCAAGGACACGGCTGCCGCCAAGGGCCTGAAGCTGCTGGCCGGGTGGGACCACGACGTCGGCGCCGACAGCGGACCTGCTGCCCTCTTCGAAGTCTGGTTCAGCAAGCATCTGATCCCGGGCGTGCTCAATCGCCTCGGTCCCGCCGGGCTGACGCCGATGGTCACGGTGCCGGACTCCGCCCTGGTCGTCGATCTGCTGGAGAAGGCCGATCCGGGCTTCGGTGCCGACGCGGCGGCTGCCCGCGACGCCCTGCTGCTGGAGACGCTGGCCGGCGCCTGGGTCGAGACGACCAAGCGGCTTGGCGCCGACCCAGCCGGCTGGGCGTGGGGCCAGATTCACCAGGGCCGCTTCCGCCACCCGCTGTCGCGCCTGGCGCCGGCCAAGCTGAAGGCGAAGCTGGATGTCGGGCCGGCACCCAAGGGCGGCTCCAACCTCACCATCAACAACAACGGCTATCGCACCAGCGACTTCGAGGTGGTGTCAGGCGTGTCCTGGCGCATGGTGGTCGATGTCGGCAACTGGGATGCGAGCTGGGTCATCAACAGCCCCGGCCAGTCGGGCGACCCGGCCAGCCCGCACTATCGCGACCTGTTCCCGATCTGGGCCAGGGACGGGTACGTGCCGATGGTCTACAGCCGGGCGGCGGTGGAAGCCGCGGCCGAGCAGCGTATCCGCCTGGTGCCCGCGGCGAACTGAAGCCGGCAAATGACCGGGGGCCCCTTCCGGGCGCGGCCGGAAAGGGGCATCATGACTGACCTGATCAATCGCTAAACGGGAGTGGGAAATGGCGGACGGCCGCAAAACACTGGTCGAAACGGCACACCGGGTTCTGCCCGCGGGCAATTTCGGCAACTTCGCGTCGGACATCATCATCCACCGGGGCCAGGGCGCCCATGTGTGGGATGTCGACGGCAATGAGTATGTCGATTTCCTGCTCGGCTCCGGCCCGATGTTCGTCGGCCATTCCCATCCCGAGGTCGTCGAGGCCGTGCTGCGGCAGGTGCCGCTCGGCACCACCTTCTTCGCCAACAACGAGCACGGCATCCGGCTGGCGGCCGAGATCGTCGAGGCACTGCCCTGCGCCGAGCAGGTCCGCTTCATGTCGAGCGGCACCGAGGCCGATCTCTATGCCATGCGCGTCGCCCGCGCCTTCCGCGGCCGCGACAAGATCCTCAAGTTCGAGGGCGGCTATCACGGCATGAGCGACTGGAGCCTGATGTCGCTGGCGCCCAAGAAGCCCGGCAACTTCCCGCGCGGCGTGCCCGATTCGGCCGGCATCCCCAAGAGCGTGCAGGACGAGGTGATCGTCGCCCCCTTCAACGACCTGGAAGCGGCCGTCGCCCTCATCCGCGCCCACCAGGACGAGCTGGGCGGCGTCATCGTCGAGCCGTTCCAGCGCCTGATCCCGCCCAAGCCGGGCTTCCTGGAGGGGTTGCGGGCGATCACCGCCGAACTCGGCATCCCGCTCATCTTCGACGAGGTGGTGACCGGCTTCCGCTTCGCCTATGGCGGCGCGCAGTCCTATTACGGCGTCACGCCGGACCTGTGCACGCTGGGCAAGATCATCGGCGGCGGGTTCCCCCTGTCGGCGGTGGCCGGCCGGGCCGACATCATGGCCCATTTCGACCGCGCCAAGGTGGGCGACGACGGTTTCCTGGTGAATATCGGCACGCTGTCGGGCAACCCGGTGGCATCGGTCGCGGGCTTGGCCACCATGGCGATCCTGAAGCGCCCCGGCGCCTACGAGAAGGCGTTCGCCACCGGCCAGACCCTGATGGACGGCTTCGCCGCCGCCATCCGCGAGGCCGGCCTGCCGGCCCAGGTGATCGGTGTGCCGCCGCTCTTCGACATCGTCTGGGCCGAAGGCGACATCAAGGACTACCGCTCGACCCTGGCGGCCGACACGGCCCTGCAGAAGCGGGTCAACGTCCGCCTGCGCGAGGCCGGCATCCTCAAGGGCGACAGCAAGTTCTACATCAGCCTCGCCCATGACGAGGCCGACGTGGCCCACACGCTGGAAGCCTTCTCGAACGCGGTGAAGGCCGAAGCTAAGGCGTGATCAGTCGACCATAGAGGGCATGGAGCCAGGTGCGGTCGGCGTCGCTGACCGTGCCGTTCTCCATGTCCCGCGCCATCTCGCCCAAGGTCTCGCGTGAATCGGCCGAGAGTTCGGGCAGCGCCAGCAAAGCGGCGATGCGGGCCGCGTCGTCCAGCGGAGCCGCCGGCATGCCGTCCTCGGCCTCCAGCGGCGGCAAGGCCGGCGCCAGCAATGCGTCCCAGTCCAGGCGCGCTGCGGCCAGGATGGCGGTGGCGGCTTGAGCAGCCCCCAGGACCGTCTCCTCGTCGGCACTGCCCAGGCGGGCGAGCGCGTCGAGAAGACGGGTACGGTCGTAGGCGAGTGCGATCTGATTCATGGCCCGTCCCTATTATTGGCAGGGACCGCCGTGGTCAATGCGGAGCGGGTTAGTTCGGTGGCCCCGCCTATATCTGCTTGCGCTTCTCGACCAGGGTCAGGAAGCGATCGAACTCCTTCTCGTTGACGGTGTAACTGTGGTCGTCGTCGGGGAAGGCGCCTTCCTTCACCTCTTTCACATACTGGCGGATGCCGCCGACGGCGACTTCGGTCAGGTTGGTGTAGCGCTTGGTGAATTTCGGCTTGAAGTCGGTGAAGACGCCGAGCAGGTCGTAGCAGAGCAGGATCTGCCCGTCGGTGCCGACGCCGGCGCCGATGCCGATGGTGGGGATGGTGAGCTGCTTGGAGATCACGGCCGCGATCTTCGCCGGCACCGCCTCGAACTCCAGCATGAAGCAGCCGGCGTCCTCGATGGCGAGCGCGTCCTCCAGGATCTTCATGGCGGCGTCGGCCGTGCGGCCCTGGATGCGGAAGCCGCCGAACATGGCGATGGTGTGCGGCGTCAGCCCGATATGCGAGGCGGTCGGAATGCCGGCATCGACCAGCGCCTTCAGGATGTGGCCCTGGCTCTTGCCGCCCTGGGGCTTCACCGCGTCGCAGCCAGCCTCCTGCATGAAGCGCGTGGCGTTCGTCAGCGCGCGGTCGACGCTGTTGTAGCTCTGGTAGGGCATGCAGCCCAGCACGAAGGTATTGGGCGCCCCGCGGCGGACCGCCAGCGAGTGCATCACCATCATGTCCATGGTGGCGGGGATGGTGCTGGGGTGGCCGTGCGCCACCATCGCCAGCGAATCGCCGACGACGGCCACGTCGACGCCGGCCATCTCGGCCCAGCGCGCCGAGGTGTAGTCGGGCACCGACATGTAGACCATCTTCTCGCCGGTCGTCTTGGAATCGCGGATCTCGGTGATGGTGCGCTTCTTGCGCACCTCGGCGGGCTTGTCCCCGTCGGCCATTGCGTTCTCTCCCCTGCGACTTTGTCTTATAGATCCGCCAGCCGGATATAGCCGCCGACCACGGCCGCCACCGCCAGCCCCGTGACGGTGGCGCCGGTACCTGACCAGCCCGCGGTCGAGGTCACCAGCATCCACAGCACGAAGACCCCGCCGGCAATGACGAAGCCGCCGACCAGCGAGGCGATATTGCGCTTCAGGCCCGGTTCGGGGCCGGGATGGGACGCCATCAGCCGCGCGCCACGGCTGGGTTGCCCGCCTGCGGCGCCGGGCCGGTCGGCTTGGCGGCGCCGCGGTCGCGGGCGCTGGCACGCACCTTCTTCAGGTCCTGGCGGACATGGGTGCGATCATAGCCGTTGAAGATATGCCCCAGCACGCTGCGCTTCAGGTCGCTGGTGCGGAACAGCGCGTCGGCAATCGGGTAGGTCAGGTTGAAGTTCCGCTCCATCATGATCGCCGGGTTGTGGTGGGCGATGTGGTGGCGGCGCAGCGAGTTCACGATCGGGATGTGGCGGACGATGCGGTCGTCCTTCACATGGCAGCACCAGTGGAAGAGCTCGTAGTTGAGGTAGAGCGCCGTGTTGGTGACGAGCAGCAGCCAGCCGGCATCGGGCAGGCCCGCCATGTTCAGGATCCAGGCGGGCAGTGCCGACATCGCCATGAAGGTGATGAGCGCATAGGGCGGGAAGAAGGTGATGCGGAAATCCCGCGTCGAATCGATGGTCGGCTCGGTCTCTGTGAAGAACTGGTGATGGGCCAGCGTGTGGCGCTTGTAGATGCCCATGAAGCCCTTGATCGGCCGGTGCATCACATAGCGATGCAGCCACCATTCGAAGGTGTTGGCGATCATGAAGGCGGCCGGCACGATCAGCCACTCGTACCAGGCAGGGCTGCCGATCTGCTGCACGAAGTACCAGATGCCGGCCAGTCCGATGGCGTAGATCATCACGACATGGGCAAGGCCGCTGTACCAGGGCGAAACCCGGTTGCGGAAATCGGCCCGGAAGGCCGCCTGTCGCTGGCTCATCATCGTCGCTTCTCCCCTTCCGCAAGGCATCGCATCCAGCCGCTAATATATCAGCGGTATGCGACGGACGGGAAGGGGCTACAGCGAGGCGTCGACCGTGGCCCGGGTGAAGGATTCGATATAGTCCATGAGCCGGTCCGAGGCCGCCGCGGCCGCGGCCTCGTCGCCGGCCGCGATCGCCTCGGCACAGGCCCCGTGCAGGCGCGCCGACTGCGGCAGGTCCGCCACCTGGCGATAGTGGTTGTACCAGTAGCGCCGCGACAGCCCGTGCATCAGGGCCATGGCGCCGGCCGCGAACTCGTTGCGGGCTGCCTCCAGCACCAGTCCGTTGAAGGCCTGGTCGAGGCGCATGAAGGCGATGTCGTCCTCGCCCTCGGCCGCCTTGGCCATGCCGGCGGCGATGCTGCGGAACCGCGTGCGCTCGGCGTCGGTGGCGCGCTTGGCCGCCCGGCGCGAGAGCAGCCGCTCCAGCTCCCGCCTGGTCTCGATCAGGCGGAGTTGGGTCAGCGCGTTGATCTCGGACACGACGATGCCGCGGCGCGGCAGGATCAGCACCAGCCGCTCGCGCGCCAGCCGCTGCAAGGCCTCGCGGATGGGCGTGCGGCCGATGCCGAGCTTGCGGCTGAGCTCGGCCTCCGAGACGCCCGACCCGGGGGCGAGCTGGAGGGTCACGATCAACTCCTCCAGCCGCCGGTAGGCGGTCTCCGTCAGGCTCTGGCTGTCGCCGTCCGGTATCGGCTTGGCGCGTGCGGCGGTGTTGCGGGCGGTGGCTCTGGGCGAGATGGAGCGCGTCATCCGGGCGTGAGTAGCATTTTTGGCAGCCATAGGACTACGCCCGGGAAGGCCAGCACGATGGCGAGCGTGACAACCTGCAGCCCGATGAACGGCACGACGCCGCGATACATGTGTCCGGTCGTGATCTCGGGCGGGCTGATGGCGCGGAAATAGAAGATGGCGGGCGCCATCGGCGGCGACAGGTAGCTGGTCTGGATGACGATCAGCAGCGCGATGCAGAACCACACCATGTCGATCCCCTGGCTGGCCAGCAGCGGGCCGAAGATCGGCACCAGGATCAGCACGATCGAGATCCAGTCCAGGAAGAAGCCGGCGATGAAGGCCAGGAAGAGCACGATGCCGAGCAGCCCCCAGGGGCCGAGCGCCATGCTGTTCACCAGTTCCTGGGCCACCGCGATGCCGCCCGCGCCCACGAAGGCGCCGGTCATCATGCTGCCGCCCAGGATGATCGCCATGATCATGGTGGAGATCAGCAGCGTCTTCATGATGGCTTCGTGCAGCACCGCGAAGGTGAAGGTGCGGTAGAAGATGGTCAGCAGCACGGAGCCGGCGGCACCCAGGGCAGCCGCCTCGGTGGGGGCGGCCCAACCCATCATGATCGAGCCCAGGACGGCGAAGATCATGCAGAGCGGCGGCACGAGGGCCACGGCGGTCACCCGCAGCTTTTCGGAAAGCGGCGGGTCGTCGTCGCCGGGCGGGATGCGCGGTCCCATCTCGGGCCGCAGGAAGCACAGCACCAGGATGTAGACGATATAGGCGCCGGCCATGATCAGGCCGGGGAAGATCATGCCGACCAGCAGGTCGCCGACCGAGACGTTGGCGAGCGGCCCCATGATCACGACGACCACCGAGGGCGGGATGATCGTGCCGAGCGAGCCGCCGGCGCAGATGGTGCCGACGATCAGTTCCTTGTTGTAGTGGTAGCGCATCATCACCGGGATCGCGAGCAGGCCGATGACGGTCTCGGTCGCGCCGACGACGCCGCTCGAGGCGGCGAAGATGATGCACATGATGACCGTGCCGACCGCGAGCCCGCCCGGCAGGCGCCGCGTCCACAGGTGGATGGCCTCGAACAGCCGGTTGGCGATGCCGGACCGCTCCATCATCGTGCCCATGAAGACGAACAAGGGCACGGCGGCCAGGACGAAGTTGGAGGCGACGTCCTCGATCTTCTCGGACACCTGGAAGACGAAGTTCCAGCCGAAGGTCCAGGTGCCGAAGACGAAGGCGGTCGCCATCATGGCGAAGGCGACGGGAAAGCCCGCGAACAGCAGGACCAGCAGGAATGGGAACAGCAGCAGGGACGTGTATTCCATCACCGCGCTCCTGGCGCCCGGCCGACGAGGACGAGGATCGCGCGCACGGCCTCGGCGGCGGCCTGGAGGGCCAGCATGGCGAAGCTGACGAAGAAGACCGTGCGAAACGGCCAGAGCGGCGGGTTCCAGGCCGATTGCCCGGTCTTCTCGCCCGAGCGGAAGGCGTGGATGGCGCGGTCGTCGAGCATCGTCGCGACCCAGATCAGGAAGGGCAGCAGCAGGCAGCAATAGCCGATCACGTCGACCAGTGCGCGTTTGCGCGGCGACAGGTTGAGATAGAGCACGTCGATGCGGATGTGGGCGCCCTTGGCCAGGGCGTATGCCATGCCCAGCATCCAGCCGGAACCGGTGAGCAGGTAGGCCAGTTCGTAGGCCCAGATGGTGGGGGCGCCAAAGACGTAGCGTGCCACCACCTCATAGCAGAGGGCGATCACCAGCGGCGCCAGGAGCCAGGCCGCAAGTATCCCCACCGCGGTGCTCAGGCGGTCGATCGCCCGGCAAACGGCATCCATTCGCGCGTCTCCCCCCTAGACGAAGCGGGCGGCCGGTAGGGCCGCCCGCACCGTTTCTACGCCCCCCGGATGGACGTCAGCCTTCCTTGACCATGACCTTGCGCCAGCGGTCCGCACCCTGCCACTGCTTCTCGAACGCAAGCTGGCTGTCGAGCACCTTCTTGAACCAGGCGTTCGTGGCGGCCTGCTTGGCGGCCCATTCGAGCGCCACGCGCTTGGTCTCGTACTGCACCTCGGGGGCCAGCTCGATGATCTCGTTGCCGGCCTTCTTGTAGACCTCGAGGGACTTGGCGTCCTCCTGGCCGATGCGGGTCCAGCTCTCGAAGGTGACCAGCTTGGCGGTCGCCTCGACCATCTTCTGGTCGCGCTCGGACAGCTTGGCCCAGGCCGCCTTGTTGACGCACAGCTCGAAGGGGGCGGTCGGCTGGTGGACGCCCGGGATGATCAGGTACTTGGCGACCTTGTAGAAGCCTGGCGACAGGTTCTCCCACAGCGTGCCCCACTCGGTGGCGTCGATCACGCCGCGCTCGAGGGCCGGATAGATCTCGCCGCCGGCCGTCGTCACCGGCGCTGCCCCCATCTCGCGCGCCATGTCGAGCCAGGCGCCGGCCGAGCGCAGCTTCAGCCCCTTCATGTCGGCGAGGGTGCGCACCGCCTTGCGCGAATGCAGGAACACCTCGGCGGTGCGGATGAAGAGCGGCATCGAAACGATGCCGGCCGTCTCGTCGCGGAACTGGCGCTGCAGGGCGACGCCGCCATCCTCGTAGAGCCAGTGCAGCATGCGTTCGGTGTCGAAGCTGCCGGCATAGCCGCCGAGCAGGCAGGTGGTCGTGTCGGCCCCCCAGTCGTAGCCCATCCAGGTGTGGCCCATCTCGGCGATGCCGTTCTTCACCGTCTCGGGCACCTTGAGCGCATTGCCGAGCGCGCCGCCCGGGAACACCTGCACCTTCACCCGGCCGTCGGTCATGAAGGCGATCTTCTCGGCGAAGGCCTTGGCGCCGATATCCATCAGCGGTCCGCCCGGCCAGGCCGTCGCCATCTTCCAGTTCATCGTCTGCGCGGCCGCCGTGCTGACGATCGCGGGTGCCGCCAGCACGCCCGCGCCCACACCGATGCCGGCCATCGCCTTGCGGCGCGACACTTCCAGCTTGGTCATCTGTCCCCTCCCAAGGATGCGGTCGTCTTTGCGCCGCGTCGCGGTATCGCCGGCTGGCGAGCCGCTGATATATTCGTCGTATGCAGATGGTATCCTATACGCAGCCGCCGCCGTCGCGCAAAGCCCAAGCGCCGCGATCTATCGACGAGGAAGGGCGGCCTCGATATCGTCCGAGGTCAGTTCCCAGGCATTGTCGAGCACGGCCACCACGTCGGCCATGAAATCCTCGTGCAGGGCCAGCGCGCGGGCATCGTCGCCCAGGTGGTCGGCCAGCAGCGCCAGCGCCAATTGCTGGGGTCCTGCCCCCTCGTAGGTCCATTCGAACCCGGCCGGCGACAGCCGGCGCAGGTCGAGCCGGGGGTCGAGCGGCCGGCCATCCACCGTCACCACCGCGCCCGCCAGGCTGCGGCTGCCTTCATAGACCTTCGCCATAGTTCCCCCTCAACGCCCGCGTCCGATGGAGCCCCGCCATGTCCGAACTGCCCAAGGTCCGCGTCACCTTCGAGATCTATCCCGATTCCCTGGATATGCTGGCCGAGGCGGCCAAGCGCTACGGCATGGCCGATCCGTCCAAGGCGCTGCGCTGCCTCCTCGACTATGCCGCCACCGACGGCGACTGGGCGGCGATCTTCGAGGAGGTGCGCTGCCGCCGCTGCGCCTGAGCGCTCGCGGCGGCCGCCACTTCGCCCCCGATCGCTACATGGCGTAGGCGCGGATGGGCTCGTCCTGGCCGTCGCCTTCCTGCTGCTGCAGGGCGAAGATCGAGCGATAGCCGCCCGACCAGTCCGGCGGCAGCAGGCAGGGGCGGGGGTCGTGATGGGCCCAGCGCGCCGGCTGGCCGCGAACGTGGAAATGCTCGTAGCGCGACTTGATCGGGTTGCCGGTGTAGGCCATGGCGTCCGACGCGGCCATCGTCGCCAGCAAGAGCGGCCGGTCGGCCGGCGAATCGTTCACCGCGCTGCCATGCACCGTGCGGCAGTGATGGATGGTGAGCGAGCCCGCCGCCCCGCACAGATAGACGGCCTTCTCGCGCGCGACGCGGGCGAGGTCGGCCTCGCCCAGGCAGCCCGTCCACTGGCCCTTGTCGTTGTACTGGTCGAACAGCGGCCCCTCGTGGCTGCCCGGGATGACGCCCAGCGCGCCATTGTCCATGTCGCAGTCGTAGATGTAGGTGCCGATGGTCAGCAGGCCGTAGTTGGTGTGCGGCCAGAACTGGATGTCCTGGTGCCATTTCACCTCGGTGCCGCCCTCGGCCGATTTGAAGTTGAGCTTGGAGTGGTGGAACTTCACGTCCGGGCCCAGCAGGTCGGCCGCGATGTCGCCGAGGAAGCCCGAGACATAGTTCCAGTAGGCCGGATGGTGGTCGCACGGCGCCGACAGGCGGCGCAGGCGCGGCCGCGCGGCGGAATGGCCGTTCTCGAGGTCCCAGACGGCGTCCGAGCGTGTCACCTTGCGGCTCTTGTCGACCATCTCGGTGGTGGTGCGCCGCAGCTCCTCGACGATCTCCATCGGCACGATGCGGTCCAGCAGCAGGTAGCCGTCGCGGAAATAGCCCTCGCGCTGGGCTTGGCTCAGCTTCCTGGGCGGATGGGACAGGATCTCTTCCGGGGTCATCGGCACGCTCCGCGGGGCGATTGCATATGCCTGATATATTAGATGCGGACGCAGGCGCGTGCAATCGTCGCAGCGCCGCCCGGATTCAGCCGCGCAGGCGCTCCGTCCGCCGGCGCAGCAGCTCGACCACGCCGACCAGCGCCACCGACAGCAGGAACAGCAACGTGGCCGCCGCCGTGATGGTCGGGCTGATCTGCTCGCGCACGCCGTCGAACATCTGCAAGGGCAGGGTGCGCTGCTGCGGCCCGGCCAGGAACAGCGTGACGACGATCTCGTCGAACGAGGTCGCGAACGCGAAGACCGCGCCCGAGACGACGCCCGGCAGGATCAGCGGCAAGGTCACCATGCGGAAGGCCGTCAGCGGCGAGGCGCCGAGACCGAGTGCCGCGCGCGACAGGTTGCGGTCGAAGCCGCGCAGCGTCGCCGACACGGTGATGACGACGAAGGGGGCGCCCAGCAGCGCATGGGCCAGGACCAGCCCGAAATAACCGTTGGTCAGGCCGAGCGGGGCCATCAGCGCATAGAGGCTGCTGCCGATGACGACGACCGGGACGACGACCGGCAGGATGAAGAGGGCGTTCAGCACCTGCCGCGACCGCCGCCCGACATGGTCGAGGCCGAGCGCGGCCGCCGTGCCGAGGGCCGTCGCCAGTACCGTCGCCAACGCGCCGATGAAGGCGCTGTTGCGGCTGGCCGCCAGCCAGCGGGCCGAGCCGAAGAAATCCTCGTACCAGCGCAGCGACCAGCCCGCCATCGGATAGGTCAGGAACGATCCGGCATTGAACGAGAGCGGGATGACCGCCAGCACCGGCAGCAGCAGGAAGGCCAGCACCAGCCCGCAGACCACCCGGAATCCCAGCAGCAGCGCCCGGTCGCCGCGCGGCATCATGGCCCGCTCCCGCTTGACGGTTGCTGCCTCATCGTCCGCCGTCGGCCCGCACGTCGAGCCGGGCATAGGCCAGGTAGAGCAGGCCCGTCGCCAGCAGCAGGATCAGCGAGAGCGCCGCCGCCAAGCCCCAGTTCAGCGTGCGGTTGGTATAGAAGGCGATGAAGTAGCTGATCATCTGGTCGCCGCCACCGCCCACCAGCTCTGGCGTGACGTAGTAGCCGATGGCCGAGATGTAGACGAGCAGGCAGCCCGCCGCGATGCCGGCCCGCGTCTGCGGCAGGTAGACCCGGGCGAACGCCTCCAGCGGCCGGGCGCCCAGCGACATCGCGGCCCGCATCGGCGCCGGCCCGATCCCCTTCATGACGCTGTAGAGCGGCAGGATCATCAGCGGCAGCAGCACATGCACCATGGCGATGATGACGCCGGTGCGGTTGTAGATCAGCTCCAGCGGGCGTTCGACCAGGCCGGTCCAGCGCAGCAGCGTGTTGACCAGCCCGTCGCGCTGCAACAGCACCACCCAGGCCGTCGTGCGCACCAGCACCGAGGTCCAGAACGGGATCAGCACCACGACCAGCAGCAGGTTGGCCCAGCCCGGCGTGGCGCTGGCGATCAGGTAGGCGACGGGATAGCCCAGGACGAGGCACAGCACCGTGACGACGAGGCCGATCCACAAGGTGCGCACGAAGACGGTGACGAAGACCGCCCGCGTCTCCGGCATGGCGACGATGGCGCCCTCGGCGTCGCGTTGCAGGTCGACGGCGGCCAGCAGGAAATAGTCGGTCAGCGGCCCGGCGGCCCGGCGCATCGCGGACCAGGTGGCGCGCTCGCCCCAGCGGGGGTCGAGTGCGGCCAGTGCCCCTAGCGCGTCCTCGGTCGCGGCCGGCGGATTGCGCGCGGTGCGCAGCAGCAGCGAGCGGAAGCCCGCGATGTCGGCATTGAGGCGGGTGGCGGCCGGGCTCAGGCGGTCGCTGCCGCGGGCGGCCTGCAACTCGTCCACGAAGACGCGCGCGGTGGCGGGCGGCGGCAGGTCGACGCCGTCCCAGCGGGCGAGCGCCACGGCCGTGCGGGGAAAGGCGGTCGCGAAATCCGGGTCCTGGACGCTGCGCACCAGCATCAGGCTGATCGGCAGGATGAAGGCACCGGCCGCGAACAGGAACAGCGGCAGCACCAGGAGCCATGCCCCCAGCCGCGGGCGGAACCGGCGGCTGGGGGTCGGCGCTGCGGTCAGGCTCAAGTGGCCTACTTCGAGGCCCAGGCGTTGAATCGCTGGGTAAGCTGCTCGATGTTGTCGACCCAGAACTCCACGTCGAGCGAGCCCGACACGGCGAGGTTGGCCGGGAAGGTGGGCAGGCTGGGAGCGGCCGCGGCGTCGGTCTGCTTGGCTGCTTCCAGGTTGGTCGCACCCTGGAACGACAGCGGCGGTAGCTGCTTCTGGATCTCGGGCCGGGTCATGTACTGGACCATCTTCATGGCGTTGTCGCGGTTGGGCGACCCGCGCAGCACGACCCAATGGTCGATCGCATAGATGCTGCCGTTCCAGACGACCTGGAAGTTGCGCTTGTCGTCGCGCTGGGCGGCGAACATGCGGCTGGTGTAGGAGGCGGCCATGGAGACCTCGCCCGAGGCCATGAGCTGGCCGGGCTGGGCGCCGGCCGTCCACCACACGATGTTGGGCTTCAGCTCGTCCAGCTTCTTGAAGGCGCGCTCGACGCCGGCCGGGGTGCGCAGCACCTTGTAGACGTCGGCCTGCGGCACGCCGTCGGCCATCAGCGCGAATTCGAGGTTGTACTTGGGCCCGCGGCGCATGGTGCGCTTGCCGGGGAACTTCTCGACGTTCCAGAAGTCCGCCCAGGACTTGGGCGCTTCCTTCAGGCGGTCGGCGTTGTAGGCCAGGGCCACCGACCAGACGACGGAGCCGACGCCGCACTCGCTGACGGCCTCCTTCATGAAGGCGCCCTTGCCGCCGAGTGCCGCCCAGTCCGGCTTCTCGTAGAGGCCCTCGTCGCAGCCGATGTGCAGCTCGTCGGATTCGACCTGGATGACGTCCCAGTTGGGCTGGCCCGCCTGCACCTTGGCGCGCAGCACGCCGACGCCGCCCGACCATGAATCCTCCAGCAGCGGGATGCCGGTCGCGGCCGTGAAGGGCCCGTAATAGACCTTCTTCTGGGCCGCCTGGGTGGAGCCGCCCCAGGCCACGACGGTCAGGTCACGGGCGGTCGCGGTCGCCGCCATCCCGGCCACGGCGAGCGCCGCGATGCCGAGCCTCGTCATCATTTGTGCCATCCCTGTCTCCTTCTGTTCGCTCGCCTATCCGGCCATTGGTGCCGGTTGCAGATGGTCCGGGCGCGCGTCGAGCGCCCGGCAGTCGCGGTCGTGCCAGCCGATGCGGATCTCGGTGCCGACGGCAAGCCAGCCCGGGTCGGTGCCGCTCAGCACCTTGGCGAAGAGGGCCTGGCCGGTCGTGGTGACCAGGTGCGCGCGGACATGGTCGCCGTGATAGATCAGCTCCTCGACCCGGGCCGGGGCGGCGTTGGCGGGCGGGGCGTCGGCGGTGCCGGCCAGCACCCGCTCGGGGCGGATCGACAGGGTGGTGCGCTGGCCGGGGGCGAGGCTGGCCACGGCGGTCGCGGCCACCCGCCAGCCGCCGTCCAACTCGACCGCGCAGGTCTGCCCGGTGACGCCCAGGACGGTGCCGCCGAACTGGTTGCTGTCGCCCACGAACTGGGCGACGAAGCTGGTGGCCGGGCGCTCGTACAGTTCCAGCGGCGGCGCCAGCTGCTGCAGGCCGCCATCGCGAAAGACGGCGACCCGGTCCGACATGGTCAGCGCCTCGCCCTGGTCGTGGGTGACGTAGACCAGCGTCACCCCCAGGCGCTCGTGCAGGTGCTTGATCTCGATCTGCATTTGCTCGCGTAGCTGCCGGTCGAGCGCGCCCAGCGGCTCGTCCATCAGCACCAGCGGCGGGTCGAAGACGAGAGCGCGGGCGAGTGCGACCCGCTGCTGCTGCCCGCCCGAAAGCTGGGCCGGCCGGCGGTCGGCCATGCCGCCCAGCCGCACCAGGTCGAGCGCGCGGGCGACCGCCGTCGCTATCTCCGCCCGCGGCTTGCGGCGCACCGTCAGCGGAAAGGCGATGTTCTCGGCCACCGTCATGTGCGGGAAGAGGGCATAGTTCTGGAAGACCATGCCGATGTCGCGGCGGTAGGGCGGCACGTCGTGCAGCGACCGGCCGGCCAAGCTGATCTCGCCCGCCGTCGGGTGTTCGAACCCCGCCAGCATCATCAGCGAGGTGGTCTTGCCCGAGCCCGAGGGGCCGAGGAAGGTCACGAACTCCCCTCGGCGCACCTCGAGGTCGAGGTCGCGGACGGCCCATACGGCCGCCCCGTAGCGTTTCGACACCCGCTGGAAGCGGACGAAGCCGTCCTGGTCGCGCATCTGGCTCGCCCGCATCCTCTCCCTCAGCCGCGGGTCAGGTCGTCGAGCGTGGCATCGAGCGCGCCCTTCAGGCGCGATGCCATCTCGCCCACCTGCTCCTCGGTGATGATGAGCGGCGGCGAGAAGGCGATGCGGTTGCCGACGAAGCGCAGGATCAGGCCGCGCTCGCGGGCATGGGCGTCGATCTTGGCCGGCACGTCCAGCGCCTTGTCGTGGATGGCACGGGTCTCCTTGTCGGCCACGATTTCCAGCCCGCCGATCAGGCCGCAGCCGCGGAACTGGCCGACCAGCGGATGGTCCACCATGTCGCCCAGCAGCTTCAGGAAGGTGGGCTCGATCGCGCGCACATGATCGACCAGGCCGATCTCGTCATAGATCTTCAGCGTCTCGAGCGCGACCGCGGCCGCGACCGGGTGGCCGGCATAGGTGTAGCCATGGACGAAGGCGCCGAGCCGGTCGCTCTGGGTCAGCATCGCCTGGTAGACGCGCTCGTTGATCAGCACGGCCGAGATCGGCTGCATGGCCGCCGACAGGGCCTTGGCGGACGCGATCATGTCGGGCTTCAGGCCGAAGGTCTGGCTGCCCCACATGTTGCCGGTGCGCCCGAAGCCGCAGATCACCTCGTCGGCCACGAAGAGGATGTCGTACTTCTTCAGGACGGCCTGGATCTTCTCGAAGTAGCCGGCCGGCGGCAGGACCGCCCCGCCCGCCCCCATCACCGGCTCGGCCCAGAAGCCGCCCACCGTCTCCGGCCCCTCGGCCAGGATGAGCTGCTCCAGCGCATCGGCCATGCGGGTCGAGAATTCCTCCTCGGTCTCCCCGTCGCGGCCCTGGCGGTAGTAGTGCGGGAACTCGGTGTGCAGGAAGCCCGGCAGCGGCAGGCCGAAGGCGGCGTGGAACTCCGGCTTGCCGGTCAGGCTGACGCTGGCGATGCCCGAGCCGTGATAGGCTTGGCTGCGCGCGATCAGCTTGCGCTTCTCGGGCTTGCCCATGGCGTTCCAGTAGTACCAGACGAGCTTCACGGCGGTGTCGTTCGCCTCGGAGCCGGACGACTGCAGCAGCACCTTCGACATCGGCACCGGGGCGATCGACAGCAGCTTCTCGGCCAGGTCGATCGAGGCCTCGTTCGAGGCGTGGCGATAGAGGTGATAGTAGCCGATGTTCTTCATCGCCTCGTAGGCGACGCGCGCCAGCCGCTCGTTGCCGAAGCCGAGCGAGGCGCACCACAGGCCGGCACCGCCATCCAGGAACGTACGGCCCGAATCGTCGCTGACATAGATGCCGTCGCCGCGCGACATGATCGTCGGGCCGACATCGAGGTGCTTGCGCAGGTTGGTGCCGGGATGGACCAGCGTCGCGATGTCGCGCGCATGCGGGCTGTTGGCGGCGAAATGCGTCATGTCGGAACTCCTGGGGGCCGGATGGGACCGGGGGTGGGCGGCGCCCGGCCCATGGCGTGCAAGCTTACCGGTCGCTGCCGCGCTGCGGTATCGTCATTCGCCATGCGGGCATCGCCGATCGGCAAGGCATGCCCGTTCCCTTTGCCCTCCACCGCGGGTTCCCCAGCCGATGGCGCTGCATCTCGACCTGGTCACCGCCCGCTTCTTCGTCGCCATCGTCGAGGAGGCGAGCATCGCACGGGCGGCCGCGCGCGAGAACATCGCGCCCTCGGCCATCAGCAAGCGCGTGAGCGAGCTGGAGCAGCGCTTCGGCGTCACCCTGCTGCGCCGGCACCATCGCGGCGTCGAGCCGACGCCGGCCGGCGCGGTCCTGCTGCGCCGCGCCCGCGGCCTGCTGCATGAGGCAGCCCAGCTCGAGGTGGAGCTGCGCCAGTTCGCGGCCGGCGAGCGTGGACATATCCGGCTCTTCGCCAACGAGACGGCCATCATCGGCTTCCTGCCGCGGCACCTGGCCCTGTTCACGGCCGCCCACCCGCAGGTGCGCATCGACGTGGCCGAGGCCTTGAGCGAGGACATCGTGCGCGCGGTCGAGGAGAATGCCGGCGACATCGGCATCTTCGACGCCAACGTGCCGAGCCGCGAGCTGTGGGTGCGTGCCTGCTTCACCGACCGGCTGGTGGCGGTGGTGGCGGCCGGCCATCCGCTGGCCCGGCACCCGCGCGTGGCGCTCGACGAACTGCTGGACCACGACCTGATCGGGCAGGAGCGGCGCAGCGCCGTCGGCCTCCTGTTGCAGCGGGGGGCCGCCGCCCTCGGCCGGGTCCCGCGCATCCGCGTGCGGGTCGACGGGTTCGATGCCGTCTGCTGCCTGGTGTCTGAGGGGGTCGGGGCAGGCCTCGTCACGGCGGACTGCGCGGCGATGCTGGCGGACGCGCTGAACCTGGTGGTGGTGCCGCTGGCCGAGCCCTGGGCCGACCGCGAGCATCGCCTGTGCGCGCGCGATCCCGACGACCTGCCGCCGGTGGCGCGCCTGCTCCTGCAGCACCTGGCGGGCGGTGGGTCCGGGGCCGTCGATTGACGCTGCTTCGAGCCGTCCCGTAGTCTCGCGGGCAACGAGCGGGCGACGGTCCCTGCATTGGGGGGCGGACAAGCGCGCTCACCCATGCGGGAGGGACCGAGGATGATGGGCAAGGCCAGGTTGGCGGCTGTGATGGCGGTCGCCATGATGACCGGGACGGCGGGTGCGGCGGCGCAGAGCCCCTTGCCCGACACGATGGTGTGGAGCGCCTACGACGTCGGCTCGACCGGCTATGTCGAGGCGTCTGCCATCGCCGACGCGCTCGGCAAGAAATACGGCACGCGCGTGCGTCTGCAACCTTCGGGCACCTCGATCGGGCGCCTGCTGCCGCTGAAGCAGAAGCGCGTCGCCTATGCCTGGCTTGCCAACGAGCTCTTCTTCGCGGCCGAGGGCCTTTACGAGTTCGGCCAGCCGGACTGGGGCCCGCAGGACCTGCGGGTCATGCTGGGGCGGACCAACGGCTTCAGCGTCGTCGTCACCAAGACCAGCGGCATCCAGTCGGTGTCGGACCTGAAGGGCAAGCGCTTCGCCTTCGTGCCGGCCAACAGCTCGGTCAACATCAAGATCGACGGCATCTTCGCCTTTGCCGGCCTGACCTGGAAGGATGTCCAGGTCGTGCCCTTCGCCAGCTATGCCGCCAGCCTGAAGGCGCTGGTCGAGGGCAAGGCGGACGCGGCCGGGGCCGCCCCCAATGCGGCCGTCCTCTACGAGCTGCAATCCTCGCCCAACGGCATCGGCTGGGTGCCGCTGCCGCCCGACAACAAGGCCGGGTGGGATGCGGCCCAGAAGGCGGTGCCGTTCCTGGAGCCCTTCCGCGACACGGTGGGTGCCGGCATCTCCGAGGCCGCACCCGGCCAGGTCATGGGCTACCGCTACCCGATGGTGACGATCTATGCCGATGCGTCGGGCGACGAGGTCTACAACCTGACCAAGGCGATCATCGACACCTACGACATGTACAAGGACGCCAACCCGGTCATGTCGCGCTGGCACGTGTCGAAGTCGGGCACGCCGCCGATGGATGCCGCCTTCCATGACGGGGCGATCCGGGCCCTGAAGGAAGCGGGCGTGTGGACGGCCGAGACCCAGGCCTGGCAGGACAAGACGCTCGCCCGCCAGAAGACGTTGCAGGCGGCATGGGCCAAGGCGACCGCCGACGCCAAGGCCCAGAACGTGCCCGCCGACGGCTTCGCGAAGTTCTGGGACGGCTATCGCCAGAAGGCGCTCGGCCTCTAGCCAGAACCGACCGCGGTTGCTCCGGAGGACCGGCTGATGCGTCTGCAAGGGGCACCGCGGCTGGCGGTGCTGGTGACCACGGCCGCATTGCTGGCGGTCACCATCGACCACACGATGTCGCTGCGGCTGGCCGGCATCGTGCTGATCGAGAACGCCTACTACTACCTGATCACCGGCGGCTTCCTGGCGGTCGCCTTCCTGGCCTTCCCGGCGCGGCCGGCCGACCGCCAGCGGGTCGGCTGGTACGACTGGGTGCTGGCGGCGGTCGCCGTCGCGACCGGCATCTACCTGGCCGCGCACGGCACCGAGATCACGACCCAGGGCTGGGACCTGGCCGCCCCGCCATTGCCGACGGCGGCCGCGGCCGCGGTCTGCATCCTGGCGCTGGAGGGCATCCGCCGGGTGGGCGGCACGCTGCTGTTCGTCATGGCGGCCGTCTTTGCCTGCTATCCGCTGTTCGCCGGCCATCTGCCCGGCATCTTCTGGGGCGTCGAGCTGGGCGCGGCAGAGACCGTGCGCGCGCACGCGCTGGGGCAGGAGAGCATCATCGGCATCCCGCTGCGCACGGTGGCCGACCTGCTGATCGGCTACCTGCTGTTCGGCGTGGCCCTGGTGGTGACCGGCGGGGCCGATTTCTTCATGGACTTCGCCAACGCGCTGATGGGCCGCACGCGCGGGGGTGCCGCCAAGGTGGCGGTGGTGTCGAGCGGGTTGCAGGGGATGCTGTCGGGCAGCGTCGTCTCCAACGTCATCACGTCGGGCGTCATGACCATCCCGGCGATGCAGCGCACCGGCTACAAGCCGGCCTATGCGGCGGCCGTGGAGGCGGTGGCCTCGACCGGCGGGGCGATCATGCCGCCGGTGATGGGGGCGGCCGCCTTCATCATGGCGAGCTTCCTCAACATGCCCTATGGCGAGATCGCCCTGGCGGCGGCGGCACCCGCCATCCTCTACTACCTGGCGCTGCTGCTGCAATCGGACCTCTACGCCGCCCGCCACGGGCTGGTCGGCCTGTCGCGCGCGGAGGTGCCCAGCCTGTGGGCGACCCTGAAGGACGGCTGGGTCTTCCTCTTCGCCATCGTCGCCATGGCCTATCTGCTGATCGGCATGCAGCTCGAGGTGCTGGCGGCCTTCGCCGCCACGGGCCTGCTGCTGGTGGCGGCCCTGCTGCGGCGGCGCAACCGGCTGAACTGGGCGATGATCGAGGCCTTCATCGTCGAGTCCGGTGTCGCGGTCGGCCAGCTCGTCGCCATCCTGGCCGGCATCGGCTTCATCGTCGGCGCGCTCTCCATCACCGGCGTCGGCACCGCCTTCTCGCGCGAGCTGGTGCAGTATGCCGCCGGCAGCGTGCCGCTGCTGCTGGTCCTGGGCGCCATCACCAGCTTCATCCTCGGCATGGGGATGACGGTCAGCTCCTGCTACATCTTCCTGGCGATCGTGCTGGCGCCGGCCCTGGTGCAGGCGGGCATCCAGCCCTTGGTCGCCCATCTCTTCATCCTCTACTACGGCACCCTCAGCTTCATCACCCCGCCGGTCGCCCTGGCGGCGATCTCGGCCGCCGCCATCAACAATTCCAATGCGATGATGGTCGGCTTCTATTCCATGCGGCTCGGCGTCGTGCTGTTCTTCGTGCCCTTCCTCATCGTCATCGACCCCGCACTGGTCCTGATCGGCACCCCGCAGGAGATTCTGTTCCAGATGGTCAATGCAACCGCCGGCGTCTCGCTGCTGGCCATGGGCTTCGAGGCCTATCTCTACGGCGTCGGCCGCGTCTCGCGGCCGGTGGCGGCCCTTACCATCGCGGCCGGCGCGCTGGTGGTCTTCCCGACCTGGCAGACGACGGCGGTCGGCATCGTGCTGGCGCTGGCGGCCTACGGGCTGGCGATCGGCGCGCGGCGCCGCCTGGCGGAGGCCGCGTGATGGCGCTCGCCCGCAGCGAACGGCCAGCCCCCGGCATCGCCCGCATCCTCCTGGACGACCCGGCCAAGCGCAACGCGCTGTCGGCGGCACTCCGCCAGGCGCTGTCGGTCGAGATCGAGGCGGCGCTCGCCGACCCGGCCGTGCGCGCCATCGTCCTGACCGGGGCCAATGGCGCCTTCTGTGCCGGCGGCGACCTCTCCTCCATGGGCACAATGACGGCCGAGGTGGCGCGCGCCCGCATGAAGGCCAGCCACCGGATGCTGCGCATGCTGGCCGCCGCCGAGAAGCCCATCGTGGCCGCGATCGAGGGGCCGGCGATGGGGGCGGGCGGGCTTGCCCTTTCGCCGACGCCATCGTCATGGGCGAGGGGGCGATGATCGGCTTCCCCTATTTCAAGGTCGGGCTGGTGCCGGACTATGGCCTGTTCCACACCCTGCCGCGTCGGGTGGGCGCCGGCCATGCCGCCCGCCTGTTCAACACCGCGGCCGTGGTGAAGTCGGCCGAGGCGCTGGCGATCGGCCTGGTCGACCGGGTCGTGCCCGATGGCGAGGTGCAGGCGGCCGCCCTGGCCCAGGCGGGGCTGCTGGCGAACCTGCCAGCGGCGGCCTGGGCCATGACCAAGCAGCAGATGGCCCAGATGCCGACCTCGCTGGAGGCGGCACTGGAGATGGAGGCGCTGGCCCAGACGGTGGCCTTCGGCAGCGCCGACCACGCCGAGGGCCGCAGCGCCTTCTTCGAGAAGCGCAAGCCTGTCTTTCGCGCCGACGACGGGGCAGAGCGGTGAGCGACACCGATATCCTCGACCGGGCGATCCTCGACCAGCCGCTGTTCGAGACGCCGATCACGCGCCTCTTCGGCATCCGCCACCCGATCCTCTGCGGCGGGCTGATGTGGCTGGCCGACGCGCGCTATGTCGCGGCCGCGGTCAATGCCGGCGCCATGGGCTTCATCACCGCCCGCACCTTCCCGGACTTCGATGCCTTCCGGGCCGAACTGCGCCTGTGCGCCGAGCTGACCGGCGGCAAGCCCTTCGGCGTCAACCTCTTCATCTCCGGCCGGGCGGAGGAGAACGCGGTCCTCGACCGCTACATCGACATCCTGGCGGACGAGGGCGTGCGCCTGATCGAGACCGCCGGCAACACGCCCGAAGCCTTCCTGCCGAAGCTGAAGGCGGCCGGCTGCATCGTCCTGCACAAGGTCTCGGCCGTGCGCCACGGCCTCCGCGCGGAAAAGGCTGGCGTCGACGCGCTGGCCATCGTCGGCCAGGAATGCGGCGGCCATCCCGGCCTGCATTTCGTCGGCACGATGGTCCAGGGGGCACTCGCCGCCCGGTCGTTCCGGATTCCCTTCGCGCTCGGCGGCGGCATCGGCTGCGGCGAGCAGCTTGTAGGCGCCCTGGGGCTGGGTGCCGACGCGATCGTCATGGGCTCGCGCATGACGGTGGCGAGCGAGGTCTGGGCGCACGCGGACTACAAGCAGAAGGTGCTGGCGACGACGGAGGCGGATTCGCGCCTGGTCATGGCCAGCTTCCGCAACACCTATCGCTGCCTCGACAACACGGCGGCCCGCGCGGTGGCAGAGCTGGAGGCGGCCGGCGAGCGCGATTTCGCGCTCTACATGCCGCACGTCCGCGGCACGAACGCGCGCGACGCCTACACGACCGGCGACTGGGAGCGGGGGATCCTGTCGATGGGCCAGTCGGCGGCGTTCGCGGACGCGATCAAGCCGGTGGCCGACATCCTGGCCGAGATCCTGACGGACGCCGCCCGCGCCCGCGACCGCATGGACCGCCTGCGACCGCCGGCTGGTTAGGGCCTGGCCCGGCGGGTGGGTCCCCGCCCTGGCGCTACTGCTTCCAGGGCGGCGGCGGGCGCTGCACCGTCACGGTCGTCTTGGAGCGGCCGGTCAGCAGGGCATAGATCACGCCGCCCACGATCAGGAAGGCGATGACGATGCCAAAGAACCACAACACGCCGCTCAACACCGTCACCACCAGCATGACCACGGCGGCGGCTGCCACCGCGGCTACCAGCAAGGACAGGATCTGACGCATCGGGGTTCATCCCTTCGTGAGTTTCGCGAGAAAAGGTGGGAACGGCTCGCGTCCGGCGCAAGGTGGCGCGCCGGGACGCGAGGTCCCGGGACGTGGGGTAGAGGACTAGCCGTCGAGCTCGGCCGCCAGGCGCTTCAGGTCGCCGATGCGGGCCTCGATCTCGATCGCGGCCGCCATGGCGTGCGAACGGAGCGCGTCGTTGGCGCCGTCGCGGCCATAGCTCTCCTGCAGGCGCAGGGTCGCCTCGTGGTTCTCGATCGCCAGGCGCAGATAGGCGCGGTCGACGCCCTCGGGTGCGGTCTTGCGCAGGGCCTCCACCGCCTCGCCGTCATCGCCTGCCTTGTCTGGGCGCAGGCCCAGGGCCTGGACAGTGGTGGCGGTGGTCAGGCGGTGCTGCGCCTTGGTCCGCTCGTCCAGCACCTTCTTGGCCGCCTCGCGCACCGGCGTGCGGGCCGACATCTCCAGCACCAGCTTGCTGGCGTCGATGGCGGTGCGGTCCTGGCGCGCCGATTCCTTCACATAGTTCTCGGTCGCCGGGTCGAGCTTGGCCGCGGGGGCCGCGACGGCGGGCGCGCCCTGGGCCAGGGCGGCGGAATGGGGAAGGGCCGCCGCCGTCGCCAGGGCGGCGGTCAGGGCGACGGCAGTCAGGCTGGCGCGCAACGCGACCATGGCCGGGTCTCCTGCGTTCGTTGGGGCTTGTCCCGTCAACGCCGCAGGGTGGCTCCCGGTTGCCTCAGTTCTTCAGCCGCCAGCCGGTCTTGAAGATCCACCACACCACGCCGAGGCAGGCGGCCAGGATCGCCAGCGTCATGGCGACGCTGAAGACGATGCCGACATCGGCCGTGCCGTGGAAGCTCCAGCGGAAGCCGCTGACGAGATAGACGACCGGGTTGAACAGGCTGACCCACTGCCAGAAGGGGGGCAGCATGTCGATCGAGTAGAAGCTGCCGCCGAGGAAGGTGAGCGGGGTGACGACCAGGGTCGGCACGAACTGCAGCTTCTCGAACCCGTCCGCCCAGATGCCGATGACGAAGCCGAAGAGGCTGAAGGTGACGGCGGTCAGCACGAGGAAGCCCAGCATCCAGAACGGATGCTCGATCCGCAGCGGCACGAAGAGGGCGGCCGTCGCCAGGATGATGATGCCGAGGATGATCGACTTGGTGGCGGCCGCGCCCACATAGGCGATGACGGCCTCGGCGAACGAGACGGGGGCCGACAGCAGCTCGTAGATCGTGCCGACGAACTTGGGGAAATAGATCCCGAAGGATGCGTTGGAGATGCTGTGCGTCAGCAGCGACAGCATGATCAGCCCCGGCACGATGAAGGCGCCGTAGGCGACGCCGTCCACCTGCTGGATGCGCGAGCCGATGGCCGCGCCGAAGACCACGAAATAGAGCGCGGTCGAGATGACGGGCGAGACGATGCTTTGCAGCAGCGTGCGCCCGGTGCGCGCCATCTCGAAGCGATAGATGGCATAGATGCCGCGGATGTTCATGACCGCTCCTGCAGCAGGCCGACGAAGATGTCCTCGAGCGAGCTCTGCTCGGTCGCCAGGTCGCGGAAGCGGATGCCGGCCGCCGCCAGGTCCGTCAGCAGCCGGGTGATCCCGGTGCGCTCGGCCCGCGTGTCGTAGGTGTAGACGAGCTCGGCCCCGCCGGCCGCGATCTCCAGGGGATAGGCCGCCAGTGCCGGCGGGATGGCGGCCAGCGGCTCGACCAGTTGCAGGGTGAGCTGCTTGCGGCCCAGCTTGCGCATCAGCTCGGCCTTCTCCTCCACCAGGATGATCTCGCCGCCGCGGATGACGCCGATACGGTCGGCCATCTCCTCGGCCTCCTCGATATAGTGGGTGGTGAGGATGATGGTGACTCCGGTGTCGCGTAGCTGGCGGATCATGTTCCACATGTCGCGGCGCAGCTCGACATCGACGCCGGCCGTGGGCTCGTCGAGGAAGAGGATGCGCGGGTCGTGCGCCAGCGCCTTGGCGATCATCACCCGGCGCTTCATGCCGCCCGACAGCGTCATGATCTTGCTGTCCTTCTTCTCCCACAGCGACAGGTCGCGCAGGATGCGCTCGATATGGGCGTCGTTGCGCGGCCGGCCGAACAGGCCGCGGCTGAAGCGGACGGTGGCCCACACCGTCTCGAAGGCGTCCGTCGTCAGCTCCTGCGGCACCAGGCCGATCAGCGAGCGGGCCGCCCGCCACTGGGTGATGATGTCGTGCCCGTCGGCGACCACGCGGCCGCCGCTCGGCCGCACGATGCCGCAGACGATGCTGATCAGCGTCGTCTTGCCGGCGCCGTTGGGGCCGAGGAGGGCGAAGATCTCGCCCGCGCGGATGTCCAGGTTGACGCCTTTCAGCGCCTGGAACCCCGACTTGTAGGATTTGGTAAGGCCGGAAATCTGGATGATGGGGCGCATGCGGGCGGGGCACCTGGGGTGGGGTTGCTCCCCATGTGGGGGCGGCCGGTTGACGCCGGTAGGTTGGTCGATTATATAACCATTCAGTTAACAAATGTCGACCATCCGGAGGAACGGAGCATGATGGGCAAGCCGCAGGAAGAGCATCGCTGGCTGGAGCAGCTCGTTGGAGAGTGGACGGGCGAGGGCGATTGCAGCATGGGCCCCGACCAGCCGCCGGTGAAGAACCAGTTCACCGAGACGGTGCGCTCGATCCAGGGGATGTGGGTGATGGGCGAGGGCAAGGGCGAGATGCCGGACGGCAGCGGCCCCACCACGACGATCATCACGCTGGGCTTCGACCCGGCCAAGGGCAAGTTCGTCGGCACCTTCATCGGCTCGATGATGACGAACCTCTGGGTCTATGAGGGCACGCTCGACGCCGACCGCCGCGTGCTGACGCTGCACGCCACTGGCCCCAACTTCGCCGACATGACCAAGACCGCCAGCTACCAGGACATCGTCGAGATGATCGACGCCGACCACCGCGTGCTGCGCTCGCTGATGCAGGGCGACGACGGGCAGTGGGTGCCGATCATGACCGCGCACTATCACCGCAAGAAGTAAGGCACGGCCGCCGTCGCATCTCTCGACTACTTGCTGCTGTTTGCTTGAATTGGACCAAGCGTCCTCATCCCAAGCGTGCAGCGAAGCGAGCAGTCGGGGGACGCACGGACCCCAGCCTCACCCGCGCCGGACAGCCCCCGGTTGCCCCGGGCAGTTCTCCAGCGTCGGGTCGACATGGCCCCAGTCCGGTGCCGACCCGGTCCAGATGTAGCCGCCCGGACGACCCAGCGCCGGGTCGTCCAGCGCGCCCACCCGCACCACCATCACGTCCGGCCGGTCGACCGAGTGGGCGAACAGGGGCGTGCCGCAGGTCGGGCAGAAGCGTCGGCGCATCGTGGCGCCGCTGTCGGCCTGGCTGACATACTCCGCCACGGTGCCCGAAAGCCGGAATCCCTCGGTGCGGAAGATCGCGTTAACCGAGGCGTTGCCGGATGACAGGTACTGGCAGTCACGGCACCAGCAGGCACGCGCGGCCAGCGGAGGCTGGCCGAACTCGAAGCGGACGGCGCCGCAGAAGCATCGGCCGGTGACGGACATCTCTGCTGCCTCCCTATCGCTCCGTCCCGGCGTGGCCAAGCTGGTCCCGATCCAGAAGTTTCAATAGATCTCACAAAAGACCCAGCTGCCGAAAGAAGGCTTCATTTCTAATTTTGGCATCTGATACTATTTTCTCGTAGGGTAATATTTCAACGGTGGCGTTATGAGGAATGGACGTTCCAAAGTATCCGCGGCCATCCGCTGTCGGATGGTTTGCTATGCTAGATCTTGCGACTTTTATAAGTGTGTTTGTGAAGTCTGCGACAATATAGCAGACGAAGCGAGTTGACATATTTATTCGGCGAATGAGGTTGCCCTTATTGTCTTTTATTGCTGAACCGCTTCGAAAAATATCTACATAGTCTAGTATTTGAGCGACGGGGTTCGTATTTCCGGTAAAATCATCTCTACCCGGCCGCTTGAATTCGACTATTATGATAGGCTCATCCTGACTTTCTCCGCGCATCGCGAGAGCATTTTCGAACACCACAGAAAGATCTGGCTCCTTTTTGCTGTCAGAGTCTTGGATAAAATCTTTACCTTGCCTGTCTGATCTAAAAAACGTGTAAAATGCCAAGCGATCGTCCAGAATCCACAAATTGTGTTGCGTGTAATCTAATTCTTCAGAATCAGAGCGGAGAGGAACGATCAGTCCATGTATCGCTTCTTCTCGAAAATATTTTCTCGTAATAGGATCTTCGTAGCCAAGTGATGAGTCAAGTAACTCTAGAATTGCCTTGCGCCTGACAACGTACTCTGCAAGAGAACCTTTCTTCTCATCATTTAGTGCTTTGGTGATTTCCTGTACACTGGCGTCAATGCGCTGGTGTGAATCGCTGCTCAAAGATCGAATCTGACCGTCAATACGCCGCTTCGCACGAAGCTTTCGACGACTCAGTTCGACATATATCTCTTCTTCACCTTGCGTATTTAGACTGAAGTTTTCGGAAACAAAAGTATCCAGTCGATCACGAAACGGCAGAAACTGCGGATTTTCTCGGATAACACGATCTGCCGTGGCTATTTGTTGATCCCGAATTCTCTGGATATATTCGTTTAGAAAAGCTTTTGTGTATGACAATGCTGTTTTATGCAATTCCGCTTGAATGTCATTGCTGAATGTAAAGTTTGTCCGTTCTTGGTTAACGTGCTTATCCAAAAATGATCCTGTAATCAGGCCGATATATACGCAATCTCCAGCTTCGCCTACGTATCGGAGTCCTAGTTGCCCATCTATTGTATCTTGGCGAGCTACTCGCTGATTGCCCGCAAAAAACATCCAGTGAAGGCCGCTATCAAGAAATTTCAGCTGCTTTCTTAGAAGGGTATGATGTATAAAAAATTGTTCCGGCCCGTCGTTTTCATTGAGGGTTACTGTAACTATATCAATAGTATTTCTGGTCTGATTTTCTCCATAGTAAGCGCGCAGCTCTATTGACTCAAGGCCATCTTCCACCACTATTTTGGGGCACTTGTCGACAGCAAGGTATGGCAAGAAGTGCCCCACCAGCTTTGCGGCGATAGTGGAAAGCTTTTTTGGGCAGTACACTTCAAAATTAGTAAAAAATGGATCGAGGAATACTTTTGTTCCAACCAAAAGTTTTTCAGCGGATGGTTTGATGGAGTGGTTTTGTATTGGATTTATCTGTTTGAGATTAAACAAGAAATCTCTTTGCATTATAGTTCCAGATTCGTTAAATATGCTCACAATACGACAATTCTCGAATGCTTTGAGCCAAGAAAGTCTGCCAACTCCTTTTCCGCCTCGCATCTGCTTATGAGGAGAATCAGATGTCCTAAAAGAATTCCAATTTTCTTCTGTTAGACCGATGCCGTTGTCTAAAATAGTAAATCCAACTACGTTGGAATCTATTTCATCATTTCGGCGACGAATTACTATCTTTACTTCGCCAAAATCACCAACCTTTTCTCCCCAACGCGATTCGACTGCGTGAATTGCGTTGCTGACCGCCTCGAACAACGGGACTAGCGCATTTGCGGAGTTTGCCGGTAATCCCAAATTACGAACTCTGCCGGTAAGGTCGAATAGGAAGCTTGCCTCGACAGCGGCCTGAGCAGGATCCATCCGTTGGAAATCCTTTATTCGAAAGCGCGTTTCGCGTGCTTCACGCTACCTATTCCCACCCAGATAGTCCATCGCCGCCTGCACCCCGCCCTTGGTGTAGGGCACGCCCGCCGTCGCCAGCCCCATCTCCACCCCGGCCAGCGTACCGACCAGCATCAGGTCGTTGAAGTCCCCCAGGTGGCCGATGCGGAACACCCGGCCCTTCAGGCGGCCGAGGCCGTTGCCGAGCGACATGTTGGACCGCTCCAGGATGGTCGCGCGCAGCGCGTCGGCGTCGTGGCCGTCGGGCGTCATCACGGCGGTCAGCACGGGGGAGTATTCGGCCGGGTTGCGGCACAGCACCTCCAGGCCCCAGGTGCGCACGGCCCGGCGGGTTGCCTCGCCGTGGCGCTGGTGGCGGGCGAAGACGGCCGGCAGGCCTTCTTCTTCCACCAGCAGGATCAGGGCCTCGTTCAGGCCGTAGAGCAGGTTGGTCGCGGGCGTGTACGGGAAATAGCCGGTGGGGTTGATGCCCAGCATCGCCTCCCAATCCCAGTAGGCGCGCGGCAGGCGGGCGGTCTTGGCGACCGACCGCGCCTTCTCGCTGACGGCGTTGAAGCCCAGGCCGGGCGGCAGCATCAGGCCCTTCTGCGAGCCGGTCACCGTCACGTCGACGCCCCACTCGTCGTGGCGATACTCGATCGAGGCCAGCGACGACACGGTGTCGACGAAGAGCAGGGCGGGGTGGCCGGCGGCGTCGATGGCGCGGCGCACGGCACCGATGTCGCTGGTGACGCCGGTCGAGGTCTCGTTGTGGACAACGGCCACGGCCTTGATCGAATGGGTCGAATCCTCGGCCAGGCGCGCCTCGATGGCGGCGGCATCGACACCCGAGCGCCAGTCGCCCGGCACGAACTCCGTAACGATGCCGAGCTTGCGTGCCATCTCCTGCCACAGGGTGGCGAAGTGCCCGGTCTCGAACATCAGCACGCGGTCGCCGGGCGACAGCGTGTTGACCAAGGCTGCCTCCCATGCGCCGGTGCCGGAGCCGGGGAAGATGATGACCGGCCCCTCGGTGCCGAACACCGGCTTCAGGCGGTCCAGCACCTCGCGCCCGAGGCGGCCGAAATCGGGGCCGCGATGGTCCATGGTCGGCCGGTCGATGGCGCGCAGCACCCGGTCGGGCACGTTGCTCGGCCCCGGGATCTGCAGGAAGTGGCGGCCCGGCTGGTGCTTCGGCTTGGCGGCGGCGCTGGACATCGTCGGCGATCCCCTTGAGTTCGATTGCATTATGTATACAATCTGGCGGCACGCAAGATGGAAGGTGACGCCCGCATGGCCGCTGCAAATCCCACTGCCGCCAAGCCCAAGGTCGGGGATGCCAGGTTGGCCGAGCGCCTGCGGCGGGAAACCCGCGGCGAGGTGCTGTTCGACGCCGCCTCGCGCGGGCGCTATTCGACCGATGCCTCGATCTACCAGATCGAGCCGCTGGGCGTGCTGGTGGCGCGCGAGCCGGACGACATCGCGGCCGCCATCCAGATCGCGCGCGAGGAGGGCGTGCCGCTGCTGCCGCGCGGGGCGGGTACCTCCCAATGCGGGCAGACGGTGGGCGAGGCGCTGGTCGTCGATGTCTCCAAGCATCTGAATCGGCTGGTCGAGGTCGATGTCGAGAACCGGCGCGCCACGGTGCAGCCCGGCATCGTGCTGGATCACCTGAACAAGCTGTTGCGCCCGCACAAGCTCTTCTTCCCGGTCGACGTGTCGCCCGCCAACCGCGCCACCATCGGCGGCATGACCGGCAACAATTCCTGCGGCTCGCGCTCCATCCGCTACGGCAACATGGTGCACAACGTCCATGCGGTGGACGCCATCCTGGCCGACGGCTCGGCCCATCATTTCGGCCCGGTGCCGGGCAACCTGGCCGATGTCGCCGGCGACCAGCGCCTCACCGACCTCGTCCAGCGCATGCGCGCGCTGCACGGGCGCGAGGCCGACGAGATCGACCGCCGCATCCCCAAGCTGCTGCGCAAGGTGGGCGGCTACAACATCGACCTCATCAACCCGGCCGGCCACAACATGGCGAGCCTGCTGGTGGGCTCGGAGGGCACGCTGGGCTTCTTCACCCAGGTGCATCTCGACCTGCAGAAGATCCCCAGCCATCGCACGCTGGGCGTCTGCCACTTCCCCACCTTCTATGCGGCGATGGACGCCACCCGCCACATTGTCGATCTGGGGCCGAGTGCCGTCGAACTGGTCGACCGCACGCTGATCGACCTGTCGCGCGAGATCGCGATGTTCCGGCCGACCGTCGACCGCTTCGTGAAGGGCGAGCCGCAGGCGATCCTGCTGGTGGAGTTCGCGGGCGAGGACCGGGAGGACTGCGTCCGCCGCCTGGCCGACCTGGTGACGCTGACGGCCGACCTTGGCTTCCCGGATTCGGTGGTGGAGGCGGTCGAGCCCGCCTTCCAGGCGGCGGTGTGGGAGGTGCGCAAGGCCGGCCTCAACATCATGATGTCGATGAAGGGGGAGGGTAAGCCCGTCTCCTTCATCGAGGATTGCGCCGTGCCGCTGGCCGACCTGGCCGAATACACCCGCCGCCTGGACGAGGTATTCGCCCGCCACGGCACCTCCGGCACCTGGTACGCCCATGCCTCGGTCGGCACGCTGCATGTGCGCCCGATCCTCAACCTCAAGGAGGAGGGGGGTGCGAAGAAGATGCGCGCGATCGCCGAGGAGGCGTTCGCCATGGTGCGGGAATACAAGGGCAGCCATTCGGGCGAGCATGGCGACGGGCTGGTGCGGTCGGAGTTCCACCGGCCGATGTTCGGCGACCGCATCGTCCGCGCGTTCGAGGAGGTGAAGGAGGCGTTCGACCCGACCGGCCTGTTCAACCCCGGCAAGATCGTCCACCCCTCGAAGATGGACGACCGCAGCCTCTTCCGCTGGAAGCCGGGCTACAAGGCGCTGCCGGTCGCAACCGGGCTCGACTGGTCGGACTGGGGCGGGCTCTTGGCCGCGGTCGAGATGTGCAACAACAACGGCGAGTGCCGCAAGTCCGACCCCGGCGTCATGTGCCCGTCCTACCGCGCGACGATGGACGAGCAGCACGTGACGCGGGGCCGCGCCAACACGCTGCGCCTGGCCGTCACCGGCCAGCTCGGCAATGGCAGCGTCGCCGACCCGGCGGTGAAGGAGGCGCTCGACCTCTGCCTCTCCTGCAAGGGCTGCAAGCGCGAATGCCCGACCGGCGTCGACATGGCGCGCATGAAGATCGAGTTCCAGCACCAGTGGAACAAGGCCAACGGCGTGCCCTGGCGCGAGCGGGTGGTGGCCCACCTGCCGCGCTATGCCCGGGTGGCCGCCATGCTGGCCCCGGTGCTGAACCTGCGTGATCGCATCCCGGGCCTGGCCGCGCTGTCGGAACGCATGCTGGGCTTTGCCGCCGACCGGCCGCTGCCGAAATGGCGGCGCGACCGCTTCGATGCCAAGGGGGCCGATGGCGACGCGCAAGGGGCGGGGCCGGAGGTGGCGCTGTTCGTCGACAGCTTCACGGCCGCCTTCGAGCCCGAGAATGCGCGCGCCGCCCAGCGGCTCCTGGTGGCGGCGGGATATCGCGTCACCACCATCTCGGCCGAGGACGGGTCGGGCCGGGCGCTCTGCTGCGGGCGCACCTATCTCGCCGCCGGCATGGTGGACGAGGCGCGCGCCGAGGCGGTGCGCGCGCTGAAGCCGCTGGCGGCGGCCGCCCGGCGCGGCGTGCCCATCGTCGGGCTGGAGCCGTCCTGCCTCTTCACCTTCCGCGACGAGCACCTGGTGCTGGGCCTGGGCGAGGATGCCAAGGCGGTCGCGGCGAAGTCCGTGATGTTCGAGGAGTTCGTGGCGGCCGAGCGCGCCGCCGGCCGCTTCAACCCAGCACTGCGGCCCAGCACCGAGGCCGCCGTCCTGCACGGCCATTGCCACCAGCGCGCCTTCGGCACGGTGGGGGCGGTGGAGGCGATGCTGAAGCTGGTGCCGGGCCTGAAGCTGTCGACCATCGATGCCGGCTGCTGCGGCATGGCGGGCGCCTTCGGCTACCAGAAGGAGCATGCCGACGTGTCGCGCCGGGTGGCGGAGGTGGGGCCGCTGCCGGCGGTGCGGGCGGCCCCGGCCGACGCCATCCTGGTCGCCGCCGGCACCAGTTGCCGCCACCAGTTTGCCGACCTCGCCAGCCGAACGGCGATCCACCCGGTGCGCGTCCTGGCGAACCACCTGGCCGGATGAACGACCTGCCGCACGGCGTGGAGGCGGGGCCGATCCTGCGGCGGGCCCTGCATCTCGACGCCGCCGACCGCCTGCGCCGGGCCATCGTCGCCGGCCGCCTGCCGGCGGGCGAGCGGCTGAAGGAGCTGGAACTGTGCGCGGAATTCGGCATCTCGCGCACGCCGCTGCGCGAGGCGCTGCGGGTGCTGGCGGCCGAAGGGCTGGTCGAGATCGTGCCCAACCGCGGCGCCACCGTGGTCGACCTGTCGGGGGCGGCCGCCCAGCACGCCTTCCAGGTGATCGCCGCATTGGAGGCCGAAGCCGCCGCCCTGGCGGCCGAGCGCGCCACGGCCGGCGAGCGGCGGGAGATCGGGCGGCTGACGGCCGCCCTCGACGAGCGCCGCCGGGCGAGCGACCTGGAAGGCTATTTCGCGCTGAACGAGGCGATCCACGCCGCCATCCTGGCGGCCGCCCGCAACCCGCTGCTGGTCGACCTGCACGACCGCATGAACGCCCGCCTGCGCCCCGCCCGCTTCCAGGCCAACCTGACGCCGGAACGCTGGGCAGCCGCCGTGGCCGAGCATGGCGAACTGTCGGCCGCCATCCTGGCCGGCGACCCGGCGGCGGCCGCCGCCATCGCGCGCCGCCACCTCGACCACCGCACCTACCTCGTCCGCGGCCGGCGTGGGGTCGAGATCGGCGACGCTGCCGCTACTTGAACGGCGTTTCCTGGTAGATGACGCTCATCCACTGGCCGCCGCGCCGCACATAGGTGCTGGTCACCTCGGCCCGCACGATCTCCGGCTTGGCCTGTTTCACGGCGCTGGTATAGCGCACCCGGTAGGTGAGGGTGGCGACGTCCGGGGTGATCGGGATCACGCGCGAATTCCAGATCCGGAGGTCGCTCAGCGTCTGGTCGGCCAGCGAGGCGACATACTGTTCCTTGTCGTAGCGCGACCCGTCGCCGAAGATCAGCAGCACGTCGTCGGCCACGAAGGCGCGCATCGCCGCCTGGTCGCGGTCGCGCACATAGCCCCAGCTTCCGGTCTCCAGCGCCAGCAGCCGGTCGTGCAGCGCCTCTTCGCCGGCGCCGCCCTCGACCGCCGGCGTGGTGCAGCCGCCCAGTGCGAGGGCGGCGGCGATCGCTGCCGCCACCAGGCTACGCCGCCCGATCATTTGATGGGGGTCTCCTGGTAGAGCGTGCTGATCCAGGTGCCGCCGCGCAGCGCAAAGGTGCTGGTCGACAACACCGTCAGCGTCTCGGGCTTCTGGCCCTTCATGGCGCTGGTATAGGTCACCTTGTAGATGAGCGTGGCGACGTCCGGACTGGCGCGCACGACTTCGGAGCCGCCGGCGATGGCGAATGCGGTCAGCGTCTGCTCGGGGATCGTCGCGATGTACTGGGCCTTGGTGAGGCGCGAGCCGTCGGCGAAGATCAGGATGGCGTCGTCGGCCAGAAAGCCGTTCATCCCGGCCAGGTCGCGGTCCTTGATATGCTGCCAGCTGCCGGTCTCAAGCGCCATCAGGCGCGCATGCAGATCGCCGCCCCCGCTGTCGGTCGCCATCGAAGCACAGCCGGCCAATGCCAATGCGGCGACCGCTGTCGCCTGTACCAGAAATCCGCGCCTGCCGATCATGAACGCTCCTTCATTTCCCGCCCGCTGCGATCGCGCCTTGGGGGAAATCGGACGGTAGCGATCAATCGGGGTGTTTGGAAGCTATGCCGCTACATGCAGCCGACCCTTCGGGCGCCCGGCCGGGGTAATCCGCAGTTCGACATCCTGGCCAAGGTCGCTCAATGCGCGGAGCAACCGGTCGGTCGAGAACTTGGTGATCTTGCCGTTCAGCAAGGCCGAGACGCGTGGCTGGTCCATGCCAATCAGCGCGCCAGCCTGGGCCTGGGTCAGGTCCTGCTCGCGAACCACATCGGCGATCCGCCGCAGCAGTTGGGCACGGAGCACGAGGTCGTCGGCATCCGGCAGGCCCAGCGCATGAAAGGCGCTCTCGGCCACCGCTCCTACGGGTTGTCTTGCTTCCATTCGGCGTACTCCTGCTGTGCCTGCTTCAGACGTGCCTTGATGCGCTCGATCTCGCGCAGCGGCGTCGCTGTGCCGCTCTTGGATTTTTTCTGGAAGGCGTGCAGCACATAGATGATCTCGGCAAAACGGACGGTATAGACGGCGCGGTAGGTATCGCCGTCGTGGTCTTCGACGATTTCGAGTACGCCCGCACCGCCGAATCCCTGCAACGGCTTGGCGCTGCCATGCTTTCCACCCGTCTGCGCGACGAACAACGCGTGGCCGATCTCGCGGATGACACCATCCGGAAAAGCCAGAAGGTCCTCGCGGGCACTGCCGATCCAGCCGAGCGGGCGCGTCATGAGGCGCCCAGTATAGCGTTTTCGATCTATGTCAGAAAAGGCATGTGACAAGCTTTCCAGCTCAAGCCGAGCGGATGCGTCGTCATATCATCAACGCTTGCCACGCAAGGTGCTCCACCCCACCTTGGATGGCCATGAACGTGCCGGGGTCGTGGCACTCTCTGCATGCCCAGGCCGTTCTGGTCCCATGCCGCCCAGGAGACGCAAACGCATGTCGACGGAGACCGAGTGGAACGTGCCGGAGCCGCTGCAGCCGCGGCCGGAGGATCATGCCTATGACCTCGAGCGGGCGCTTTCCTCCGTCGTCGGGCTGAAGGCGCTGGTGCCGTCGGATGCCTTCACCGCGGAAACCCTGGGGACCGAGCGCGCGGGAAACGGCGTGATCATCCGGGGCGACGGGCTGGTGCTGACGGTGGGCTACCTGGTGGCCGAGGCCGAGACCGTCTACCTCACTCTCTCCGACGGCCGCGCGGTGCCCGGCCATGTCGTGGCCTACGACCACGAGACCGGGCTTGGGCTGGTCCAGGCGCTGGCGCGCATCGACCTGCCGGCGCTGCCGCTCGGGCGCGCGGCCGCGGCCGAAGTGGGCGAGCGGGTGGTCGTCGGCGGGGCGGGCGGGCGCAGCCGCTCGGTGTCGGCGCGCATCGTCGCCCGGCAGGAGTTCGCCGGATACTGGGAGTATGTGCTGGACGAGGCGATCTTCACCTCGCCCGCGCACCCCAACTGGGGCGGTGCGCCGCTCATCAATGCCGCCGGCGAACTGATCGGCATCGGCTCGCTGCAGCTCCAGCAGGGGCGCGGCACCTTCCTCAACATGATCATCCCGATCGACGTGCTGAAGCCGGTCTTCGAGGACCTGCAGTTGCTCGGCCGGCCGAACCGGCCGCCACGCCCCTGGCTCGGCTTGTATGCCGCCGAGGTGGAGGAGAAGGTGGCGGTGGTCGGCCTGTCTGACGGCGGTCCGGCGGCCGCCGCCGGCATCCAGACCGGCGACATCCTCCTGGCCGTGGCGGGCGTCGAGCCCGGCGATCTCGCCGGCTTCTATCGCCGCGTCTGGGAGCAGGGGCCGGCCGGTGCGCTGGTGCCGCTGACCATCAATCGCGACGGCCGCACGCTGGAGATCGTCGTCAAGTCGTCCGACCGCTCCCGCTTCCTCAAGAAGCCGAGCCTGCATTGACCGCCCCCACCGTCGCCGTCATCGGCGGCGGACCGGCAGGGCTGATGGCAGCCGAGGTGGCGAGCGCGGCCGGTGCCGCCGTCACCGTCTGGGAGCATATGCCCTCGGTCGGGCGCAAGCTGCTAATGGCCGGGCGCGGCGGCCTGAACCTGACCCATTCCGAGCCGGCCGTGCCGTTCCAGGCGCGCTATGGCGATGCCGCCGGCCGCCTGGCGCCGGCGCTCGCGGCCTTCGGGCCGGCGGACCTGCGCGCCTGGGCCGAGGGGCTGGGCCAGGCGACCTTCGTCGGCTCCAGCGGCCGGGTCTTCCCCACCGCCATGAAGGCCTCGCCGCTGCTGCGCGCCTGGCTCGCACGGCTGGCGGGGCAAGGCGTCCGCATCGTCACCCGCCGCCGCTGGCAGGGCTGGGACGCCGACGGCGCGCTCGTTTTCTCCGGGCCGGACGGGCAGGGCGAGCGCATGGCGCCCGACGCCACGATCCTGGCGCTGGGCGGGGCAAGCTGGCCGCGCCTCGGCAGTGACGGCGGCTGGGTCCCGCTGCTGGCCGCGCGCGGCGTGCCGGTCGTGCCCATGGCGTCTGCCAATTGCGGCTTCGCCGTCGCCTGGAGCGCGGATTTCCGCCAGCGCTTCGCCGGCACGCCGCTGAAGCCGGCCGCCTTCACCTTTGCCGGCCGCACGCTGCGGGGCGAGGCCATGGTCACCGCCTACGGCATCGAGGGCGGGGCCATCTATGCCCTGTCGGCCGCCCTGCGCGACCGGATCGCGGCAGCGGGTCCGGCCATGCTCACTATCGACCTTCGTCCCGAACTGGCGGTCGAGGCCCTGGCGGCGCGCCTGGCCGCTGTTGCCGGCGCACCTTCGACGGCGACCCGGCTGCGCAAGGGGGCGGGCCTGTCGCCGCTGGCGGCCGGCCTGCTGCGCGAATGCGGACCGCCATTGCCGGCCGAGCCCATGGCGCTGGCCGCCCGCGTCAAGGCGGTGGAGGTTCGCCTGGAGGCGCCGCAGCCGATCGCCCGCGCCATATCGAGCGCCGGCGGCATCGCGCTGGATGCGCTGGATGACGGCTTCATGCTGCGCGGCCTGCCCGGCGTCTTTGCCGCGGGCGAGATGCTGGACTGGGAAGCGCCGACCGGCGGCTACCTGTTGCAGGCGACGCTCGCGACCGCCGTGGTGGCGGCCAGGGCCGCCGTCGCGCACGCAACGGCTTGCCGGCCGGGCGGCGATCGAACATCGTCGCCGGAATAAGGTTCGAACCTGGGGGAGGACGCGTGGCGACCAACGTGAAGCGGCTGGCCTATTTCGAGAAGTGGGTCGACCCGGTGGCCGAGGACATCCTGGGCCGGCGCGAGGACATCGAGCTGGTGCGCCGGCACTATGCCGATCCCGACGGCGACAATGCCGCCGTGATGGCGCGCGTCCATGGCTACCAGATCGCGCCGCGCACCGAACTGCGCGAGCCCTGGTTCGGCGATGCCGACCTGCTGCGCCGCTGCCCCAGCCTGCTGGCGATCAGCTCGACCGGGGCCGGATTCGACATGGTCGACGTGGCGGCCTGCACCGCGGCCGGCGTCATCGTCTGCAACCAGTCCGGCACCAACAAGGAAGCCGTGGCCGAGCATGCGCTGGGCCTTATGCTGGCGCTGGCCAAGAACATCGGCATCACCGACCGCGCACTGCGCCGCGACCGCGACCTCGATCGGTTCCTCTATACCGGGCGCGAGCTGCGCGGCCGCACCGTCGGCATCGTCGGCCTGGGCCAGATCGGCACGCGCACGGCCGAGTTGTGCCGCGGCCTGTTCGGCATGACGGTGCTGGCCTTCGACCCCTATCTGACGGCAGCCGAGGCCGCCGCCCGCGGCGCCCTCCAGGTGTCGCTGGACGAGTTGCTGGCGCGCGCGGACTTCGTGTCGGTCCACTGCCCGCGCAACGACGAGACCTTCGGCATGTTCGGTGCCGCCCAGTTCGCGGGGATGCGGCCCACCGCCTACTTCGTCAACACCGCCCGCGGCGGCATCCATGACGAGCCGGCGCTGGAGGCGGCACTGGTCGCCGGCCGGATCGCGGGTGCGGGCATCGACGTCTTCCTGAAGGAACCGCCGCCGCCCGACCATCCGCTGCTGCGCCTGGCCAACGTCATCGCCACCCCGCACATCGCCGGCATCACCGAGGAATCGCTGCGCAACATGTCCGAGGCGGCGGCCGAGCAATGGATCGCCCTCTTCGAGGGCCGCGTCCCGCCGCGCCTGATCAACCCCGAGGCCTGGCCACGCTATGCCGAGCGCTTCGAGGCGCTGATCGGCTTCCGGCCCGACGCACTGTAGCCCCGGCACCGCTCATGGTGCCGGTTCACGCCCGGATCGGCGGAGGTGGCACCATGAGAGGCCCGCATCGCGAACGGCACCTGGTGGGGCGGATCGGCTGGCTGCGCGCGGCCGTGCTGGGCGCCAATGACGGCATCATCTCGACGTCGAGCCTGATCATCGGCGTTGCCTCTGCGGCGGCCGGCGCCGGCGACGTCCTGCTGGCGGGCGTGGCCGGCCTGGTCGCCGGCGCCATGTCGATGGCAGCCGGCGAATATGTGTCGGTCAGCTCGCAGGCCGACACCGAGCAGGCCGACATCGCCCGCGAGAGGGTGGAGCTGGCCGCCGACCCGACCCTGGAGCTGGAGGAGCTGGCGCGGATCTACGTCGGCCGCGGCCTGGCGCCGGATCTGGCCCGTGACGTCGCCCGGCAGTTGATGGCGCGCGACGCGCTGGGCGCCCATGCGCGCGACGAACTCGGCATCTCGGACATCAGCAAGGCGCGCCCGGTGCAGGCGGCAATCGCATCGGCCCTGACCTTCTCGGTCGGCGCGGCCGCACCCATCGCGCTCGCCCTGGCGTCGCCGGGGCCGATGCTGGCCTATGTGGTGGCGGGGGGCTCGCTCGCCTTCCTGGCCCTGCTGGGGGCGGTGGGCGCGCGTGCCGGCGGCGCCGGTATCCTGAAGCCCACCCTTCGCGTCACCTTCTGGGGTGCCTTCGCCATGGCGGTCACGGCCTTGATCGGCGCCGTCGCCGGCACGGTCGTCTGAGCGGCCGTCAGACGAACCCCTTGCGCTTCAGCCGGACGATCGCCGCGTCCAGCGCCGACAGGAAGGCGGAGCGATCGCGGGCGGAGAAGGGCTTGGGGCCGGTCGTGCGCTCGCCCATCGCGCGCATGTCATCCATCAGGTTGCGCATGGCCAGCGCCATGCCGATCGATGCTTCGGTGAAGGGCCGACCGGTCGAGCCGATCGCCTCGGCACCGGCCTTGATGGCGCGGTCGGCCAGGGGCACGTCGCCGGTGATGACGATGCTGCCCGGCCGGGCGCGTTCGGCGAGCCGGTCATCGGCGGCATCGAAGCCCGGACCGGCGATCACGCGCTCGATCATCGGGTCCATCGGCGTATTGACGAACCCGCCCGAAACGACGACCACCTTCACCTTGTGGCGGGCGGCCACGCGATAGATCTCGGCCTTCACCGGGCAGGCGTCTGCATCCACCAAGATCTCGATCGGCACGCTCATCGGGCACCTTGAAGCAAGAAGGGGCCGCTCCTTTCGGAGCGACCCCCCATTGTCGAACCGCGTTTCGACCGGTCAGGCGCGATGACGCGCCGATACCGGCCGTAGACGGGTGTCAGGAGACCCCGGATACCCCGACAGAGGCAGGGATCAGGCTCAGGGCACCCAGCGAACGCGGGTAGAGACAATGAGACACTGGATCACCTCCTTTCGGTTGTTGACGACGATTCGCAGTGTAGGCACTGACGGTGGACTTGCAACCAGGAAAGCGGAAGAGGGAGGACGACCATGCGGGCGGCGTACTACGAGGCCAACGGGACGGCGGCCGAGGTGCTGCGGCTGGGCGACATCGAGCGGCCGGAGCCGGGCGCGGGCGAGGTGCGGGTCCGTCTCGCCGCCTCGGGCGTCAATCCGTCGGACGTGAAGACCCGGGCCGGCTCGCGCAAGATGGCCTATTCGCGGGTCGTGCCGCACAGCGATGGCGCCGGCACGATCGACGCGGTGGGGGCTGGAGTCGATCGGGCGCGCGTGGGCGAGCGGGTGTGGCTCTGGAACGGGCAGTGGCGCCGGCAGTTCGGCACGGCCGCGGAATTCATCGCCCTGCCGGCCGAAATGGCCGTGCCCCTGCCGGACGGCACCAGCTTCGAGGCGGGGGCCTGCCTCGGCATCCCCGCACTCACCGCTTGGCATGCCGTGATGATCGACGGCCCGGTGGCCGGGCAGACGATCCTGGTCTCGGGCGGTGCCGGTGCCGTGTCGCACTATGCCATCCAGATCGCCAAGGCCAGCGGCGCCACCGTGCTGACGACCGTCAGCGGCCCGGACAAGGCCGCCCATGCGACGGCGGCCGGCGCCGACCACGCGATCAACTATCGCAGCGAGGATGTGGGCGCGCGGGTGCAGGCTCTGACCGGCGGGCGCGGCGTCGACCGGGTGATCGAGCTCGACGTCACCGCCAACGCCCGCCTGCTGCCGGCGGTGCTGGCGCCGCGCGGCACCGTCGTCGTCTACGGCGTCGGCGGGCCGGAGGCGGCGCTGCCGGCGCCCTTCTGCCTGTTCTCGGCCGCCACCATCAAGTTCTTCCTGGTCTATGAACTGACGCAGGCGGAGCGGGCGGCGGCGGTGTCGGGGCTGGGTGGCATGCTGGCGGCCGGCCGGCTGTCCCACGCGATCGGGCTGACGCTGCCGCTGGACCGGATCGTCGAGGCGCACGAGGCCGTCGAACAGGGCCGCGTCATCGGCAATGTCGTCCTGACGCTGTAGCGCCAGGAGCGGCCGGCGCTGGAACCGGGCGGGGGCGGGTCACATTGACCAGGGGACGAAGCCAGTATCATAGGAGCATTCGGCCCCATGGGAATCGACCCGCCCACCCCGCAGAACCCGCCCCAGCCCGGCCAGCCGGAGAAGCCGCCGATGCCGCCGCCGGAACCGACCGCGCCGCCGACCGAGATCCCGCCGGAAATTCCCCACATCCCGCCGCTGCCGCAGCCCAACGCCTGACGGGCGGCGTCTACTCCGCCGGCGCCGGCAACGGCGCCGGCGCGGGGCGACGGCGCAGGCGATCGAGCATCAGGTAGATGACGGGCGTGGTGTAGAGCGTCAGCACCTGCGAGACGAACAGGCCGCCGACGATGGTGATGCCGAGCGGCCGGCGCAACTCGGCGCCGATGCCGGTCGCGATCGCCAGCGGGATGGCGCCGAAGAGGGCGGCCAGCGTTGTCATCAGGATCGGCCGGAAGCGCTCCAGGCAGGCCTCGTGGATGGCGTCCGCCGGCGACAGGCCGCGCTTGCGCTCGGCCTCCAGCGCGAAGTCGACCATCATGATGCCGTTCTTCTTGACGATGCCGACCAGCAGGATGATGCCGATCATGGCGATGATCGACAGTTCCATCTGCGCCAGCTTCAGCGACATCAGCGCCCCCAGCCCGGCCGAGGGCAGGGTGGAGAGGATGGTCAGCGGGTGCAGCAGGTCCTCGTAGAGGATGCCCAGCACCAGGTAGATCACCAGGATCGCCCCCAGGATCAGGATCAACTGGCTGTTGGACGACTGGGCGAAGGCCCCGGCATCGCCGTCGAAGCCGGCGCGGATGACGTCGGGCATGTGCATCTCGGCCACCGCCCGGTCGACGGCGGCCAGCGTCTCGTCCAGCCCGGCTTCCGGCGCCAGGTTGAAGCTGATGGTGGTCGACGGAAATTGCCCGCGATGGGCGACCGATAGCGGCGCCGTGCCGGTTGTGCGCCGGGTGACGGCGGTCAGCGGCACCTGCGTGCCGTCGGCGGCCGTGGCATAGATGCGCGACAGCGCCGTCGGGTCGGTGGCGAAGCGCGGCTCGACCTCGAAGATGACGCGGTACTGGTTGCGCTGGGTATAGATGATCGAGACCTGCCGCTGGGCGAAGGCGTTGTTCAGCGCCGTGCCGACCGACGAGATGCTGACGCCCAGGCGGGCTGCCGCCTCGCGGTCGATGGAGACGTTCACCTGCAGGCCGGTCTGTTCGCGGTCGGTGTTCACGTCGACGACGTTCGGCACCTGGCGCAGCCGCTCCAGCACCTGCGGCGCCCAGGTCTTCAGCGCGTTCAGGTCCTCGGTCCACAGCGTGTACTGGTAGGAGGCGTTGGCGCTGCGCCCGCCGACGCGCAGGTCCTGCTGCGGCATCAGGAAGACCTGGAGGCCTGGAATGGCCGCCAGCTTGGGTCGCAGCCGGTTGACGACCTGGAGCGAACTGGCGCCGCGCTCGGCCAGCGGCTTCAGGCTGATGAACATGCGGCCGGAATTGCTCTGCGAGCCGCCGCCGACGAAGGAGCCGAAGGCCGCGATCGCCGGGTCCCCCGCAATGATCTCGGCCGCCTGCTGCTGCAGGCCCAGCATCGTCTGGAACGACACGTCGGGCGAGGCCCGGGTGCCGGCGAAGATGAGGCCGGTATCGTCCTGGGGAAAGAACCCCTTGGGCAACTGGACGTAGAGCCAGGCGGTGCCGGCCATGGTGGCGAAGAAGACCAGCAGCATCAGCAGCCGGTGGCGGAGCGCCCAGGTCAGCGTCCGGCCATAGCCCGCCACCATGCCGTCCAGCAGCGGCTCCACCCGGCGATCGAGCCAGTTCTCGCCCCGCCTGGGCGGCCGCTTCAGGAACTGGCCGCAGATCATCGGCGTCAGCGTCAGCGACACGACCATGGAGACGAGGATCGCGAACGTCATCGTCATGGCGAACTCGCGGAAGAGCCGCCCGATGATCCCCGGCATGAAGATGATCGGCACGAAGGCGGCGACCAGCGAAATGCTGATCGAGACGACCGTGAAGCCGATCTGGCGCGCGCCCTCGATGGCGGCCTGCAGTGGCTGCATGCCCTTTTCGAGATTGCTGTAGACGTTCTCGATCATCACGATCGCGTCGTCGACGACGAAGCCGACGGCGATGACCAGCGCCATCAGGGTCAGGTTGTTGACGGTATAGCCGGCCAGCCACATCAGGCCGAAGGTGCCGGCCAGTGACAGCGGCACGGTCAGCGCCGCAGCGACCGTCGGCGTCGTCCGGCGCAGGAACAGCAGCACCACCAGCGTCACCAGCCCGATCGAGAGCGCCAGGGTGAACTGCATCTCGTCGACGCTGGCGCGGATCGTCGTCGTCCGGTCCGACAGGATGCCGAGCTTCACGCCGGCCGGCAGCAGCATCTCCAGTTCCGGCAGTTCGGCCTTGATCTGGTCGACGGTGCGGATGACGTTGGCGTCGGCCTGGCGGTTGATGACGATCAGGATGCCGCGCTGGGCGCCGACCCAGCCGGCCGAGCGGGCGTTGCGCACGCCGTCCTCGACGATCGCGATGTCGCCCAGGCGCACCACCGTCGTGCCCTCGGTGCGCACCACGACATGCTTGAACTGCTCGGCCGTGCGGAGCTGGCCGTCGGTCAGGATGAAGGTCGCCTGGCGTGGCCCCTCCAGCGTGCCGACCGGGTTGACGACGCTGGCCTGGGCGATCGCCTGGCGCACCGTGTCGAGGCCGAGGCCCATGGCCGCCAGCCTGTTGGGATCGACGCGGACGCGGATCGCCGGCTGCTCGGCGCCGTTCACCGTCACCTCGGCCACGCCCTCCACCTGTGACAGGCGCTGCACCAGGATGCTGTCGGCCAGGTCGTAGAGCTCGGACGGCGGCAGGCTCTGCGAGGTCATCGACAGGATGATGACGGGGGCGGCGGCGGGGTTGGCCTTGCGGAAGTTGGGGCGGCTGGGCAGGTCGCTCGGCAGGTCGGCGGCGGCGGCATTGATCGCCGCCTGGATGTCGCGCGCGGCCCCGTCGATGTCGCGGCCGAGGTCGAACTGCACGACGATGCTGGTGGAGCCGACGCCGCTCGACGAGGTGATCTCGGTCACGCCCGCGATGGCGCCCAGCCGCCGCTCCAGCGGGGCGGCAACGGTGGCCGCCATGATCTCGGGGTCGGCACCCGGCCGGCTGGCCGAGACGCGGATGGTCGGGTAGTCGACGGCCGGCAGGCTCGCCACCGGCAGGAAGATGTAGGCGACCATGCCCACCAGGAAGAGGCCGATCGCCAGGAGGATGGTGGCGACCGGCCGCTCGATGAAGGGGGTGGAGATGCTCAAGGCTCGCGCCCTACTCGGCCGGGCTCGGCAGGGCCGCGGGCTCCAGCCCGGCGCGGCCGCGCAGCCGCTCCATCAGCAGATAGATCACGGGCGTCGTGTAGAGCGTCAGGAGCTGGCTGAGAATCAGCCCGCCGCAGATGCTGACGCCGAGCGGGATGCGCAGCTCCGCACCGGGCCCCGTCGCCAGCGCCAGCGGCAGCGCCCCGAACAAGGCGGCCAGCGTGGTCATGATGATCGGCCGGAAGCGCAGCACGCTCGCCTGGACGATGGCGTCGTAGGGCGTCATGCCCTGGTGGCGCTCGGCCTCCAGCGCGAAGTCGATCATCAGGATCGCGTTCTTCTTGACGATACCCATGAGGAGGATGATGCCGATCAGCGCCACGAAGGACAGGTCGAGGTCGAACAGGATCAGCGCCAGCAGGGCGCCGACGCCGGCCGACGGCAGCGTCGACAGGATGGTGGCCGGGTGGATGAAGCTCTCGTAGAGCACGCCCAGCACGATGTAGATGGCGACGATGGCGGCCAGGATCAGCCAGGGCTGGCCCTGCAGCGACTTCTCGAACTCCGCAGCATCGCCCGAATAGCTGCCGGTGATGGCGGTCGGCATGCTGAGCCGGCGCTGGGCGGCGGAGATCACCTGCACCGCATCGCTGAGGCTTGCCCCCTGGGCCAAGTTGAAGCTGATGGTGACGGCCGGGAACTGCTCCTCGTGGTTGATCGAGAGCGGCGCACTGGTGCGCTCGATCCGGGCGACGGACAGCAAGGGCACCTGCGCGCCGTCGCGGCCCGGCACGTAGAGGCGCGACAGCGACGACGGGTCGAGACGGAACTGCGGGTCGACCTCCAGCACCACGCGGTACTGGTTGGCCTGGCCGTAGATGGTGGATATCTGGCGCTGGCCGAAGGCGTCGTTCAGCGCGTCCTCGACGGACTGCATGGAGACGCCGAGGCGGCCGGCCTGCTCGCGGTCGACCCGGACCATGACGCCAAGGCCGTTCTCGCGCAGGTCGCTGGTCACGTCCTGCATCGCCGGCGCCTGGCGGATGTCCTGCACCAGCCGCTGCGACCACTCCGACAGCTCGGCCGCGTCGGTGCCGACCAGCGTGTACTGGTACTGCGAGTGGGCCGCACGGGTGGCGATCTGGATGTCCTGGATCGACCGGAAATAGACCTCGACGCCGGGGATGGGCGCGACCAGCCCCTTCAGCCGCTCGATCACCGCGGCGGCCTGCACGCGGCCGGAATCATGCGGCTTCAGCGTGATGCTGAGCTGGCCCGAATTGGGTGTCAGGTTGATGGTGCCGACCCCGATGACCGAGACGACGTTGGCGACGTCGGGGTCCTGGCGGACGGCGTCGGCCACCAGTTGCTGCACCCGCCGCAGCTCGGCGAAGGACACGTCCTGGCCGGCCTCGGTCACCGCCGTGATCGAGCCGGTGTCCTGGGCCGGCAGGAAGCCCTTGGGGATGACGACATAGAGCGCCACGGTCGCCGCCAGTGTGCCGGCCGTCACCAGCATCGTCAGCGCGCGGTGGCGCAGGACGACCACCAGGCTGCGGCGATAGCCCTCGATCAGCCAGTCGATGGCGCGGTCGGCGGCCGCCCCCAGCCGGTTCTCGCCGCCGCCATGGCCGGACTTCAGCAGGCGGCTGCACAGCATCGGCGTCATCGTCAGCGACACCACGGCCGACAGCACCACGGCCAGGGTCAGCGTCAGCGCGAACTCCCGAAACATGCGCCCGACCAAGCCGGTCATGAACAGCAGCGGGATGAACACCGCCACCAGCGAGGCCGTCAGCGAGATGATGGTGAAGCCGATTTCCTTGGCGCCCTTGTAGGCGGCCTCCATCGGGCTCTCGCCCTTCTCCATGTAGCGGACGATGTTCTCGATGATGACGATGGCGTCGTCGACGACGAAGCCGGTGCCGATGGTGAGCGCCATCAGCGACAGGTTGTCGAGGCTGAAGCCGCACAGCCACATGGCCCCGAAGGTGGCGACCAGCGACAGCGGTAGCACGATGGCGGCGATCAGCGTGGCGCGCAGCGTGCGCAGGAACAGCAGGACCACCAGCACCACCAGCCCGACGCAGAGGACGAGCGTGAACTGCACCTCGTGGATCGAGGCGCGGATGGTCTCGGTGCGGTCGGCGACGATCGTCAGCTCGACGCCGGCCGGCAGCATGCCGCGCAGCCGGGTCAGTTCCTGGCGCAGATGCTCGACCGTGGCGACGACATTGGCACCGGGCTGACGGCGGATGTCGATGACGACGGCGGGCTTGCTCTGGTACCAGGCCGCCACCTTCTCGTTCTCGAAGCCGTCGATGAGGGTGGCAACATCGCCCACGCGCACCGGCGCGCCGTTGCGGTAGGCGACGACGACCTCGCGATAGGCGGCCGCCGTCTCGATCTGGTCGTTGGCGGCGATGGTATAGGCCTGCTGGGCGCCGTCGAGCTGGCCTTTCGGCCCCGACTGGTTGGCGCCGACGATGGCGGTGCGCAGGTCGGCCAGGCTGACGCCGTAGGAGGAGAGGCGGGCCAGATCGGCCTGCACCCGCACGGCCGGGCGCACGCTGCCCTGCACGCTGACCGAGCCCACGCCCGACACCTCGGCCAGGCGCTGGGCCATCAGCGTGTCGGCAAGATCGCTCAACGCCCGCAGCGGCTGGGTCTCGGAGGTCAGCGCCACGGTGACGATGGGGGCGTCGGCCGGGTTCACCTTGCTGTAGGTGGGGGGGTAGGGCAGCGTCCGCGGCAGGGTGGACCCGGCGGCATTGATCGCCGACTGCACGTCCTGCGAGGCGCCGTCGATGTCGCGGCCAAGGTCGAACTGCAGGGTGATCTGGCTGATCCCGGCGCCGCTGGTCGAGGTCAGCGCTTGCAGCGAGGGGATCTGGCCAAGCTGGCGTTCCAGCGGTGCCGTGACCAGGGCCGCCATCGTCTCCGGGCTGGCGCCCGGCAGGCGGGTGGTGACCTGTACCGAGGGGAAGTCGACCTGCGGCAGGGCCGACACCGGCAACTGCCAGTATCCCAGCAGCCCCGCCAGCAGCACCGCGATGCCGAGCAGCGAGGTGGCGATCGGCCGGCCGATGAAGGGGGCCGATATGTTCATTGCGCGGGCCGCGGTGCCGACGCTTCGCCCTGCGGCCGCGCACCCTGCTGCCGCTCCCCAGCCGGGCGCTCGCCGGCAGGACGCTCACCGGCAGGACGTTCACCAGCCGGGCGTTCCCCGGCGGGCCGCTCGCCCCGGCCGGCACCGCGACCCTCGCGGTTGGCGCCGGGGCCGCGGCGGCCCTCGCCGGTGGCGGCCGGCGGACCGGAGGTGGGGTTGGGGCCGGGCGCGGACACCTGGACCTTGCTGCCGTTCATCAGGCGCGAGAAGCCGGACGTGACGACCCGTTCGCCGGCCGCCAGCCCTTCGCCGATCACGGCCTGCGTCTCGCTCTGCTGCACCACCGTGACCGGTTTCAGGGCGACGGTGTCGCCCTCTTGCACCAGGTAGACGATGGTGCCGTTGGGCCCGCGCTGGACGGCGGCCGATGGCACGACGACGGCGCCGCGGCGCACGCCCACCTGGAGGCGGATGTTGACGAACTGGCCGGGCCACAGCTTGCGGTCGGCATTGGCGAAGGTGGCCTTCATCTTGATCGTGCCGGTGGTGGGGTCGACCTGGTTGTCGACCACCTCGAGCACGCCGGTGCCCAACACCGTGCGGTTGTCGGGCGCGATCGCCTCGGCCGGGACGGCGCCCGCGGCCATGGCGGCATTCACCTGGTTCAGGAACTGCTGCGGCAGGGTGAAGATGGCGGCGATCGGCTGCACCTGGGTGATGACGACGATGCCGGTCGTGGTCGACTGCCCCACCAGGTTGCCTTCGTCGACCAGGCGCAGGCCGGTGCGCCCGTCGATGGGGGCGGTGATGGTGGCGTAGCTGAGCTGGGTCTTGGCATTGTCGATCGCCGCCTGGTCGGCCCGCAGCAGAGCCTCCAGTTGCTGCACCAGGGCGCGCTGGGTATCGGCCTGCTGCTTGGTCGCATAGTCGGTGCGCGACAGGCGGACATAGCGCTCGAGGTCGAGGCGGGCATTGGTCAGGTTGGCCTGGTCCTGGGCCTTCTTGGCCTCAGCCTGGTCGAGGGCCGCCTTGTAGATGGCGGGGTCGATCTGGGCCAGCAGGTCGCCCTTGCGGACGTCCTGGCCTTCCTTGAAGCCGATCCAGATGAGCTGCCCGTCCACCTGCGGGCGCACGGTGACGGTGTTCATCGGCTGGATGGTGCCGACAGCGTCGAGCCGGATCGGCACGTCGGCGGTGGCGGCCGGCACTGCCAGCACCGGCGTCGGCTGCCCGCCGCCGCCCTGGAAGCCGCCGCGGCCGCCGCGTTGGGAGGTCGCGGGCGGCTGCTGTCCCATCAGGACCCAGGCTATGCCGCCGATGATCGCCCCCAGGACGACAAGCCAGACCAGCCAGCGCACCACCCGCCTCATGGCCGCACCATCGTCGCGGCCACCGGGATCTCCGGCGTTGCCGGCACGGGCACCGCCATGGGATCGAAGCCGCCGCCCAGCGCCTGGTAGAGCCCGACGGCGGCCTGCAGCCGCGACAGGCGGATCTGCGCCAGCGCATCCTGCGCCTGGAACAGGGTCTGCTGGGTGTTCAGCAGGGTCAGAAGGTCGATCGTTCCCTCCCTCAGGCGGGCCTCGGAAATCTCGTAGGCGCGCCGGGCGTTGGCTACCACGGCCTGCTGCAGCCGCTCCTGCTGTCCGGTCTGGTCGATCGCGGCCAGTGCATCCTCTACGTCGCGGAAGGCCGACAGGATCGCCTGGCGATAGTTGGCAAGCTGCTCGCCATAGCGGGCGCGCTGCTGGGCGAGCTGCGCCTGGAGCCGGCCGGCGTCGAAGATCGGCTGGGTCAGGCCGGCCGCCACCGACCAGAACACCGCCCCCGGCTCGAACAGCAGGCGCAGGGCCGTGCTCTGCACGCCGCCGTCGGCGGTGAGCTGGACGCGCGGAAAGAGGCCGGCGCGCGCAACCACGACATCGGCCTCGGCGGCGCCGAGCTGGGCCTCCGACTGGCGGATGTCGGGGCGGCGCTCCAGCAGGTCGGATGGCAGGCCGGCGGCCACGGCCGGGATGGTGACGCCGGACAGGCTGCCGCCGTCGATCGTGATGGCGTCGGGCGTGCGGCCGGTCAGGACGGCTAGCGCGTTGGTGTTCTGGCGGATCTGCTGGCGCAGCGGCGGCACGGCGGCCCGCTGTTGCAGCACCAAGTTCTCCTGCTGGGCGACATCAAGCGCGGTCGCCGTGCCGACGGCGGTGCGGGCGCGGATGGCGTCCAGGCTGCGCTGGGCGATCGCCAGGTTATTCTCGGCCAGGCGCAGGCGGTCCTGGGCGGTCAGGATGGCGAAATAGGTGTTGGCGATGGCCGACGCGATGCCGAGCGACACCGTCTCGCGGTCGAAGCGGCTGGAGGCCGCCGCCCACTGGGCGCCGCGCGCGGACGCGCGGTTCTTGCCCCAGAAGTCGATCTCGTAGCTGGCCGACAGGCTGAGGCTGTACTGGCTGCGATAGGACGCGCTGCCGCCGCTGCCGCCGCCCGAGCGGCTGCGCGACGTGTTGGCCCCGAAATCGACGGTCGGCAGCAGGTTGGCGCCGGCCACCCGCACCAGGGCGTCGGCCTGCTCGATGCGCGCGACGGCGGCGGCGATCTCCAGATTGTCGGCCCGGGCGGCGCTTTGCAGCGCGTTCAACTCCAGCGATTCGAACGAGCGCCACCAGTCGGGTGCGGGCGGCAGGGGCTGGTCGGCGCCGGTGGCCCCCACCCATGCCGCCTGGCTGGGCGTGGTGGCGGGCGGCACCCTGGCATCCAGCCCCGCGCAGCCAGCCAGGATCGGCAGCAGCAGGACGGAATGCAGCAGTGCCGAATGCAGGGCCGGGCGGGGAGCGGTTGGCCGGCTGGCTTGCGTGTGCGTCACCCAGGGGTCTTTCGTTCAGGTCGGCATTGGGCAGGCGGCGGTGGGCTTACGGCTGTGGGCTGGCGGCAGATGGGTCGCCGGTAGAGCGTTGTACGGCGGCGTTGGCGCGATCCTGCGCGGAGATCGGTATTTCCAGCGCCTCGTCGTCGGGCGGGCTGGCCGGCGGCGCCATAACCACCCGATTGCGGCTATCGTTCCCGTTAATAGCCATTCGCGCGTGCCGGGGCCATAACCCGGCGAACGGCTGGTGGTTGACAGCGCCGGCTCTGCCCGACCAAGAACGGGAATGATCTGTCGCCTGCTCGGTCTCGCGTTCCTGGCCGTCATTGCTTTGTCGCCCGGCGCCACGTCGGCGCAGGGGACGACGGTCCTGCGCCTGTCCACCTGGGTGCCACCCGGCCACGAACTCAACCGCACCGTGTTTCCCACCTGGGCACGCTCGGTGGAGCGGGTGACGGACGGCCGCGTGAAGGTGGAGATCCAGCACGACCTTGCCGCCGCCGATCGCCAGTTCGACCTCGTCCGCGATGGCAAGGCCGACATCGGCTATGTCTTCCACGGCTACCACCCCGACCGCTTCCTGCTGCCGCAGCTGGCCGAGCTGCCGGGCACCGGCGCCGACCAAGTGGCGGCATCCGTCGCCTACTGGCGGGTGCATGAGGCGATCCTGGCCAAGGCCGAAGAGCATCGCGGCGTAGCGGTGATCGGCGTCATGCTGCACGGGCAGGGGGTGCTGCACCTGAAGCAGCCCATCACCCAGCTAGCCGACCTGCGCGGCCTGCGGATACGCGTGCCGGGCGGGGTGTCCACGGCCATCACGGCCGCGCTCGGCATCCGGCCGATCTCCCTCGGCCCGCTCCAGGCCTATGCCGCCATGGTCGAAGGCCGGGCGGACGGCGCCTTCTTCCCGATGGAGAGCAAGGAGAGCTTTCGGCTTATGGAGGTGGCGAAACACTCGGTCGAGATGCCGGTCGGCTTCTACGACGGCACCTTCTCGATCGTGATGAATCCAGCAGCCCTCGACCGGCTGGGGGCCGATCGCGCAGCCCTGCTGTCGGTCTCGGGCGAGCGGCTGTCGGCCCTGGCCGGGCGCGGCTGGCGGGCGGCCGATGCCCGGGCCCGCAGCGTGGCGACGGTGGCCGGCAACATCCTGTCGGTGGCCGATGCGGCCATGGAGCTGGAGTTCGAGGACATCTTCGGCCCGATCGAAACCGCCTGGATCATCAAGGCTTCGCGCGAGCGCAAGATCGACGCGCGCGCGGCCCTGGCCGAATATCGCTCGATCGCACGCACGTTCAGTGAATAAAGTGCTGGCAGCGAATAAAGTGCCCTTTGCCGCCGCAAATTTCAGGACGACAGTGATGACCCGCCCGCAACTGATGGGAGCCCTGGACCGCGTCCTGGCCGATGCGACGATTCCCGAGCTGCCGAACCACTACAGCGGCAAGGTGCGCGACAACTACGACCTGCCGGACGGCCGGCGGATCCTGATCGCGACCGACCGCCTCAGCGCCTTCGACCGCATCCTGGCGGTGATCCCCTGCAAGGGCCAGGTGCTGACCCAGACCGCGCGCTTCTGGTTCGAGGCGACGGCCGACATCTGCCCCAACCACGTGCTGGCCTATCCCGACCCCAACGTGGTGATCGGCCAGCGGCTCGACATCCTGCCGGTCGAGGTGGTGATCCGCGACTATCTGGCGGGCACCACCGGCACCTCGATCCTGACGCTCTACAAGGCCGGCCAGCGGGACATGTACGGCGTGCGGCTGCCCGACGGCATGCGTGACAACCAGCGCCTGCCCCGACCCATCGTCACGCCCACCAGCAAGGCCTTCGACGGCGGCCATGACGAGCCGCTGACGCCGGACGAGATCGTCGGCCGCGGCCTGCTGACGGCCGGCCAGTGGCGCCAGCTCACCGACTACGCCTTCGCACTCTTCGCCCGCGGGCAGGAGATGGCGGCCCGCCAGGGCCTGATCCTGGTCGACACCAAGTACGAGTTCGGCACCGACCGCGACGGCCGCATCGTGCTGGCGGACGAGATCCACACGCCCGACAGCAGCCGCTACTGGATGGCCGACAGCTATCCCGCGCGCTTTGCCGCCGGCGACCGGCCCGAGAGCTTCGACAAGGACTTCGTGCGGAGCTGGGTGGCGGCGCGCTGCGACCCCTACACCGACCCGATCCCCGAGATCCCGGCCGAGCTGATCGCCGGCACGGCCGAGGTCTATATCCGCGCCTACGAGATGATCACCGGCCAGGCATTCGCGTTTCCCGCCGAAGACGGCCCGATCCTGGACCGCATCCGGCGGAATCTCGCGGGGTTCTTCTAGGAAGAGCTACTCCGGCTTCACGCCGGCCGTGGTGATGACCTTGGCCCATTTGGCGATTTCGTCGGCCAGGAACTTGCCCGTCGCCTCCGGCGTGCCGCCAACGGCCTCGATGCCGAGCTGGGCGAAGCGCTCCTTGACGTCGGGCAGGGCCAGCGCCTTGGCGGTCTCCTCGGACAGGCGTTGGACGATGGCGGGCGGCGTGCCGGCCGGGGCCAGGAACATGACCCAGGTCGAGGCCTCGATCGCCGGGCCGCCGCTCTCGACGATGGTCGGGATCTCGTCCGCGCCCTGGACCCGCTTGCCCGAGAACATGGCGACGCCGCGCACCTTGCCGCCGCGCACATGCGGCATCATCGAGGACGGCACGTCGACCAGCACCTGGATCTGGCCGGCGATCAGGTCCTGCACCGCCGGTGCCGTGCCCTTGTAGGGGATGTGCAGCATGTCGATGCCGGCGGTCTGCTTCAGCAACTCCGTCGTCAGGTGGGCGGCAGCCCCGATGCCCGACGAGCCGAACGCCACCTTGCCGGGATTCTGCTTTGCATAGGCGATCAGCTCCTTCATGTCCTTGGGCGGGAAGGTGAGGCCGGTCGTCAGGATCAGCGGTGCGATCGCCGGCAGCGAGATCGGCTGGAAGCTCTTCACCGCATCGAACGGCAGCTTGCCGGCATAGAGCGTGGCGTTGGCGGCGTGGGCCGCGATCACCGTCAGGATGCTGTAGCCGTCGGGCGCTGCCACCGCGACGTTCTCGGCGCCGATGATCGAGTTGGCGCCGGGCTTGTTCTCGACGACGATGTTCTGGCCAATCGAGGCCTGGATCTTCTGGGTGACGAGGCGCGTCACCGAATCCGTGATCCCGCCCGGCGTGTAGGGCACCACCCAGCGGATGGTCTTGCTGGGATAGGCCTGGGCTGCGGCCGGTCCGGTGGCGGCAACCGGGCCGGCAGCCGCGAGCAGGGCGGCCGCCAATGCGGCCAGTGCGTGTCTGGTCTTCACCGTTTCCCCTCCTGGTTGGTTATCGTTGGCGCTGATCTAACCCTGTAGCAGGGAGGGGCGCCAGCGCGATGGCCGTCCGGGATCGGGAAGAAGGCGGGGCTGCCCTGGCGGGCGCGCCCCGCCCCGCCTCATGTCATGAGGGTCAGTTCATCAGGCCCTTGCGCTTCATCCAGTCCTGGATCAGCCCGGCGATCTGGTCGGAGTTGGTGTCCATCATCAGCATGTGGCTGTTGCCGGTGACGCCGGCCTTGGGCAGGTCCAGCCATTCGACATCGCCGCCGCGCGCGTTCAGGTCGCGGGCGAAGTTGACCGACGCCGGCTGCTGGCGGGTCCAGACGGCTTCCGTGCCGACATAGTCGCCCCACACGATCAGCATCGGGATGCCCTTCAGCTTGTCCAGCTCGGGCCCGGGCAGCGGCGCGCCGGCGGGCTCGATCGCGATCAGCGCCTTGACCTTGTCGGGTGCGGCCAGGGCCGCGTGGAAGCCGAAATTGCCGGCCTGGCTGTGGACCATCACGACGGACGGGCCGACCTTCTGCACCAGCGCATGGTATGCGGTCTGGGTGATGGCATCGTTGCTGGTCCAGCGCGGCACGAACTGCTTGCCGAACTGGTCGAAGGCCTCGACCGGGAACTTCATGCCCGCATTCATCACGCGCTTGGCCGGGTCGGTCGCATAGGAATCGGGCGGGCCGATGCGGAAGATTTCCCACGCTTCCTTCTTGGTGCGGAAGAAGGGCGGGGTCTTGTAGATCTCCGGATAACGCGCCCAGGAGGCGCGCCCGCGCTCGACCGCGTCGGAGACATAGACCGGGTGGCCGGCCTTGAAGAAGTAGTTCATCCAACCGGGCTTGCCATCGGGCTTGGTCTCCCACGTCGTCCCGGTCAGGCCGCCGCCATGCCACATCAGCAGCGGGTACTTCGAGGCCTGCGGGGCGGGAACGAGGTACTGGACGTACATCTGCTCCACTTCGAAATCGCCGTTCGGATCGACCCGGGTGGGTGCGGCACCTTGGGTGAAGACGCTCTCGGTGACGGGATAGCCGCTGAGGCTGACCTGGCGGCCGCCAACATGGAAGCTGCCGAAGTCCTTCAGTTCCTGGGCGCCGGACGGCGCAGGCGACAGGAGCGTCAGCGCTGCCGGCAAGACGAAAGCAGCCGGCAGTAGGACAGAGCGTATGGTGCGCATGGGGTTTCCCCTCCGATACCGGACGCTTTAGCGCGCCCGGATTCTTGTTGCCCCCGATGCGGACAACCGCGATTGAGGGGACGAATCATATTTTATATAAAATACAGCGCCCGCTGGGTGGCACTGTCAACGGACTGCCACTCCATGAGCCGACCGCTAAAGCATAGATACGTCATTGACGTATAGTGTGGTTCGTACCACATTGGCCGATGGTCGAACGCCTCGTGACCGTTGTCGAAACCGCGCAGTTTCTGCGCAGAGCAAAGGCGGTCGGCTTGGCGGACGCCGAGCGTGCCGAGTTGGTTACGGCTCTTGCATCAGACCCCGCAGCGGGCGTGCCGCTTGGCGGCGGCCTCTACAAAATGAGGTTCGGTCGACCCGGCGGCGGCAAGAGCGGCGGATGGCGGGTATTGCACTTCTATCGCCGCCAGGACCTGCCGGTGTTTCTGCTTTCCGTGTTCGGAAAGAACGAGAAGGCGAACATCTCGACGGCGGAGCGGGCGGCGCTGATTTCCCTTTGCGACCTTATTGCCGAGGCTTACGGGAGACGGGCATGAGCGAGGCTTACGAAAGCATCCGGCAAGGACTGGAGGAGGCGCTCGCCTACGCCAAGGGTGCGCGCGGTGGTTCCGTCACCCACGAGGTGGTCGTGCCGATTCCGGACGTGGCGGCGATCCGTGCCAGGGCGGGATTGTCTCAGACAGCCTTCGCGCGCAGCATCGGCGTGGCCGTGGGCACGCTGCGCGGCTGGGAACAGGGACGCCGGCGACCGGAAGGGCCCGCGCGGGTTCTGCTGGCGCTGATCGAGAAGCGCCCCTCTCTTGTTCAAGAGGAACTTCAAGGGCTCGGATCGTAGATTCAAAAGAAAACGGGGCGCCGCGGAAGCGGCACCCCGTCATGGAAAGCCTGGAACGGTGGGTGGTCAGGCGGCTTCGTAGCCGATGACCGCCTTGATCTCCAGGAACTCGTCGAGGCCGAAATCGGCGTATTCGCGGCCGTTGCCGGACTGCTTGTAGCCGCCGAACGGCGCGCCCAGGTCGCCCATCGGGTAGTTGATGTGGACGTTGCCGGCCCGCATCTTCGCCGCCATGTCGCGCGCCTTGGCGAGGTCGGCCGACTGGATGTAGGCCGCCAGGCCATAGACCGTGTCGTTGGCGAGACGGACGACCTCGTCCTCGCTCTCGTACTTGTGGATGGCCAGCACGGGCCCGAAGATCTCTTCGCGCGAGATCGTCATGTCCGGCGTGACGTTGGCGAAGATGGTCGGCCGCACATAATAGCCGCGGTTCAGGCCCTCGGGCCGGCCGGGGCCGCCGGTGACTAGCGTCGCACCCTCGTCGATGCCGGTCTGGATCAGGCGCTGGATCTTCTCGAACTGGGTCTGGCTGACCACGGGGCCGAGCGAGGTGCCCTCGGTCTGCGGGTGGCCGACCTTGTGCGATTCGGCGACCTTCTTGGCGACGGCCAGGATCTCGTCATGGCGCGCGGCCGGGACGAACATGCGGGTGGGCGCGTTGCAGGACTGGCCGCTGTTGCGGAAGCAGTTGACGATGCCCTTGGTCACCGCCTTCTCGAAATCGACGTCGTCCATCAGGATGTTGGCCGACTTGCCGCCCAGTTCCTGGTGGACGCGCTTGACGGTGTCGGCGGCCGCCTTGGCGACCAGGATGCCGGCCCGGGTCGAGCCGGTGAAGGACACCATGTCGACGTCGGGGTGGGAGGCGATCGCCTGGCCGACCGTCGGACCGTCGCCGTTGACGAGGTTGAACACGCCCTTGGGCACGCCCGCCTCATGCATGACTTCGGCGAAGATGATGCCGTTGATGGGTGCGATCTCGCTCGGCTTCAGGACCATGGTGCAGCCGGCGGCGATGGCGGGCGCTACCTTGCAGGCGATCTGGTTGAGCGGCCAGTTCCACGGCGTGATCATGCCGCACACGCCGATCGGCTCCTTGGCGATCAGGGTGGAGCCGCGCAGTTCGTTGAACTCGTACTGCTCCAGGGTATCGGCCATCTTGGCGATGTGGCGCCAACCGATGGCCGCCTGGGCGTTGGTGGCCAGGTCCATCGGCGCGCCCATCTCCTGCGAGACGGCAGCCGCGATGTCGGGCAGGCGGGTCTTGTAGACCTCGACGATACGGCGCAGCAGCGCGACGCGCTCGGCCTTGCTGGTCTGCGAGAAGGCGGGGAAGGCGGCCTTGGCGGCGGCCACCGCGCGATCGACGTCGGCGGCGCTGCCGACCGAGATCTTCACGAAGGCTTCCTCGCTGGACGGGTCGATGACGTCGATCGTCGCCGGGACGATCGGATCGACCCACTGGCCGTCGATGTAGAACTGCTGCGCGTGCGACATGGGGTGCATCCTCGCGATGGTGTGGCCGAAGAGGGGGGCTCAGGCGGCAGGGGGCGGCGCGGACAAGGGCGCCTCACCGTCCTATATCATGCGATACGACGGGAGCGTCCAGATCGCCTGGGTGGATTTGCCGCGGTCGCCCGATTTTCCGGAACGATCCGGAGGCGCCTACGTTGGGCGGAGCGATGAAGCTCTTCGAATGCCAGAATTGCGGCCAGCCGCTCTATTTCGAGAACACCCGCTGCATGAGCTGCGGGCTGGTCCTGGGCTATCTGCCCGACATCGGCGAGATGTCGGCGCTGGAGTCGGAGGGGGATGACTGGCGGGCGCTGGGTGCGCCCGACCGTCCGTACCGCTTCTGCGCCAACGTGACCCACGGCATCTGCAACTGGCTGGTGCCGGCCGACCAGGATGAGCCGCTGTGCCGGGCCTGCCGCCACAACCGCACCATCCCCGACCTGGCGCCCGCCGGCAACCTCGACCGCTGGCGCCGGCTGGAGTTGGCCAAGCATCGCCTGTTCTACACGCTCCTGGCGCTGGGCCTGCCGCTCGCCAACCGCGTCGACGATCCCGACAACGGCCTGGCGTTCGATTTCCTGGCCGATGCCTCGCCGCAAGGGCCGCGGGTGCTGACGGGGCATGACGACGGGCTCGTCACCATCAACCTGGAAGAAGCCGACGACCACGCGCGCGAGCGCATCCGTACCGAGATGGGAGAGCCCTACCGCACGCTGCTGGGCCATTTCCGGCACGAGGTCGGGCACTGGTTCTGGGACCGGCTGGTGGCGAACGGCCCGCAGCTCGAGGCCTGCCGCGCGCTCTTCGGCGACGACACCCAGGACTATGCCCAGGCGCTGGCCCGCCACTACCAGAACGGCCCGCCGCCCGACTGGCAGGACCGCTTCGTCAGCGCCTATGCCAGCAGCCACCCATGGGAAGACTTCGCCGAGACCTGGGCGCACTACCTCCACATCGTCGACACGCTGGAGACGGCACGCGCCTTCGGCCTGCGCATCCAGCCGCGCATCGAACGCGGGCCCGAGATGGCGGCCCGCATCGACTTCGACCCCAACACCTCGGTCGGGGCAGAGCGCTTGGTCGATGCCTGGCTACCGCTCACCTTCGCGGTCAACAGCCTGAACCGCAGCATGGGGCACCCCGACCTCTACCCCTTCGTCCTGCCGCCGCCGGTGATCGAGAAGCTCGACTTCATCGACCGGCTGGTGCACCCGCCGGCCGGCTGACTGCGTCCGGCGGGTTGCCGGGGCCAGCCAGGACGGTTCAAATGCCGCGATAGCGATTCGCCACGGCCGGGCCTGGAATTTGTCGATGGATGCAGAGGCGACAGCGGCGGCGGCGAGCCCGCGGCAGGCGCAGATCGTGGAGATGGTCGGCACCCGCGGGTTCATCCCGATCGACGAGCTGGCGCGGCATTTCCGGGTGACGGCGCAGACCATCCGCAGCGACGTCAACCGCCTGTGCCGGGACGGCGTGCTGCGCCGCTATCACGGCGGCGTCGGCCCGGTCTCGACCCAGGAGAACGCGACGTTTGCCAAGCGTCGGGTGCAGCGCCACGCCGAGAAGGTGCGGATCGCGGCACTGCTGGCCGAGCACGTCCCCGACCACGCCTCGCTCTTCCTGCATTACGGCACCACCATGCAGGCGGTGGCAGCGGCACTGGCCAAGCATCGCGGCCTGCTGGTCGTCACCAACAACATCGGCGCGGTCGCCACGCTGCGGCCGGCAGAGGGGATGAAGATATTGCTGGTCGGCGGCCAGGTCAGCCCCGACGAGCAATGCACCCAGGGGCAGGAGGCGACCTCCTTCATCGACCGCTTCACGGCCGATTTCGGCCTGATCAGTTGTGGCTCGGTCGGGCCCGACGGCACCCTCTATGAATTCGGCTTCGAGGCGGCCGAGACCGCGCGCGCCATCACCGCCAACGCCCGCCAAGTCTACCTGGCGATCGACGCCCAGAAGTTCGACCGCAAGGGGCTGGTGAAGGTCGGCCACATCTCGGGCATCTCGGCGCTCTTCACCGACCGGCCGCCGCCGCCGGCGATCGCGGCCATCCTGCGCGATCGCGGCATCCCGGTGCATATCGCCCCGGGGCGGTAGGCAGGGTGGTCAGCCGGTAGACCGGGCCGTCAGCCGAAACTGCGGGCGGCCGCCGACAGGTTGCGCAGCTTGGCCACCGCGGTCGCCCGGTCGAGCATGATCAGCCCGCAATCGGGTGCCGCGATCAGGCGCGCAGGCTCGATATGCTCCAGCACGTCGGCGATGCGGGCGCGGATTTCGTCCACCGTCTCGACCCGGGTGCGGGCGATCTCGACGACGCCCAGGATCAGGGTCTTGGAGCGGAAGCGCTCGATCAGCGACAGGTCGTTGCGGCGATGGGCGTCTTCGATCGACACGGCGTCGATCGCCGTTTCTTCCAGGGCGTCCGCCAGGTCGAAATAGGTGCGGCGGTCGGCCTTGGGGAAGTCTTCCAGGTCGAGTGCGGCCGGGTAGCCGCAGCAGATATGCACTGCGCGCCGCGTCGCAGCCGGCACGCCGTGAAAGCAGCGGTCCAGCATCTCGACGCCGAAATCGAGCGCGCGGTCGAGCTGGCGGGCGAAGACCGGCTCGTCCACCTGGATCCAGCGGCAGCCGGCCTCGGCGAGGGCGCGGATCTCGTGATTGAGGGCGTCCGCCAGGTCGGCGGCCAGCCGCCGGTCGTCGTGGTAGTGGGCATCGGCGGTCGAATCGATGATGGTCAGCGGGCCGGGCAGGGTCATCTTGACCGGCCGGTCGGTCGCCGACTGGGCGATGCGCCAGTCGGCGGGCATGCCGGGCGTGCCGGCGGTGACGGGGCCGGTCACGGTCGGCACGGCCGCCAGCCAACTGCCGCCGCGCATCGCCTTGGAGGTGAGCCGGGCGAAGTCGAACCCCGGGAAGCGCCGGCACTGGTGATAGATGTAGTGCTCGCGCCGCACCTCGCCGTCGGTCGGGATGTCGATGCCGGCATCGGCCTGCTCGGCCACCACTTCGCGGGTGCCGCGATCGAGCCGCTCGGCATGCTCGGCATCCTGGTCGGCCAGGACCTGCTCATAGGCCTGGGTCGGGTTCCACTGGCCGGGTGCCAGGCGGCGGCGCACCTCGAACCAGTTGGGGATGCGCACATAGTCCGGCTTGGGATAGGAGCCGATGGTGGTCGTGAGGATGGCCATGGGGGCGCTCTCCGGTCGGGGTGTCAGCCACCGGTCCGCGCGGCCAGCAGCGCGTCGGCCAGTTCGGCGAAGCCTTCGCCGCCGCGGCTCGGGGTGACGTAGGTGGGCTCCGCCTCCATGCGGCCGACGAAATCCAGCACGTTGGCGACGCCGACGGAGTTGGCGAAGAAACCGAACATCGTCGAATCGTTGGGAGAATCGCCGGCAAAGACGAAGGCGTCCGGGTCGGACCGCAGGTCGATGCCCAGCCCGTCCGCCAGGAAGCGCTCGGTCATCGCCAGCTTGCTGAACTCGCCGAACCAGATGTTCACGTGGATGGACGATACGCGGACCGTGGCACCTGCCTCCTCGGCCAGCTCGACGATGCGGTCGAGCTGGGCCCGCGACAGCGGCGCCACGTCCTCGCACCAGTCGATGGCGAGGTCGCTTTCGCGGTAGGCTTGGTCGGATGTGGGCCGAGCCTCTGGAATCTCCTCGGCGATGCGCCGGGCAAGGTCGTCGAGGCGCAGGCGGTCGGCCTGCCTGCGATCCTCGGGGAACCAGTGGCCGCGGGCGATGCGCGGGCCGCCCGGGTCGTAGCGGAACCAGAGCGCGCCGTTCTCGCCGATCACGCCCGCCACCGGCCATTGCCGGGCGATCAGGTCGCACCAGCCGGCGGGGCGGCCGGTTACCGGCACCACGCGGATGCCCGCCTGCGCCAGCCGGTGGATGGCGGCGAAGGCGGCCGGCCGCAGCAGCCCGTCGCTGGTCAGCGTGTCGTCGATGTCGGTCAGGACACAACGCACCCGCGCCAGTGCCGCGGGCGAAAACCGCTCCAGCGGCTGCAGCGAGGGCCGCGTCATGCGCCGGCCGGAACCACGGTCGAGCCGCGCGTCGTGCGCTCCACCAGGAACATCAGCGCCAGCGTCGGCACCAGCAGGAAGAGGCCAAGGGCAGCGGCCTGCTGTGGGTGCAGGTAGTAGCCGCCGACGAACTGGTAGATCTGCACGGGGATCGTCTCGATGTTGGGATAGCCGAGGAGGAGGATCAGCACGAACTCGTTGAGCGACCAGCTGAAGGCGAAGATGCCGCCCGCCATCACGCCCGGCCACACCAGCGGCAGGTAGACCCGGCGCAGGACGTACAAGCGGCCGGCGCCGAGGTTGCGCGCCGCCTCCTCGTATTCCGGCGGGACCATGATGAAGGCGCCGACCATGGCCCGCAGCGCATAGGGAATGGCCATGATCATATGGGCCAGGACGACGCCGGGGACCGAGGCCAGCAGGCCCATCTTGGCGTAGACCGGCAGCAGGCCGATGCCGACGGCGATCGTCGGGAAGGCCAGCGGCACGTTGGAGAATCCCTCGATGAGCTGCACCAGCCGGCCGCTGTCGCGCCGGGTGCGGGCGCCGAAGACGTAGGCGGCCGGAAAGGTGATGGCCAGCGTCGCCACCGTCACGATGGCGGCGATCATGTAGCTGTTCAGCATGGCGTTGACGATGTTGCCGAGGCCGAGCAGCCGCTCGAACCAGCGGGTCCCGAACTCCTGCGGCCACCACCAGTGGGACGGAAACCACTTCGTCGCGAACGCATAGAGGAAGACGACGGCGACAGGTGCCAGGATGAGGAAGGTGACCAGGCCGAGGACGGCCCGGTTCAGCCAGCGTCCGGGATTGCGCTTACGCACGGGCTTTGGCCTGTTGCAGGGCGCGGGTGTAGAACCAGGCGATCACCAGCGCGATTACGATGTAGATGACGGCGGTCGTATAACCGGCCAACCAGTTGCCCTGGTCCTTGGCGTTCACATAGATGAACACCGACAGGAACTGCGGCCAGCTCGCGCCCAGGACGAACGGGATCGCGAAGGCGATGAACAGCGCCAGGAAATTGAGGAGCGCCACCGACAGGATGCCGTAGCCGACCAGCGGCAGGTAGACGCGCCGGATGATGCGTCCGGTCCGGGCACCCAGCGTCCGGGCGGCCTCCTCGTAGGAGGGGTCGATCATCTGCAGCAGCCCGTGGATGATGACGAAGGCGTAAGGGAAGCGCATCCACGACCCGCACACGATGATGCCAATGCCGAGCGGGTCGGAGACCAGGGACGGCGCCTGCTCCACCAGGCCCAGATAGTCGACCAGCAGCTTGTGGACGAGGATGCCGATATAGCCCTTGGGATAGAGCAGCACCCAGAAGACGAAGGCCGTCACCAGATACGGCATGAAGAGCGGGATCTTCACCAGGAACGAGAAGACCATCCCCAGCTCGATGCCGCGGAAGCGCATGAAGAGGGCCAGCGCCAGGCCGAGGCCGGTGGAGACGACCGTCGTGACCGCCGTCACCTTGAAGGTGAACCAGAGCGAGGCGAGGCTCGGCTTCGACGGATCGAAGAAGTCCCGGAAGCCCTGGAGCGTGAACTGGCCGGTCAGCCCCGGGGCCACCGTCGTCAGGCCGACCGAGGACAGGACCGCGATCACCAGCGGCACCAGCACCATGGTGCCCAGGAACAGGGCAAGCGGCGCCACCATGAGGAGGTCGCCGTTGCGGCGGAGGAGTTTGCGAACTGTCACCATGGCGCATCCAAGGGGAAGGTGCGCGCCGCCTGGGTGACGGCGCGCAGCGGTCCCATTTGGTTCAGCGAAGGCTGTTCAGGCGACGGCCGCGTCAGCGCCGGGCGATCCGGTCGACCCACTCGGTCATCATCTGGAACATGTATTCGCCATGGCGCGCGCCGGTGCGGCCGAGGTCGCGCCACTGCCGCAGGTCCTGCACGGGAACCCAGGGCTCGTTGCGTTCCTTGGCCGGCAGCCTGTCCCAGGCTTCGGTGACGACGGGATAGGAGGCCATGATCCGCGGCACCTCCATCTGCGCCTCGACCGACAGGATATAGTCGAGGAACAGCAGGGCGGCCGCCTTGTGCGGGGCGTTGGTCGGGATGGTGAAGCCGTCGCAGGGCGAGAAGATGCCGGGCTCGGGCACGAACACGCCCAGCCGGTCGGGATCGAGCCGGCCGCCGCGCACCTCCTGCGCCATGGTGCCGTCCCAGTTCGGGCAGAAGGTGATCTCCTCGGCCGAGAAGAGCTGGGCGACCGCGTTGTTGCCCTGGGGATAGGTGCCGGGGCGGTACATGTACTGCTCCAGCTCCTTCAGATAGTCCCAAAGCGGCTTCCAGTCGTTCGCCGCCACGTCCTTGTTGAAGGGCTTGAAGGCATACTTCTCGTAGCCGCCGGTGAGCGCGTAGATCAGCATCATCACCCAGGTATGGCCGCTGCCGCCCTTGTTGACGTCGCAGTAGGTGAACTGGCCCTTGTTCTTCTTCGCCCAGTCGAGGACGCCCTCGACGGTCTGCGGCATGTCGGTCTTCTTGAACTTCTTTTTGTCGTAGACGAAGCAGTTCTGGTAGTTCACCTGCGGCACGAAGCAGCCATAGGTCGGCACCATGTCGTGCACGAACCGGCCCAGTTCCGGGCGATAGGCGATGCGCCGGGCGTTGGGCAGCATGTCGAGGATCGGCACCTCCCACACGCCGCCGCCCTGCATCAGGTTCGAGAAGGGCTTGCCCCACAGGAAGATCGCGTCGATCGAACCCTGTTCCTTCTTCTCCTTGACGTCGTTCAGCACCTGCTGCTGGGCCGCGAACCAGTCGCCGTGGCGATAGACCGCCTTGATGCCGTACTTCTTCTCGAACTGGGCGCAGAGCTTGGTGAACATCTCCTTGGCTTCGGCGGAGCCCCAGGCGCTGACCAGCACCTGGCCCTCCTGGCGGGCCAGCTTCTCGACCTCGGGCCAGGACGGGAACCATTTCGGATAGGCCGAGGCCGGGTTCGGGTTCTCGGCCATGGTCAGGTCGGGGCGGAACGCGGCCGCCTGGGCCTCGCGCCCGACATGGCCGAGTGCCGTCAGCGAGAGGGCGGCGGTCCCGGCCGCGCCGATGAAGCCGCGCCGCGCCAGGCCAGGGCGCGCAATGTCCGAATCCGCTCCGCCGTTCTTCGTCTTCGCCATGGTTTCCTCCCGACGGCGGCCGCTTCACCGGGCCGCTTTCCGACACGATGGTAGAAACGGTACGGCGACTTTCGCAAGTGAAATGAATGTTGCATTGCGAAAGGTCGTGGGCGAGGAGCGGAAAAACTCCCGACAGAACGTTCCGGCCCCGACTTTGGGTTTCAAGAATTGACAGGAAGCCGGCCACCCCGCATTTTCATTTGCGAAAAAAGAAGGCTGCTTGGGGAGCGTTCGTCGCATGGGCCATCTCGCATCGATCTTTGCCGGGTCGTCCCGGCCGGCTGCCGCGACGACGATCGTCGCGCATCGCGGCGCGGCCGGCCTGTGGGTGGAGAACAGCCTGTCCGCGTTCCGCCATTCGCTGGCCGCGGGCTATCTGGCGGTCGAGTTCGACGTGCACTTCACCCGCGACCGCGTGCCGGTGGTGATCCACGACCTCACGGTCGATCGCACGACGGACGGCAAGGGTGCGGTGGCCGACATGGACCTGGCCGACCTGCGCCGGCTGCGCCTGACCGGGACCGACGGCGAGCAGGTGCCGACCCTGGCGGAACTGCTGGACGTGCTGCATCCCGCCGGCGCCACCGCCATCGTCGAGATCAAGTTCGCGGCCGATCCCCCCGGACATGACGACCATTGCCGGGCGCTGGCCGATATCCTGGAGCAGGCCGGGATGCGCGAGCGCGTCACCATTTCGGCCTTCGACTGGCGCTCCGTCGTGGCGGTCGCGAAGCTGGGCCGCGGCTTCGACCTGACCGGCGTGCTGCGTGGCCGCGACATCGCCGGGGCGGCGGGGGCCGTCGCGGCGGCCCGCCGGCTGAAGGAGATCGGCGGCGCGCAGCTCGGGCTGGAGTTCGCCGCCATCGATGCCGGGATCGTCGCTGCCTGCGCCGCCGAGGGGGTAGGGCTCGGCGCCTGGACGCCCAACGAGGCGGCCGATCTCGCGCGGATGCGTGAACTTGGTGTCGGCTGGATCATCACCGACCGGCCTGACCGGGCCTGATCGCACCGCGCGCCAAGGGAGGGGAGCGATGACCGCCATCCGTCTGGAAGGGATCGTGAAGCGCTATGGTACGGCGGCAGCCGCGCGCATCGAGCGCCTCGACATCCGCGACGGCGAGATCGTGTCGCTGCTGGGGCCGAGCGGCTGCGGCAAGACGACGACCTTGCGCATCGTCGCCGGCCTGATCGAGCAGGACGAGGGCAACCTCTGGTTCGGGGACCGGCTGATCAACGACGTGCCGCCGGAACGCCGGAACGCCGCGATGGTGTTCCAGAACTACGCGCTCTTCCCGCACATGACCGTGCGCCAGAACATCGCCTTCGGGCTGGAGGTGCGCAAGCGACCGCGCGCCGAGATCGATCGCAAGGTCGACGCCGTACTGGAGCTGGTGCAACTGCCGGGTACCGCCGACCGCCTGCCCAAGCAACTGTCGGGCGGCCAGCAACAGCGTATCGCCATCGCGCGCGCCCTGGCGACCGAGCCCGACGTGCTGCTGTTCGACGAGCCGCTGTCCAACCTAGATGCCAAGCTGCGCGAATACATGCGCTTCGAGCTGCGCAAGCTGTTGGAATCGCTGAAGATCACGACGCTCTACGTGACCCATGACCAGGCCGAGGCGATGGTCATCTCCGACCGCATCGTCGTCATGGACAAGGGCGCCATCGTCCAGGTCGACACGCCGCACAAGGTCTATCGCGACCCCGCCTCGCGCTTCGTGGCGGAGTTCGTCGGCACGGCCAGTTTCCTCGAAGGCCGCGTCGAGTCCTGGGACGCGGGCGAGGGGCGGGGGCTCGTGGTCACCGACGAGGGGCTTCGGCTCGTGGGGCGCGGCCACGGCATGCAGCCGGGCGACCCCGCCGTGCTGTGCGCCCGACCGGAAGCGATCTCGCTCCACCCCGTTTCGGCTGCCACGCCCGACGACCTGCCCGGTACCATCGAGGCCATCGTCGACCTGGGCGAGATGGTCGATTTTCACGTCCGGATCGGCACCCGGGCGATCCGCACCCGAACGCTGGCGGGGCCGCGCCCCGGCAACCAGGGCGACCGCGTCGGCGTCCGCCTCGATCCGGAGCGCTGCTACGTTGTGGCGCGATAGGGCTACTGCCCGGGCGGATAGGTGCGGCGCGGCTTGATCTGCTCGCCCGGCAGCATGTCGTAGGGGTGGCGCCAGCCGGGCTCGGCCATCAGGCGCCGGGTCCAGGCGGCGATGTTCGGGTGGCTGGCCGGCAGGTCGTAGCCGGTTTCCTCCGACGGAAAGTAGAGATAGCCCACCAGCGAGAAGTCGACGATCGTCAGCCGGTCGCCCAGCATGAATGGGCGGTCGGCCAAATGCTTCTCGACCACGGCGAAGGCGGCGTCGATGCGGGCGCGCAGGAAGGCCAGCACCTCGGGCGCGGGTGCGGTCTCGGCAAAGGCCCGCAGCCAGCGATGGGTGACGAAGTAGCTGGTGAACTTGTGGTTGTCGAAGAGGATCCAGCGCCAGATCTCGCGCCGTTCGGCCGCGTCCCGGCCGCCGAACCGCCCCAGCGCGTCGGCCAGGTAGTCGAGGATGACGCCGGACTGGGTGAGCCGCAGGCCGCGATACTCCAGGATCGGCACCTCGCCCATCTCGTTGACGGCGCCGCGCCATTCCTCGGTACGCGTTACACCACCGAAGAAGTCGACATAGACCGGCTCCCAGTCGGCGCCGGCCAGCGACAGCATCAGGCCCACCTTGTAGGCGTTGCCGGACTGCGCGAAGCAGTGAAGCTTGAACTCGGCCATCCCGCCGTTCTCCCTCGACCTGATGCTAGATGCCGACCGGGTCGTCGACCGACCGCAGGGCCAGTTGCAGGCGGACCTCGCCGCCGTCGCGCCCGATCTCCACCCAGCCGGCGGCGCGATAGAACCCCTCGGCCCGGCTGCCGGCGTCGGTGGTCAGGCTGGCCGAGCGGAAGCGGTGCCGTCGCAACGTGTCGCACGCCACCGCCAGCAGCGCCCGGCCGATGCCGCGCCCGTCCTGGCCGGGCTCGACGAACAGCGCCCAGATGGTGGCGTCGCGCGGATCGGCGGCCGAGAAACCGCGGATCGTGCCATCCTCCACCCACACCCAGACGTCGGAATGGTCGATGAACCACGCGCAGTCGGCCGCCGTCACCCGCGTCGGGTCGATCAGCCGGTTCTCGGTGACGGCGAACCGGATCTCGAACAGGCGGGGAATGTCCGCGTGCGCGGCGCGGCGGATCGGGGGAGCGTTCATTGCCGTGCGGATGCCTTGCCAGCCGCGCCGAATTGGGCATGGAAGCCCTCGCGCGTGCGTTGCAGCAGGACGAAGAGCGGCGGGATCAGGAAGATGCCGATGACCGATGCCGCCAGCATCCCGCCGAAGACCGCGGTGCCGACGGCGCGCCGGCTGGCGGCCCCGGCCCCGGTCGCGATCACCAGCGGCACCAGGCTGAGGATGAAGGCGAAGCTCGTCATCATCACCGCCCGGAAGCGCAGGCGGGCGCCCGAGACGGCGGCCTCCAGGAGAGGCCGGCCGCGCTCGCGTTCCTCCTTGGCGAACTCGACGATGAGGATGGCGTTCTTGGCGGCCAGCGCGATCAGCACGACGATGCCGATCTGGGCATAGACGTCGTTGGCGAGCCCCGCCAGCCGCAGGGCCAGCATGGCGCCGGCCAGCCCCACGATCACCGACAGCAGCACGCCGATCGGGATGGTCCAGCTCTCGTAGAGGGCCACCAGGAAGAGGTAGGCGAACAGCACCGCCAGGCCGAGGATGACGACGGTCTGGCCGCCCGCCTGCTTTTCCTGGAGGGACGAGCCGGTCCAGGCGAAGGCATAGCCCTGGGGCAGGTTGGCCGACAGCCGCTCCATCGCCTGGATGGCCGCACCCGAGCTGTAGCCGGGGGCGGCACTGCCCGAAATGGACGCGCTGCGGGCATTGTCGTAGCGCACCAGGAACTGCGGCCCGAGGATGACCCGGGCATCGGCGATCGACGACAGGGCCACCATCTCGCCATTGGTGCGGCTGCGCACATGGATGCGGTAGATGTCGGGGATCTGGTCGCGGTCGGCCGCCTCGCCCTGCACCGTCACCGTCCAGGTGCGGCCGAAGAGGTTGAAGTCGTTGACGTAAAGCCCGCCCAGTGTCGCCTGGAGCGCCTGGAACACGTCGGCCAGGTCGACGCCGAGCTGCTGGGCCTTCTCGCGGTCGATGTCGAGGAAGACCTGCGGGGTGGCGGCGCTGAAGCCGCTGTAGACCCGGGTTAGCTCGGGCTGCTGGTTGGCCTGGAACAGCAGGCCGCGGGTGACGGCGGCCAGGTCCTCGGGCGTGCTGCCGCCCATGTCCTGGAGCTGGTATTCGAAGCCGCCCGCGGTGCCGAGACCGATGATCGGCGGCAGGTTGAAGGCCAGCACGTTGGCGCCAGGGATCGAGGCGCCGGCGATCTGGATGCGCCGGATGATCGCCTGCACCGACAGGTCGGCGCGGGTGCGCTTTGCGAACGGCTCCAGCGTGACGACGAAGAAGCCGGAGTTCGACTGCGCCAGGGAGTTCATGAAGCTGTAGCCGACGACCGAGGTGACGAGGCTGACGCCCTCGGTCTGCCGCAGCACCGCCTCGACCTGCTCCACCACCGCGCGCGTGCGGTTGCTGGATGCGCCGTCGGGCAGTTGCGCCTCGATGAAGAACAGGCCCTGGTCCTCCTCCGGCAGGAAGCTCGACGGCGTCCGGGCGAAGAGCCACCCGGTCAGGGCCGCGGCGACGGCAAGGGCGACCAGGCAGAACAATGCCCGCCGCACCAGCGCGCCTACGGCGCGGGCATAGCCGTCGCGCGCGCGGTCGATGCTGCCCAGGATGGCGCGGATCGCCCGCGGCCGATTGTGCGCCGGCTTCATGATGAGGGCGCACAGGGCGGGCGCCAGAGTGAGCGCGTTGACGGCGGAGATCACCATCGCCACCGACACGGTGACGGCGAACTGCTGGTAGAGCTGTCCCACGATGCCCGGCACGAAGCCGACCGGCACGAACACCGACAGGAGGACCAGCGTGATGGCGATGATGGGTCCGGTGATCTGCCCCATCGCCTTCTTGGCGGCCTCGCGCGGCGGCAGGCCGTCCTCCTCCATCACCCGCTCGACATTCTCGACCACGACGATGGCATCGTCGACGACGATGCCGATCGCCAGCACCAGCGCGAAGAGCGAGATGGTGTTGGCGGTGAAGCCCAGGGCCAGCAGCACGGCAAAGGTGCCGATCAAGGCGACAGGCACCGCCAGCATCGGGATCAGCGTCGCGCGCACCTGGCCCAGGAACAGAAACACCACCAGGACGACGAGCACGAACGCCTCGACCAGTGTCTTGATCACCTCGGCGATGGTGTCCTGGACGAAGATGGTGGTGTCGTAGACGACCGAGTAGGCAAGGTCGTCGGGAAAGCGGTGGCCGAGGTCGGCCAGTGCCTTCTGCACCCCGTCGGCCACTGCGATGGCGTTGGCGCCGGGTGCCTGGAAGATGCCGATGACGGCGGCGGGCTTGCCGTTGAGGCGGCCCGAGGCATCCGACGAGCGCGCGCCCAGCTCCACCCGGGCCACGTCCTTGATGCGCAGGAAGCCGCCGTCCGGCTCGGCGCGCACGACGATGTTCTCGAACGCGGCGACGTCGGTCAGGCGGCCGCGCGTCTGGATGTTGAGCTGGAACTGGGTGTCGTCGCTGAAGGGCGCCGCGCCGATGCGGCCGGCGGCGGCCTGCACGTTCTGGCTGGCCAGCGCCGAGACCACGTCCTGCACCGTCAATCCCAGCACCGCCATGCGCTCGACGCCGAGCCAGATGCGCATGGAATAGTCGAGCGGGCCGAACATCGCCGCCTGGCCCACGCCCGGCACGCGCGCCAGCGTGTCGATGACGTTGATGGTGGCATAGTTGGACAGGAAGAGCGCGTCGTGCGTGCCCTTGGGCGAGTGCAGGTTCACCACCTGCAGCAGGGCCGACGAGCGCTTGGCGACGTTGATGCCGGCCCGCGTCACCTCCGAGGGCAGCTTGGCCTGGGCCAGTTGCACCCGGTTCAGCACGTTGACGGCGTTGAGGTCGGGGTCGGAGCCGACGGCAAAGGCGATCGACAGGCTGTAGCTGCCGTCATTGCCGCTGGTCGACTTCATGTAGAGCATGCCATCGACGCCGTTCACCTGGGATTCGATCGGCTGGGCGACGGTCGCCTCGACCACGGCGGCGGCCGCACCCGGATAGCTGGCCGTCACCGTCACCTGCGGCGGCACGATGTCGGGAAACTGCGCCACCGGGATCGACCGCATGGCGATCAGGCCGGCCAGAGTGATGATGATCGAGATGACCGCGGCCAGCCGCGGCCGGTCGATGAAGACGGCGGAGATCATGGCCGGGCCCTGCTGCGTCAGGAGCGCGGGGCGGGCGGGGCCACGGTCGGCGCCACTACCTGGCCCGGCCGCACCCGCTGCACCCCCTGGACGATCACGCGGTCGCCGGCGGCAATGCCGCTCTCGACCGCGGTCCAGCCGGTATCGACGGTACCGGTCTTCACCCGGCGGATCTCCACCCGGTCGCCGGCCCCGACCACCAGGGCGAAGGCGCCGCTCTGGTCCTGCTGGATCGCCGCCTGGGGGATCATCACGGCCTCTTCGGGCGTGGTCGTCTCGGCGGCGACGCGCACCGCCTGGCCGTCCACCAGCATGCGGTCGGGGTTGGGGAAGCGGGCGCGGATGGCCAGGCTGTCGGTGCGCCGGTCGACCAGCACGTCGACGAAGTCGATGGCGCCGGGATGGGCGTAGGGCTTGCCGTCGGCCAGGATGGCGCGGACGACGAACTTCTCGTTCGCCAGCCCGCTGCGCTGCGCCTCCACCATCATGCGCTGCGGCACGCTGAAGGTGATGGTCATCGGCTCCTCGCGCACGATGGTGGCAAGCGCGCCGGAATCCGGGCCGAGAAAGGCGCCAACCGTGAAGTTCGCCTTCCCGATGCGGCCGTCGAGCGGCGCCTTGATGTCGGTGTATCCAAGGTTGATCTCGGCGTCGCGCAGGCTGGCCTGGGCTTCCATGACCCGGGCGCGGGCCTGGGCGTCCTCGGCGGCGCGCTGGTCGACGGTCGCCTGCGGGATGTTCTGGGTGCGCGACAGCTCGCGCGCCCGGGCCAGTTGCACGGTCGCGTTCTGCGCGCCGGCCTGGGCGACGGCCAGGCCCGCCCGCTGCTGCGCGACGGCTGCCTCGAACGGCGCCTTCTCGATCACGAACAGCAGGTCGCCTTCCTTGACGACGGCCCCTTCCTCGAACAGGCGGCGTTGCAGGAAGCCCTGGATGCGCGAGCGCAGTTCCACCTTGTCCAGTGCCTGGACGCGCCCGACGAAGGGGAACGAGCGGGTTAGCGGCCGCTTCTCGGCCGCGGCCACGACGACGGCGGGCGGCGGCGCGCCGGGCGGTGCCGGCTGGGCGCCGGCCGGCCGGGCGGCGAGCAGGATGCCGGCAATGGCCAGCAGGATGGCTGCGGCGCCGATCCGGCCGGCGGGCCCATGCGGAAGTGCGGTCATGCCAGTCCCCTCCTGCCGTTGCGGCCAGTGCTGCCCCGAAACATCGTTGCCCCGAAACATCCCCGCCGACCAGCCCCCGATTGCGCCGATGGCCAGCGGCAGCCATCGTTCCCGTCCTCGGATATCGCAATTGACCGGCGGAGGCACGGCCTTGAGTTCACCGACAGCAGCCACCTTCCCAGGGGCCGCCCGCGTCTGGCCGCTGCTGGTCGCCCTCCTGCTCGGGGTGGCGGTGGGTGCCGCGGGGGCGGTGGCGCTCGATCGGCACCGGGCCCGCGTCGGGCAGCCGCTGGTCGACGAATGCCGCCTGGCGGACGACCGGCTGGCGGAGGTCGGCACGCTGCTGCTCGACGCCGCCGCGCCGACGTTGACGACGTGGGAGGCGGGGCGGCTCCTGGCGGCGGCGGCCGGCACGTTGTCCGCCGTCGAGGCGCGGCTGCACCGCCATGGAGCCTGCCGCGCGGCGGCGGTCGCGGAACTGCGCGGCCGGATCGCCGCCGCCCGCGGAACCAGCCGCCAGACCGCCCTGGCGCCGGTGCTGGACGCGCTGCGGCAGCATGACGGCATCGTCGCGGGCATTCCGGCCCGCCAGGCGATGGATGACCTAGCCGCAGCCCGCGTGGCACTGGCCCGGGCCCAGGCCGAGGCGGGCGATGCCGACACGGACGGCGAGCTGCGCCGGCTGCAGCGGCTGTTGGAGGATGCCTATGGCGCGTGGGGCCGCGAGCAGCAGCGGCGCTACGACCTCTGGGCGCTGGAGCGGGCGCGGGCGCTGGATGGCTGGGCCAGGTCCAACCTCAGCGACATTCCGCTGCGGGGCGCGGGCACGCCCGAGGTCGAGGCGCGGATGTTGGAGGGGCTGGGTCCGATCGAGGTGCGCCTGCTGGGGCCGGCCGTCCAGGCCGTGCATGGCGACCTGTTCCAACGCCTGTGGCTCGAACTCGGCCCGGACGCGCGCATCCGGGTGGTGGCGCAACTGGTGGCGGCGCCGAAGCGCCAGCCGGGAGAGATGTAGGTTGCCCCGGTTCCGCGGCGCAGCGGTGGCCGCGCTCGCCCTGGCGGCCAGCCCGGCGATGGCCGAACCGGGTCGGTCGGCTCTCGACATGGCGAGCCGGGCGCTGTCGGCGGGGGAGGCCGCCCTGCCCGTCGCCGCCCCGGCCGGGGCGTTGTCCCAGGGCGCGCCGACGCCCTCGTGGGGCATGGCGCCGCCGGGCGACGGCATCGCCGCGCTGTTTCTGGTCAGCAGCCTTCAGGTCGCCAAGTCCCGCCTGCCGCTGCCCTCGGGCCTCGGCATGGCGCTGACCGCCTATGACGTGCTGGACGGGCGCACCTCGCCGGCCAAGGCGTTGGCCGGGATGCTCGAGAACGAGGCGATCGACACGGTCTTCGTCGGGGTCCAGGCGGCGACGCTGTGGCTCGCCGCCAAGGCGCTGGCCGGCGGCTCGGCGGTCGCCGTCTCGGGCGTCGCTGCATCGGCCACGACGGGTGCGGCGGCCGCCGTGCCGGCGCTGGCGCCGGTCGCCGGCGGCAAGCTGGGCGGGATCGCCGCGGTGGCCCCGCTCAACGACTTCGTTGCCTATGGCGCGGCCGGGCTGGCCGGCGTCGCCACCGCCCTGGCGACGACGGCCCTGACCTGGGGCTATCGCCGCTACGAAGCCACGGCGCTGGCCAGGACGCGATGGGAAGGGCTGGTGCTCGGCGCCGAACGCAGCCTCGAATCCAGCCCGCCCTCGCCCCCGACGGAGGCGACGCCGTTACCTGCCAGATAATCGACCCGGCACCAGCCGGGGCTCATCTTCGCGGCAGTTGCGGGCCATGACCCGCACTTGCCTGAAGAGGAGCTAGCCATGTCCAAGACCAGTTCGATCCCGGCTGCCGCGCCTGCCCGTTCGCTGCTGTGGTGGTCGCTCGCCGGCGATGCCGCCGTCAGTGGCGCCTGCGGCCTGCTGATGGCGGCCGGCGCCGACCCGCTGTCGGGCCTGCTCGGCCTGCCGGTGCCGCTGCTGCGCTGGGCTGGCCTGGCCCTGCTGCCCTACGCGCTTTTCCTGGCCTGGCTCGCCCGCCGGCCGGCCCCCCCGCGCGGCGCGGTGTGGGCGGTGATCGTGCTCAACGTCCTGTGGGCGGCCGACTGCCTCATCCTGCTGGCGTCGGGCTGGGTGGCGCCGACGGGCCTCGGCATCGCCTTCGTGCTGGTCCAGGCCGTCACCGTCCTGGCCTTCGCCGACCTGCAGTATCTGGGCCTGCGCCGGTCCGCCCGGTGAGCGCCTGGCAGAAGGCGGGGCGATCCGGCCCCGCCTTCGTCGACGCTAACCCGCGAACGGATGCACCCGGCGCCAGTGCTCCGCGATCTCGATCCGGCGGGTGACCCAGACGCCTTCCATGCCCATCACATGGTCCAGCAGCCGTTCCAGCCCGGCGGCCCGCGCGGGGTGGCCGATGAGGCGCATGTGCAGGCCGACCGACATCATCTTCGGCGTCTTGGCCCCCTCGCGCCACAGCATGTCGACCGCGTCGCGGATGAAGGAGAACCACTGGTCGGACGTGCCCATCCAGCCGGCATACTTGCCGTCGTTGTTGGTGAGCGAATAGGGCACGACCAGGTGGGGCTGGCCCTCGACCGTCTGCCAGAAGGGCAGCTCGTCGGCATAGCTGTCGGAATCATAGAGGAAGCCGCCTTCCTCGGCGACCAGCCGGCGGGTGTTCACGCTGGGTCCGTAGCGGCAGTACCAGCCATAGGGGCGCTCGCCGACCGTCTTCTGCAGGGAGGCGACGGCCTTGCGGATATGTTCCCGCTCCTCCTCCTCCGACAGCTCGAAATGCTTGATCCAGCGCCAGCCATGGCAGCACACGTCGTAGCCGGCCGCCCGGATGGCGGCGGCGGCCTCGGTGTTGCGCTCCAGCGCCAGGGCGCAGCCGAATACCGTCATCGGCAGGCCGCGTTCCTCGAACAGGCGCAGGAGACGCCAGAAGCCGACGCGGCTGCCATATTCGAACATGCTCTCGCCGGCGAGGTCGCGGCCCTTGACCCCCTGGTTCAGGCCGTGCGCCTCGGTCAGGCCCAGCTCGGTCATCCCCTCGCCATCCTGCACCGACGGCTCCGACCCTTCCTCGTAGTTCATGACGAAGTTGATCGCGAGCCTGGCCCCGTTCGGCCATTGTGGGTCGGGCGGGGTGCGGCCGTAGCCGACGAAGTCGCGGGTGGGCTGCCAGGGCATCGCTATCTCCCGTGCTCAGTCCGGAACATGGACGGTGAAGGGGGCGACTGGCACGAACTCCTCGTCGCCCTTGGTGCCGTCGCGCCACATGAAGACGGCAAAGCTGCCGGGCCGGTCCAGCACCGTCAGCCCGTGGTGCCAGACGTTCGGGCGGTAGGTCACGCCCTGGCCCGGGCCGGCGACGAAGGCGATGGCCTGGGCCACGTCCGGCCCGCCGTCGGCGGCATGGGGGCAGACGATGACGATCCAGCGCGACGCGTCGATGGCAACGAAGCTCTGGGACGAGAATTCGTGCCGCTCCAGCAGGTTGGCCTGCAAGGGCAGGGCGTCGAGCGGTGCCCGGACGGACATCGACAGGCTGGCCCGCGCGCCCGGCCGCAGGTTGCCGAGTGCATCCTCGAAATAGCTGCGGCCGGTGCCCTCGGGCAGGGCCAGCACCTCGCCATAGGGGGCGAATGCCTCCGCGGTCAGCTTCTGGGCGGTCAGTTCCATCGGGTCCCTCAAATCGACATGCGGCGGGTGAGGCCGGTCAGGCGCTCCATCAGCAGCATCAGCGCCAGCACGGCCACGATCAAGACACCCGATACGGCCGCCACCCGCACGTCGAGCGTGCTTTCCATCATGCCCCACATGCGGATCGGCAGCATGTCGCTGCGCGGGCCCGCCAGGAACAGCGACACCGGCACGTTGTCGAGCGAGGCGATGAAGGCCAGGAAGGCCCCGGCGGCGATGCCGGGGGCGATGGTCGGCAGGGTCACCCGGCGGAAGGTGTAGAACCAGCCGGCCCCCAGGCTGGCCGAGCTTTCCAGCAAGGCGGGGTCGAGCTGCGACAGGCTGGCCGAGGTCGTGCGCAGCACGAAGGGCACGATGACGATGACATGGCCCAGCGCGATCAGGTCGAGGGACGGGCGCAGGCCGATCAGCGTGAAGTACATGAGGGCCGCCAGCCCGAAGGCGATGCCGGGCAGGATCAGCGGGGACATGAAGAGGGTGTCGAGCGCGCGCGCCCAGCCCTGGCCGCGGCGCGCGATGCCGATGGCCGCCAGCGTGCCCAGGATGACGGCCGCCCCCGTGGCCATCGCCGCGACATAGAGGCTGTTGCCGGCGGCGCGATGGATCGGGCGCGAGCGCGCCGGATCGAACAGCATCTCGTACCACTGCGTCGACAGCCCCGCCGGCGGGAACCGCAGCGAGCGGCCGTCGGTGAAGGACGTCAGCAGGACGATGACGACCGGCCCGACCAGGATCAGCAGCGCCAGCGCGGCCAGGCCGCCGACCACCAGCGCATAGGAGATGTCGGCCGCGCTGCGCCGCCTAGCCATGGGCCACCCCCGCCGCCCGGCCGCCGGCGATCTGCCGCCCGAGCGCGGATATGGCGACGACGCAGGCCGAGACCGATACCAGCAGCGTCAGGGCGGCCACGGCCGCCAGCGGCCAATTGTAGACGACCAGCGACTGCTGCCAGATGACGAGCGGCAGGTAGACCAGCCGGTTGCCGCCGATCACCGACTGCGAGATGAAGGCGGTCGTGCTGGAGGCGAAGACCAGCAGGCAGCCCGACACCAGACCCGGCACGGCCAGAGGCAGGGTGACGCGGAACAGCGTGCGCCAGCGCGATGCGCCCAGCGCCTGCGAGGCGTCGCCCAGCGCGGGGTCGAGGCGGCTCATCACCCCCAGCAGCGGCAGCAGCAGCAGCGGCATCTCGATCTGGGTCAGCGCCAGGATCAGCCCGAACTCGGTCTGGAGCAGGCGCAAGGGCGCGGGCGACAGGCCGAGCGCCATGATCGTGCGGTTGATCACCCCCTCCTGGCCGAGGATGACGATCCAGGCGAAGGTCCGCACCACCACGGACGTCAGCAGCGGCAGGACGATGACGAAGAGCAGCACCCGCTGCCAGCGTGGGCTCGCCTCGACGAAGACGAGCGCCAGGGGAAAGCCCACCAGTACCGTCGCCGCCACCGTCATCAGGCCCAGCGCCAGCGTGTCGCGCACCACCCGCCAGTAGAAGGGATCGCCCAGGAACTTGATCCACTGGGCGAAGCCGACGCGGGCGAGCTGGTCGTCGTCGAATGTGCTGATCGCCGCCAGGATCAGCAGCGGTGCCAGGAAGAAGGCGGCAAACGCCAGGGTGAGCGGCATGGCAAGCTGCCACTCCGCCAGTCGCAATCGTCCTCCACCCCGTCGCGCCGCCACCGCCATCGGCCGCCTACTTGGCCACTTCCTTGTTGAACCGCTCGATCCAGCCGGCGCGCAGCGGGTTGATCTTGGTCCAGTCGTGGCGCACGAAGCCCGCCATCTCGTCCAGGGTCTTCATCGGCAGCTCGGGCCCAAGCGCCACCTCCCTGTTCACCGGCACGAAGTTCCAGGGCGGCTGGATCAGGGCCGCCTGCACGTCGCGCCCGATCACCGTGTCGATGTAGCGATAGGCGTTCTCGGGCTCGGCAGCACCCTTGGCCAGGTGCATGGTCGTGAAGAAGGCGACGGCACCCGATGCCGGCTTCACGAACTCGATGTCGACGCCGCGGCCCTTCAGGGTCGAGACGGTCTGGGTGTTGGTATAGAGGACGTCGCACTGCCCCTGCTGGTAGAGGCCGGCCATGGATTGCGGCGTGCCGATCGTGGCGACCTTGGACAGGACCTTGCGCATCTCCACGAAGAACGGGTCGACATTCGTCTCGGACCCGCCAAAGCGCCGCGCGATCTCGATGATGGAGACGGTGCCGAAGGTGGTCTGGAATCCGGTCAGGCCCAGGCGCGACACCCAGGGGTCCTTCAGCAGGTCGTCCCAGTCCTTGGGCGGCGGCAGCTTCTTGGGGTTGTAGGCGATGCCGACCACCTGGGCCGCCACCGTCACGCCCCATTCGTCGGCCAGCCCCGCCGGCACCGCGCCGAGGTTGGTCAGCTTGGACGGGGTGAACTTGTCGAAGACGCCGGCCTCGATGCCGCTCACCCGCGGGCCCGGGTCGAGCACGAAGACGTCGAAGGTCGGCTGGCCGCGGGCGGCGCGCGCCTTGGCGATCTGGTCGACCGCATAGAGGGCCTGCATCTCGAGCTGGACGCCATGGGCCTTGTCGAGCGCGGGCGCGACGATGCCGCGGAACGCCTCCTCCCACGAGCCGGGATAGACGGCGGCCGTGACGGAGCCTTTGGCCCAGGCGGGGCGGATGCCGAGGCCCACGGCACCCAGTGCCGCGGAGCCGGCGAGGAAGCGACGGCGGTCCAGTCTCATGGCGGTCAATCTCCCGTGTGGTCGGTTGCGGCGAAAAGGGATGGCTCTGCGCCCGGCGCCAGTCCGCACCATAGCGCGGCGCCGGCGGGCGGCCCGCCGCCCGCGCGGCGCTCCACCAGCTTCAGGGCCGTGCCGTCGGTGGTCTCCAGGTCGTGAACGAGGTCCGGCCCAAGCGGGACGGACAGCCGGCGCGTGACCGGCCAGCGACCCGGCCCCTCGCGATCGGACAGCACGAGCTGCTCCGGCCGCACCACCATGATGGCCCGGCTGCCGCCCGACAGGCCCGCCACCGCCGGCAGGACGACGGTGCCGCCGGCGTCCAGCGCCAGCCCGGCTTCGGCGCCCTCCACCGCGGTGATGCGACCGGCCAGGCGGTTCGACGTACCCACGAAACCGCTGACGAACAGGCTGGCCGGCCGGTCATAGACCGCGACGGGGCTGTCGCACTGTTCGACCCGGCCGCGGTTCATCACGGCGATGCGGTCGGCGACGCTCATCGCCTCGTCCTGGTCGTGGGTGACGAGGATGGCGGTCAGGCCGAACTGCTGCTGCAGGCGTTTCAGCTCGATCTGCATGTCGAGGCGCAGGCCCTTGTCGAGCGCGCTGAACGGCTCGTCCAGCAGCAGCACCGACGGCCCGACGGCGAGGGCCCGGGCCAGCGCCACGCGCTGCTGCTGCCCGCCGGAAAGCTGCCGCGGCAGGCGGTCGGCAAAGCCGGCCAGCCGCACCACCTCCAGCATCCGGGCGACCCGGGGGGCGACGCGCGCCCGCGCCCAGCCCCGCGCCTTCAGGCCATAGGCCACGTTCTCGGCCACGCTCATGTGCGGGAAGAGAGCATAGCTCTGGAAGACGATGCCGACATTGCGCCGGTTGGGCGGCAGGTCGTCGACCAGCCTGCCGTCGATGCGCACGCTGCCGGCCGACTGCCGGACGAATCCGCCGATGATGCGCAGGAGCGTGGTCTTGCCGCAGCCGGACGGGCCCAGCAGGGCCAGCACTTCGCCGGCCCCGACCGACAGCGTCACCCGGTCGACGGCGGTCATGGCGCCATAACGATGCAGCACGCCTTCCACATCGACGGGCTTGCCCGCCGATGTGCCCGCTTCGATGGCGGCGTCGCGGACCGATCCCAGCACCGCTTGTCATCCCCATGGCTAACCTGCCTTGGGGCAAAGCAAGACGTGGGCCAGGACCGGCCGGTCAGGTCACCGGGACCAGCCCGTTCTCGCCCAGGCGCGACAGCACGCCCGACCGGATGCCGAAGCGGAAGCCGTGCAGGGCCAGTTGTCCGGCGGCCACCGGCTCGGCGATCCAGGGAAAGGTCAGCAGGTTGGCCAGCGCCAGGCGGACGATCTCGACCTCGTAGTGGTCCAGGATCGCATCTGGGTCGGTGACGTCAGGCGGGGGCGGGGGGACTGATCGGCCCATGCTCATCCAGGGTTCGACGAAATCGCGCGCCTCGGCCGGCGCCCCCTGGACCATGGCGGCGACACCGCCGCACTGGGCGTGGCCCAGCACCACGATGTTCTCCACCTTCAGGACACGCACGCCGAACTCCAGCGCCGCACTGGTGCCGTGATAGACGCCGTCGGGGCTGTAGGGCGGCACCAGCCCGGCCACGTTGCGCACCACGAACAGCTCGCCCGGCGCGGCATCGAACACCGTTTGCGGGTCGACGCGCGAATCCGAGCAGGCGACGATCAGGGTCTTCGGTCGCTGGCCGCGGCGGGCGAGCTGCTCGTAGCGGGCACGCTCGCTGGGCCAGACTTCGGAACGGAAGCGGCGATAGCCGTCCAGCAGTTCATCCAAGGTTTCAACTCCAGCCTATCGCGGGGGGATGGGTAGCACCGCCGCGGTGGCCGAGGCCAGGGGCGCGGCCACCGGTCGCGCCGCACCCGGCGCTTGCCTCGGCACGCGGGCGATGGATTGATCCTGTCCCTTGACGCTCGTGGAGATCATCCCTGCCCATCGAACAATGGCTCGCTTTCGTCGCTGCCTCGGCGGTCCTGGTCGCAATTCCCGGGCCGACCGTGCTGCTGGTCGTCTCCTACGCGCTGGGCCATGGGCGGCGCTCGGCCGCCGCGACCGTGGCCGGCGTGGCGCTCGGCGACACCACGGCCGTCATCGCCTCGCTGCTGGGGCTGGGTGCCTTGCTGGCCGCGTCCGCAATGCTGTTCACGGTCCTGAAATGGGTGGGGGCGGCCTACCTCGTCTATCTCGGCGTGAAGCTGTGGCGGGCGCCGGTGTCGGCCAACGGCATCCCGGCCGCACCGCCCGCTCCACCCTGGAAGATCTTCCTGCACGCATATGGCGTGACGGCACTCAATCCCAAGGGGATCGTCTTCTTCGTGGCCTTCCTGCCGCAGTTCGTCGACCGCGGCGGCGATGTCGCCTGGCAGCTTCTGATCCTGGGCTCGAGCTTCGTGGTGATCGCCACCGTAAACGCGCTCGCCTATGCCCTGCTGGCGGCAGGCGCGCGCCGCGCGGTTCGCCGGCCGTCCGTGCAGCGGGCGGTCAATCGCACCGGCGGCGGCCTGCTGGTCGGGGCGGGGCTGCTGACCGCGCTCTGGGGCCGGCCGGCCTGACAGCATTCGCCGTGCCTTTTCTGATCCAGAGTGCAAGTCGCTGCACACAAAGGGGAGGCAAATCGCCGGCCGGCCGTCCATAATGGCAGTCCTTCCGCACTACTACGGGCCGGACCTCCGGGATGCTGCATCACACGCCGCTGATCGCCACCATCGTCGCTGGCCTCGGCCTTGCCTTCGTCCTGGGGGCGATTGCCCAGCGCTTCCGCATATCCCCGCTCGTCGGCTACCTGATGGCGGGAATCCTGGTCGGTCCCTTCACCCCGGGATTCGTGGCGGACCAGGGCCTGGCGAACGAGCTGGCGGAGATCGGCGTCATCCTGCTGATGTTCGGCGTCGGCCTGCATTTCTCGCTGGCGGACCTGCTGTCGGTCCGCGCCATCGCCATTCCGGGCGCCATCGCCCAGATCGCCGTGGCGACGATCCTGGGCATGGGGCTGGGCTGGGCGATGGGCTGGCCGCCGGGGGCGGGATTCGTGTTCGGACTGGCCCTGTCGGTCGCCAGCACGGTCGTGCTGCTGCGCGCGTTGCAGGAACGGCGGATGATCGACAGCGAGCGCGGCCGGATCGCGGTCGGCTGGCTGATCGTCGAGGATTTGGCGATGGTGATGGCGCTGGTGCTGCTGCCGGCCGTGGCCGGCCTGCTGGGCGGCAGCTTCGACCCGGCGACCCGGCCCGAGGACGGGCTGGCCACCATCGACATCGCCAAGACGATCGGCATCACGCTGGCCAAGGTCACGGCCTTCGTCGTGCTGATGCTGGTGGTCGGCCGCCGGGTCATCCCCTGGGTGCTGCACTACGTCGCCCATACCGGCTCGCGCGAACTGTTCCGGCTGGCGGTGCTGGCGCTGGCCTTGGGCGTGGCCTATGGCGCGGCGGCCCTCTTCGGCGTCTCCTTCGCGCTGGGCGCCTTCTTCGCCGGCATGATCCTCAGCGAATCCCCGCTTTCGCATCGCGCGGCCGAGGAATCGCTGCCGCTGCGCGATGCCTTCGCGGTGCTGTTCTTCGTCTCGGTCGGCATGCTGTTCGACCCCAACATCCTGCTGCGCGACCCGCTGCCGCTCATCGGCACGGTGCTCATCATCGTGGGCGGCAAGTCGATCGCGGCCTTCCTGATCGTGCGTGCCTTCGGCCATTCCAAAGGGACGGCCCTCACCATCTCGGCCAGCCTGGCCCAGATCGGCGAGTTCTCGTTCATCCTGGCCGGGCTGGGCGTCAGCCTGCACATCCTGCCGGAGGCGGGGCGCAGCCTGATCCTGGCGGGGGCCATCCTGTCGATCCTGGTCAACCCCTTCATCTTCACCGCACTCGATCGCATGAAGGCGCGGGCAGAGCGCGCCATGGCCCAGGTCGACGCCGCCGTGGCGGCCGCCCGCCCGGCCCATCCGGAGCGGGACGAGCCGGCGCTCGTGGCCACCCGGCTGTCCGACCATGCCGTCATCGTCGGCTATGGCCGGGTCGGCAGCCTGCTCGGCGAGGGGCTGGTGGAGGCCGGCTGGCCGATCCTGGTGATCGAGGAACGCCAGACGGTGATCGACGAGCTGCGCGGCAAAGGGCGCGAGGTGATGGCCGGCAATGCCGCCGACGGCACGCTGCTGGGCCTAGCCGGCCTCGACCGCGCCCGCCGGCTGTTCGTCGCCATACCGGAGGCGTTCGAGGCCGGCCAGATCATCGCGCGCGCCCGGGCCGCGAACCCGGACCTGCAGATCGTCGCCCGCGCCCATTCCGATGCCGAGGTCGAGCATCTGAAGGGCCATGGCGCGGACCTGATCATCATGGGCGAGCGGGAGATCGCGCGCGCCATGCTGGCCCACGCGCTGGCCGACGTGGCGCCGGTTGGCGCCGCCAGGACGACCGCGCCGGCCGACGCCCAGGCCGAGGAACTGCTGCCCGACGAGCCGTCGCCGACCGCGCCGCGCGCGGCCTGACGGCGGCTTGCCCTTGACGCGGACCCTGGCGGGCGTAGCTGGATGGTAGCCACGTCCCCCTGGAGGTACGCCATGCATCGCCTTGCCGCCGGTTTCGTCCTCGCGCTGGCGCTGCCGGGCGCATTCGCCGTGGCACAGGAGGACTTCTCAGCCTGGCCGCTGCTGACGCCGTCCTTCCCAAGCACCGGCGGCGGCGGCGTGGTCATCGGCGGCTACAAGCCGGTGGTGAACGGCCCCGTCTGCACCACCGATTTCACCGCGACCGTGCCGAACGGCATGGTCATGCAGAACCGCGTGGAGTTCGACGCCGTCGCCATGCAGGGCGGGGTCCTGTGCACCAACGGCCGCTGGCAGTCGGCCGATGGCGGCGCCAGCGGCACCACGCCGCTGCGCGTCTTCATCAAGGACGGGGTGGCGCGCCGCTCTCCCTGATGCGGGCGGCCCCCACTTCCGTCGCGCCCGGCCCATGCTAGGGTAGCGCCCGGGCGGGGACCGGCCGGGGGGCCAAATGACGCGCATGCCGATTTCGCTGCGATTGCACCGGCTGCTGGACCCGACCGGCCGCGCCTCGCGGTCGGCGGGCTGGGTGAACCGGGTCCTGGCGGTGTGCATCGTCGCCAGTTCCATCATCGCCATCGTCGACACCGAACAGGCGATCAGCGACCTGGCGCCCGGCTTCTTCCTGTGGTCCGAGCGCATCTTCGGCGCCATCTTCCTGGCAGAGTATGTCGCCCGCATGATCGCGGTGGGCGAGGACCCGCGCTATCGCGGGTTGGCCGGCCGCCTGCGCTACGCCGTGACACCCATGGCGCTGATCGACCTGGTGGCGGTGCTGCCGCTGTTCCTGGGCGAGATCGCGGGCAACACCCAGATCGTGCGCCTGTTGCGGCTGTTCCGCCTGCTGCGCTTTTCGCGCCTGGGGCCGTTCTCGCGCGCGGCCACGATCCTGCTGATGACCCTGCGCGCGCGCCTGCCCGAACTGCTGCTGAGCCTGCTGGTGGCGCTCGTCGTGCTGATCTTCAGCGCCACGCTCATGTTCCTGATCGAGGGCGACGTGCAGCCGGCGGCCTTCGGCAGTATCCCGCGCGCCATGTGGTGGGCGATCGCCACCCTGACCACCGTCGGCTATGGCGACGTCTATCCGGTGACGGCGCTGGGGCGGATCCTGGCCGGCATGACGGCGCTGGCTGCCATCGGCCTGATCGCGGCCCCGACCGGCATCCTGGCGACCGCGTTTGCCGAGGCGCTGCGGCGCTATCATCATGAGCGTATGGAGCCGGTGGCGCCCGATGCGGGCCAGGAGGGGGCGGTGGCCCGGCCGCAACCATGACCGCCGCAACCATGATGATAACCGACGCCGCCCCGACGCTGGGCCGCTTCCTCGACACGGTCGCCGAACGGCATGCCGGCCGCACCGCTTGGTGGTATGGCGACCGCAGCGGCACCTTCGCCGACATGGCGCTCGCCAGCCGCCGGGTGGCGGGCGGGCTAGCCCGCCTGGGCATCGGCCGCGGCGACCGGGTGATGCTGTGGCTGCCCAACGGCCCGGCCTGGCTGGCCTTCTTCTTCGGGGCGGCGCGGCTGGGGGCGATCGTCTTCTGCGCCAACACCCGCTTCCGCCAGCGCGAGATGGCCGATCTCGTCGGGCGCGGCGGCGTGAAGGCGATCTGCCTGTGGCCGGGCTTCAAGGACATCGGCTTTCTCGACATCCTGGCCGCCGCCGACCCGGCCGCGTTCTCGCGGGTCGAAAGCGTCATCCTCCATGACGAGGGCGAGCCGGTGCCGCCCTTGCCGGCGGCCCTGGCCCATGCCCGGCGGCAGTCCTTCGCCGATCTCGCCGCGGCCCCGCCCTGGACGGGGGATGTGGACGATGCCGGGGCAGGAGCCGCGGTCTTCACGACATCGGGCACCACCAAGGCGCCGAAGTTCGTCCTGCACCCGCACCGCTCGCTGACCGCCCATGCCGCCCAGTCGGCCGCTGCCATGGGCTATTTCGTGCCGGGGCAGGCGACCTTGCAGTCGCTGCCGTTCTGCGGCGTGTTCGGCTTCTGCCAGGTCATGGCGAGCCTGGCAGCGGCGGCCCCCATGGCGATCCAGCCCTTCTTCGAGCCCGAGGCCGCGGTGGCGGCGATCGCCCGCCACCGGCTGACGGCGACGAACGCCACCGACGACATGCTGGAGCGCATGCTGGCGGCCGACCCGTCCGGCCGCCGTCTGGCCTCGCTCGGCCGTTGCGGCTTTGCCGCCTTCAAGGCGCCGGAGCGGCGCGACCTGGTGGATGCCTTCGACCGCTTCGGCACGCGGCTGCACGGCCTCTACGGCATGAGCGAGGTGCAGGCGCTCTACGCCATGCGTGGCCTGGACGATGCGGCCGGCCGCCGGGTGCTGGCCGGCGGCATGCCGGTGGCGCCGGGCGGCCGGGTGCGCGTGGTGGCCGCAGACGGCGAGGGCGCGGGCGAACGCGCGCTGCCCGATGGCGAGGCGGGGCTGCTGGAAACATCGGGTCCCAGCCTGATGGCCGAATACCTGGACAACCCGGCGGCGACGGCCGAGGCGCTGACCGCCGACGGTTTCCTGCGCACGGGCGACATCGGCTATCGCGAGCCGGATGGCAGCTTCGTCTACCTGACGCGGGCGGGCGACGTCATGCGGCTGGGTGGCTTCCTGGTCGCCCCGCGCGAGATCGAGGCCTTCCTGGAGGACGAGGCCGGGATCGTGCAGGCCCAGGTCGTGGCCGCCGACACCCCGGCCGGGCCGCGGGCCGTGGGCTTCGTCATCCTGGCCCCCGGGGCGATCCTCGACGAGGCGGCCGTGCAGGCGCGTGGTCGCGCCGTCCTGGCCCGCTACAAGGTACCGGCCCGTATCTTCGCGGTCGATGCCTTCCCCACGACCGAGAGCGCCAACGGCATGAAGATCCAGCGCGCCCGGCTGCGCGAGGAGGCGACGCGGCGGCTGGCGGCGGACGCCTGACTATTGCGCCCGGCCGGCGACCGGCCCCTGCGCCGACGCACAGACGCAGGCGGTGCCGGGCTGGACGGCCGTCGACATGCGGCAGGTGCCGGTGGTGGTGACGCAGTTGGCGGCCGTGCCGCCGCCGGCGCCGGTGCAGCGGCAGACCCGCTGCGCCTCCCACGCCGGCAGGCCGCGCGCCTGGTAGGACTGCACGCATTGCGGCGTGCAGGTGGCCGTCTGGCCCGCCACGGGCAGCGACGTCAGCAGGGCCATTATCGCAAAGGGCAGGCAGAAGGCCATGCGGATCATCGTCAGCACCCCGGATCGAAGGCGGGCATCACGTCGCGGTCGCTGCTGCGCAGCGTGTAGCTGACCACGTCGGGCTTGAAGCACAGCTCCAGCTCGGTTGGCGGAAAGCCCAGCTTCTCCTTCAACGCCACCTCGTATAGCGCGCGGGTCATGTAGTGGTACTTGATGCGCTTGGGCCCGGTGCCGTCGTCAGTATGGATGACGACGAAGCGGTAGCGGCGCGGATTGTGGTTCTCCTCGGGGTGGATGTAGATGCGGTAGCGCGGATCGTCGAAGAAGTGCATCAGCACGTCGTCGGCCGAGGCATAGATGTAGCCCTCGAAGACCTTGCGGTTCCAACTCTCCTCCAGCCGGGCGTTGACGTATTCGCGGCTGCGTCGCTGCTGGTCGGGAAAGGCCACGAAGATCTGGACGTAGAAGAACCAGAGGATGGCCACGGCGACCAGGACGATGGCGAAGATGGAGTTCATCCGCCAGTAGCGCCGCGACGTCTCGATGACGATGTCGCGCTGCTTGCGATCCTCGATCTTGGCATCCAGGCTCGCCAGCAGCCAGCGCTGGCCGAATACCGGTATGACGAGGGCAAAGAGGATGGCAAAGAATGCCGGCGCGCATTGCTGCGCCAGCAGGACCATCCGCTCGAACTGTTCCGTCTTGTCGAGCAGCGCGGTGATGTCGTTCATGGCCGACGCCTCGCGGGACCGCTTGAGGTGGCCAAGTATAAGCGCCGTCTATGATTCCACAAGCCGCTGTACTTGTTGAATTATTGGTTTCACTCGGCGGTTCTGTTTCGCCGCCAGATGGTGCCGAGCGACGGCGACGGGACTGCCGGATCGTCCGGAATCTGCTAGAGAAGCGGGCATGACCATGGCCCCGCCCGAAGCACCCGCCAGCGCCGACGTCGTCATCGTCGGTGGTGGCATCGTCGGTTCCGCCACCGCCTATTTCCTGACCCGGGACCCCGCCTGGAGCGGCCGGGTCGTGGTGGTGGAGCGCGACGGCACCTATGCCCGCGCGTCGACCCCGCGCTCGGCCGGGTCGATCCGCCAGCAGTTCTCGACGCCCGAGAACATCCGCATGTCGCAGTTCGGCATGGGCTTCCTGCGCCGCCTCGACGAGCATCTGGCGGTCGACGGCGACCCGGTGGATGTCAGCTTCCGCGAGAACGGCTACCTGTTCCTGGCCAGCGAAAGTGGGATGCCGGTGCTGGAGGCCAACCACGCGGTGCAGCGCGCCTGCGACGCCGCGGTCGAACTGCTCGACCCGGCCCAGCTTGTGGCGAAGTTCCCGTGGCTCTCGACCGACGGCATTGCGGCCGGCTCCTTCGGCACCGCCAACGAGGGCTGGTTCGACCCCTATACGCTGCTGATGGCCTTCCGCCGCAAGGCGCGCGCCCAGGGTGCGGTCTATGTCGAGGACGAGGTGGTCCTGGTCGAGCGCGACGGCGCCGGCACCGCGGTCACGGCGGTCGGCCTGGCATCGGGCGGGCGCATCGCCTGCGGCACCATGGTGTGCGCGGCCGGCCCCAATGCCGGGCGGGTCGCGGCATTGGCGGGGGTGGCGCTGCCGGTCGCCCACCGCAAGCGCTTCGTCTATGTCTTCGACTGCAAGGACCGCTTCCCGACGATGCCGCTGGTGATCTGCCCCAACGGGGTCTGGGTGCGGCCCGAGGGCGCGGCCTATGTCTGCGGCACCTCGCCGCCGGAGGCCGAGGACCCGGACTGCGACGACCTCGAGATCGACTACGCCATGTTCGACGATGTCGTCTGGCCGACGATCGCCGAGCGCATTCCCGCCTTTGAGGCGATCAAGCTGTCGAACGCCTGGGCCGGTCACTACGACTTCAACACCGTGGACCATAACGGCATCATCGGCCGCCATCCCGAGGTGACGAACCTCGTATTCGCCAACGGCTTCTCGGGCCACGGGCTGCAGCAGGCGCCGGCCACCGGCCGGGCGGTATCGGAGCTGATCCTGCATGATGGCTTCACCACGCTCGACCTGTCGCGCTTCGCCTATACCCGCTTCGCCGAGGGCCGGCTGGTCCACGAACTGAACGTCGTCTGAGCCATCCTCCAGCGAAAGTCTTCCCCAGCATGATCCTCGACCAGGGCGAACTGGATCGCCGGTTCCTCGCCGCCTGCGCCGTCGCGCGCGAGGCCGGCGACCTTGCCCGCAGCTACTTCACCAACCGGGACAGCCTGAAGGTCGAGTTCAAGGGGCCGCAGGACTACCTGACGGCGGCCGATGGCGCCGTCGAGCGGCTGATCGTGGCCCGCCTGGGGGCGGCGTTCGCCGGCGACACCTTCCTGGGCGAGGAGGGCGGCGGCACGGTCGGTCCCCGGCTCTGGGTCATCGACCCGATCGACGGCACCGCCAATTTCGCCCGCGGCATCGCGCTCTTCTGCATCGCGATCGCCTTCGTGGTGGATGGCCGCACGGAACTGGGCGTGATCTACGATCCGATCTCGCAGGAGATGTTCACCGCCGTCCGTGGCGGTGGGGCCACCTGCAACGGCCGGCCGATGCGGGTCAGCGATGCCGCCAGCCTGCGCAATGCGGTCATCGAGGTCGGCTGGTCCTCGCGCCTGCCGATCGCCGGATATCTCGACCTGCTCGACCGCGTGGTCGGCGCCGGCGCCAGCTTCCGCCGCGGCGGCTCGGGTGCGCTGGGCCTGGCCTACGTCGCCGACGGCCGCGTCGACGGCTATGTCGAGCTGCACATCAATGCCTGGGACTGCCTGGCCGCCCTGCTGATGATCGAGGAAGCGGGCGGTGTCACCAACGACTTCCTGGCGGGCGGCGAGGGCCTGGTGCGCGGCAACGCCGTGCTGGCCGCCGCACCCGGCATCCGGGACGCGCTGTCGCAGGCGAGCGGGATCGGATAAGGGGTTTCGCATCCCAGGGGCAATTTGTATTCGATATCGCATCACTGTATGCGATATCGGACGATGCGGACCGCAGCGAAAGATACGTCCGGCCTCCTGGGCCAAGCCTGGCTGCGACAACAGTTGGGCTTGGCCGTGCCCCCGCCAGCGAGCGAGGCACGGCTCTTCGCTGGCGCCCGGCGCACCGAGACCGACGGCGACCGCACGATAGAACTCTATCCGCCGGGATACGCCGTCGAGAGCGAGGTGGTCGCCCATCTGCGCTTCGCGTTGCGCCACGAGCCAACGGACATCGGCATCATGGTTGCTGCCATGAAGGCGATCGATCCGGCGGTGATAGAAGGCTGGGTCCTCTCCGAGCCCAGCGGCGCGTTCAGCCGCCGGGCCTGGTTCTTCTATGAGACCTTCGTCGGCCGCATGCTCGATCTACCGGACGCGGCCGGCGGCAATTATGTGGGTGCGCTCGACCCTGGCCGGCACATCGTCGCCGGGCGCCGCAACAGCCGCCGGCACCGCGTGGTCGACAACCTGCTGGGCGGTCGCGGGCTTTGCCCGGTGGTGCGGCGCACGGCCCGTCTGAAGCGCCAGATGGATCTGGCCGTCGATGGCGAGGCGCGCGCCCTGGTGGCCGCGGCCGACCCGGCGGTGCTGGCGCGCGCGCTGGGCTATCTCTACGCCAAGGAGACGCGATCCTCCTTCGCGATCGAGGGAGAGACGCCGAGCGCCGGGCGGGTAGAGCGTTTCGTCGCGGCCCTGCGCGCGGCGCCCCGTCTCGATCCGACCGACAAGGCCGCCATGGTCGCGTTGCAGGCCGCGATCGTCGATCCGCGCTACGCCGCCGACGACTGGCGGGACTTTCAGACCTTTGTCGGCGAGACCATGGGGGGCCATCGGGAGGTGGTTCACTATGTCTGTCCGCGGCCAGAGGACGTGCCGGGGCTCATGGAGGGCTGGGCCACTTTGTTCGACCGGCTGATGGATCCTGCCATCGATCCCGTCGCGGCGGCCGCCGTCGCATCCTTCGCCTTCGTGTTCATCCATCCGTTCGAGGATGGCAACGGGCGTATCCACCGCCTGCTGATCCACCATGTGCTGGCCCGCCGGGGGTATAGTCCGGATGGTCTGGTCCTGCCGGTGTCGGCCGCAATCATGCGGGATCGCCGCGGCTACGATCGCGTTCTGGAGGGATTCTCGGGCCCGCTGTCGGGCTTGGTCGACTGGCGCTGGACGGGAGATCGCGAGGTCGTCGTCGCCAACGCCACGGGCGACCTCTACCGCTACTTCGATGCGACGGCTTTTGCCGAGTACCTCCACGAGCGCGTGCTGGATGCCGTCCGCCGGGATCTGGGGGAGGAGCTCGACTTCATCGCCCTTTTCGACCGCGCGCTGGCGTCGGTCCGGTCGCTGGTCGACATGCCGGATCGGCGGGCCGTCCTTCTGGTGCAACTCTGCCTGCAGAACGACGGCAGGCTGTCTGCGGCCAAGCGGCCGCTGTTTGCCGAACTGTCGGCGGGGGAAGTGTCGGCGATCGAAGCCGCCATTCAGGGCGCGATGGCGGGCCGATAGCGCCGTCAGTCTTCCTTCGGGTCGAAGGCATCCCGCAGGCCGTCGCCCAGGAGGTTGAGGGCCAGCACGACGGCGACGATGGCCAGGCCCGGCCACCAGGACATCCAGGGCGCCTGGCCGATGAAGTTGCGGGCGACGTTCAGCATCGATCCCCAGGAGGGCGCCGGCGGCTGCTGGCCGAGGCCGAGGAACGACAATGCGGCCTCGGCGATGATGGCGGACGCCATCGCCAGCGTCGCCTGCACCATGATCGGCGGCAGGATGTTGGGCAGGACGTGGCGGATGGCGATGCGCATCGGCGGGTTGCCCAGCGCGCGCGCGGCCTCGACATAGTCCTCGACCGTGACGGCCAGCACCTGGCCGCGCGTCAGCCGGATGAAGACCGGCATGGCGGTGATGCCGATGGCGATCATGGCGTTGGTCAGGCTGGGGCCGAGGAAGGCCGCCATGGCGATGGCGAGGATCAGTCCGGGACAGGCGAGCAGGCCGTCGGTGATGCGCATCAGCAGGCCGTCGACCCAGCCCCGTGCATAGCCCGATAGCAGGCCCAGCGGCACGCCGATGGCGACGGCGATTGCCACCGACACGACGCCGGCCAGCAGCGAGGCCCGGGCGCCCCAGACGACGCGCGAGAAGACGTCGCGGCCGATCTCGTCCGTGCCGAACCAGTAGAGCGCCGATGGCGGCTTGCGCACGAGCAGGAAGTTGGTCTTCAGCGGGTCGTAGGGGGCGACCCAAGGGGCCGCCAGGGCCACCAGCACGAAGATCGCGAAGACGACGAGGCCCACCATCGCCGCCTTGCGCCGCCGCAGCCGGCGCCACGCCCGGAAGCGGTCACGCGGCGCCTGCCCCGCGGTTGCGACGAGGGGAGCGGCCGCGGTCATCCGCGCATCCTCGGATTGACCAGGAAATAGATCAGGTCGGCCACCAGGTTGAGGAGGATGAAGGCCAGCGCCGTCACCAGAACCACCCCCTGGACCACGGCATAGTCGCGGTTGAAGACGGCATCGACGATCAGCTTGCCGAAGCCGGGGATCGAGAACACCTGCTCGGTCAGGACGGCCCCGCCCAGCAATTCACCGAGCTGGATCGCCCCCAGCGTCACCACCGGCACCAGGGCGTTGCGCAGCGCATGGCGGCGCACGACCCGCTTCTCGGCCAGGCCCTTGGCGCGCGCGGTGCGGATGTAGTCCGCGTTCAGCACCGTCAGCATGGCCGAGCGGGTGTGGCGCATCAGGACGGCGGCGACGCCAGAGCCCAGCACGAAGGACGGCATGGCGAGGGCCGCCAGGTTGCCGACCGGGTCCTCCCACGGGCTGACATAGCCCGATGCCGGCAACCAGCCGAGCTGCACCGAGAAGAAGAGGATCATCATGATCCCCAGCCAGAAATTGGGGATCGACAGGCCGGCCAGGCCGATCGCGCTGGCCGTCCAGTCCCAGATGGTGTCGCGCTTCACGGCTGCCACGATGCCGGCGGGCACGCCGATGGCGACGGCCCACAGCATCGACAGGATCGCCAGCTCGGCCGTCACCCACAGCTTGGTGGCGATCAGGCCGCCGACCGATTCCTTGAGCCGGATAGACTCGCCCAGGTCGCCCTGGAGGAGGCGCAGGACCCAGTCGCCGTACTGCACCCAGATCGGCTCGTCGAGCCGGTAGAGCTCGCGCATGTAGGCGATGACCTGCGGGTCGCGGTCCTCCCCCGCCAGCAGCAGCGCGGGGTCCCCCGGCAGCAGCAGTTGCAGCCCGAAGACGATGAAGGAGACGACCAGCAGCGTCGGCAGGGCGACGAGCAGGCGGCGCGCGATGAAGGCCGGAAGGCTGCCCATGGACGGGCGTGGGGACGCCGCGCGCCCCGGCTCAGCCCGCCTTCAGCCCCTGCACCCGCACCAGCCCGTCCGGCGGCGCCTGGAAGCCCTGCAACTTGGTCGACAGGCCGTAGAACCAAGTGCGGTGGTAGAGATAGACGCGCGGCATGTCGGCCTGATGGATCTTCATCGCCTGCTCGTAGGCGGCCATGCGGCGCTCGCGGTCGTTGGTCGAGCGCGCCTCCTTCAGCCACCGGTCCATCTCGGGGTTGCAGTAGCGCCCGTCGTTCTGGGCCGCCTCGCAGGAGTTGAAGGTCCAGATGTTGCCGTCTGGGTCGACCCGGCCCGACCAGCCGATGAAATAGGCCTCGAAGTCGCCCTTGGCCGCCATCTGGAGGGAGGTCGCGAATTCCACCGTGCGCAGCTTCATGTCGATGCCGGCTTCCTGCAGCATCGCCTGGATGATCTGCGCCACCTGGGCGTTCTCGCTGCCCGACGGCAGGTTGGCGGTGAAGGAGAGGTTGGGCACGCCCGCCTCCTTCAGCAACTGCTTGGCCCGCGTCACGTCGCGCTTGGGGGCGGGCATCGACTTCACGTACCACGGGCTCTCGGGCGACACCCACTGGTTGCCGGCCTTGAACAGCCCCTCGAAGGCAACCTGGTTCAGGATGTCGCGGTCGATGGCGAGCTCGATCGCGCGCCGCACACGCGGGTCCTGGCCGAGCGGGGTCTTGGCGCGGTCGCCGTTGGCGATGTTGAAGCTGAGGCCGAGATAGCCCAGCTCGGTCGCCTGCACGAGCCGCAGGCGGTTGTTCTTCTTAACCGCCTCGACATCGGTCGCCGCCACCCGCTCCACCAGGTCGAGCTGGCCCGATTGCAGGTTGGCCAGGCGTACGGTGGCGTCGATCACCGGCTGGTAGACGATGCGGTCGAAATGGATGTTGGCCTTGTCCCAATAGTCGGCGAAGCGCTCGACCACGATGCGGTCTTGCTGGACGCGCTCCACCCACTTGTAGGGGCCGGCGCAGACCGGCGCGGAGCCGAACTTGTCGCCCATCGCCTGGGCCGCCTTGGGGGACATGATCATGCCGGCGCGGTCGGTGAACTGCGCCAGCAGCGGGGCGAAGGGCACCGACAGGTCGATGCGCACGGTAAGCGGGTCGACCACCGTGATGGCCGTGATCTGGCTGATCTCGCCCTTGCGGCGCGAGCCCGGAAAGTTCAGGTGCCGCTCCAGGCTGTACTTCACCGCGGCCGCGTCCATCGGCTCGCCGTCATGGAACTTCACGTTCGGGCGCAGCTTCATGGTCAGCTGCTTCTGGTCGTCCGACCACGCCCACTCGGTCGCAAGCTGCGGGATCAGCTTCTGGTCTTTGTCGATATCGAGCAGCTTGTCGCAGATGGACGAGAAGACGATGCGGCCGACGAAGGTGCGGGCCGTCGTCGGGTCCATCACGTCGGGGTCCTCGGCCAGGCCGATGCGCAGGGTGGTCTGCGCGCCGGCATGCCCGGCCAGCATGGGGCCAGCCAACATGCTCGCCGCGAAGGCGAGCGTGATCAGGCGCTTCATCTGTGATCTCCCCGTTCCTGCCTGCTGGGCTGGGCTGGCGTCTTGCGCGCCTGGCTCCGGTCCCCATCCGATGGCGGCGATGGTAAGCGCGGCCGGGCGGGATCGGCAACCCGCCACTTCGGCTACCGCAGCGGGAAGACGATGGGCAGCAACAGGACGGCGACCGCCAGCACGATCGCGTCCAGCGGCAGGCCCATCTTCCAGTAGTCCGAGAAGCGATAGCCGCCGGGGGCCAGGATCAGCGTGTTGTTCTGGTGCCCGAAGGGGGTGATGAAGTCGCAGGAAGCGCCGATCGCGACCGCCATCAGGAAGGCGTCGGGGTTGACGCCCAGTTGCTGGGCGATGCCGATGGCGATCGGCGCCATGACGATGACGGTCGCGGCATTGTTGAGGGCCGGCGTCAGCACCATCGTCGCGACCAGGACCAGTCCCAGCATGCCCCAGTCGGGCAGGCTGCCGCTGGCGCCCGCCACCCCGCCCGAGACGATCTCGGCCAGGCCGGTCGATTCCAGGATGCCCCCCACCGGGATCATGGCGCCCAGGAGGATGACCACCGGCCATTCGACGGATTCGTACAGGTCGCGCAGGGGCAGGATGCGGCAGGCGATCACGGCCAGCACGCCCAGCATGAAGGCGATCGGCGCCGGCAGCAGCTCCGCCGTGACGAGCCCGATCGCGGCCACCATGATCGCGACCGAGCTGTAGATCCGGAACGGCTGCAGCGCGATGCGACGGTTGGCGAGCGGCAGGCACCCCATCTCACGGATGGCGTCGGTCAGCCGGTCGGCGTCGCCTTCGAGCAGCAGCACGTCGCCGGGCGCGAAGGCCGTGTCGCGCACCCGCTGCGCCACCGGCCGACCGCGGCGCGACAGGGCCAGCAGGTTGACGGCAAACCGCGCGCGCAGGCGCAGGCTGCGGGCGGTGGCACCCTGGATCCAGCTCGTCGGCGGCACGATCACCTCGGCGGTGTCGATGGCCGCGGGCTCGGCCGGTTTCTCCTCCAGGCCGGCGCTGGTGTGGGCGGCGACCAGTTCCAAGGCGCCGCTGCGCACCAGGCCCTGCAGCAGCTCGGCTTCGGCCTGCACCAGCATTTCGTCGCCGGCCGTCAGGATCGTGGTCGGGAAGCGACCGCGCAGCCGCAGTCCCTGGCGCGACAAGGTGACGACGAAGAGCCGGTCGTCGTTGGCGTCCTCGATCGCCTGCACGGTCTGGCCGGCCAGCTCCGATCCGGCGGCGACCCGCACTTCGGTCACATAATGGCCGACGTCGAACTGCTCCATGGCCGAGGCTTGGCCCTTGCGGTCGGTCGGCATCAGGAAGCGGGCCACCACGACCATGTAGGCGATGCCGGCCGCGGTGATTGCGATGCCGACGGGCGCGAAATCGAACATGTCGAACGCCGGCTGGCCATAGCGGTCGCGGAACCCCGCCGCCAGGAGGTTGGGTGGCGTGCCGATCAGCGTGCACATGCCGCCCAGCATGGTGGCGAAGGACAGCGGCATCAGGACCAGGGCCGGTGACGAGTTGAAGCGCCGGGCGCCGGCGATGGCGATCGGCATCATGATCGCGAGCGCGCCGACATTGTTCATGAAGGCCGACAATGCCGCACCGACGATGCACAGCAGTGCGGTCTGCTGCATCGGGGTCGAGACGATGCGGTCGATGCGCTGGCCGACCAGGGCGACCACGCCCGAGCGCGCCAGCGCCTGGCTCAGCACCAGCACGGCGGCCACCGTGATGACAGCGGCATTGCCGAAGCCCGCGAAGGCCTTGTCGGGCTCCACCAGCCCGGCCACGACGCAGGCCGCCAACGCGGTCAGCGCGACGATGTCGTAGCGCACGCGGTCCCAGACGAACCCGGCCAGCGTCAGGCCGAAGATGGCGATCGCGAGTATCTGCGGCGTGGTCATGCGAAGCGGTCCCCCGGCTGCCGCCCCGGTCAACGAGGCGGACGATGGCGGGTTCCGGGGCTATGCCTCGCCCAGCAGCCGGTTGCGTCGGCACCAGCGCACGAGCATCGGCATGGCGACGGCCGCCAGCCCGGCGGTGAGGCCGATCCACACACCCACCGGCCCCAGGCCCAGCGGGAAGGTCAGCAGGATGCCGAAGGGCAGGCCCAGCCCCCAATAGCCGATGGCCGCCAGGATCATCGGTACCCTGGTGTCGTGCAGGCCGCGCAGCATGCCGGCGCACACCGCCTGGCCGCCGTCGGCGATCATGAACAGCGCGGAATAGCCCAGCAGCAGGATCGCCAGGGCGACGGCGGCCGCATTCTCCGGCCGGGCGCGGTCCAGGAACAGGCCGACCAGCGGCCCCGGCATCAGCGTCATCGCCAGGGCGCTGGTGCACATGAAGGCGCCGGCAATCGCCAGGGCGCACCAGCCGGCCCGCCCTACGGCGGCGGCATCGCCGGCCCCCCGGGCGCGGCCGACGCGGATCGTCGCCACCTGGCCCAGGCCCAGCGGCACCATGAACACCAGGGAGACGATCTGGATGGCGATCGCGTGGGCCGCCAGCGCGTCGGCGCCGATGCGCCCCATCATCATGGCCGCGGCATAGAAGATCGAGGTCTCCAGCGCGAAGGTGATCGCCATTGGGATGCCCAGGCGCCACATCTGGCGCAGTCGCGGCCAGTCCGGCCGCCAGAAGCGCCCGAAGATGCGATAGCGGCGGAAGGCCGGATGACGCGTCAGCACGATCGCCATGCCGGCGAACAGCACCAGGCTGGAGCAGGTGGTGGAGATGCCGGCCCCGGTCAGCCCCATCGCCGGCAGGCCGAGCCGGCCGAAGATCAGCGCCCAGCCGGCCCCGGCATTGGCCAATATGGCGAAGGCTGCCACCAGCAGCGTCCAGCGCGGCCGCTGCATCGTCGCCAGCAGCGAACGCAGGACGAGGTATCCCAGATAGGGCAGCAGCGCCCATTGCAGGCTGTGCATGTAGCCGCCGGCGACGGCCGCCAGATCGGGCCGCTGGCCGAACGCGATCAGGATAGGCTCCGCCTGCCACAGCAGCAGCCATACCGGCAGGCAGATCAGCACGGCACTCCACAACCCCTGGCGGACGGTGCGCCGCACCTCTCGCACGACATGCCGGCCGCGCCCCAGGATGGTCGCCAGCATCGGCATGGTGGCCGACACCAGCCCCATGCAGAAGATCATGACCGCGTGATAGAGGCTGGTCGCCATGGCGGCCGCTGCCAACTGGTCCGGGCCCAGCGTGCCGATATAGACGAGGTTGATGGCGTTCAGCGCCGCCTGGGACAGGTTGGTCAGGATCAGCGGCCAGGCGAGTGCCAGCGTGGCGACGGCCTCGCGCCGCCAAGGGGCGGACGGGGCCTCGCGCCGCCATGGGGCGGCAGGGGAAGCGGATGCGGGCATCGCGGGCGTGGGATCGGGCAACGGGGGACTCGGGCGGGCCGGTGGGGTGCGCAATCTCCGGCCTTTCCCGCCCTCCGGCAATCCCGGGGTTCCCGTTCCGACTGAATCGATATATTGCTTCGAATATATCGTATCCGGGAGATGGATCATGCGGCTCGGCTTCGTTTCGGTGGTGGCGTGGATGGCGCTTGCGGTGGGGCTGGTGCAGCCGGCCGCGGCCCAGCAGCGCGGCGTGCTCGTCTTCGCCGCCGCCAGCATGAAGACGGCGTTGGACGAGGCGGTGGCCGAATGGGGCCGGCGCGGCGGCGCCCCGGCCAAGGTCTCCTACGCCGCCAGCTCCGCGCTGGCCCGGCAGATCGAGCAGGGCGCGCCGGCCTCCGTCTTCCTGTCGGCGGACCTCGACTGGATGAACTATCTTCAGCAGCGCAAACTGATCCGGGCGGAAAGCCGGGCCAACCTGCTCGGCAACAGCATCGTCCTGGTCGCGCCGAAGGACTCGGCCGCCAAGGGCACCGTCGGCCCGGGCCTCGACCTGGCCGGCCTGCTGGGCGGCGGGCGCATGGCCATGGGGCAGGTGGATTCGGTGCCGGCCGGCAAGTACGGCAAGGCGGCGCTGGAGAAGCTGGGGCTATGGCCGGCGGTGGCCGACAAGCTGGCCCAGACCGAGAACGTACGGGCCGCCCTGCTGCTGGTTGCCCGTGGCGAGACGCCGCTCGGCATCGTCTACGCGACGGATGCGGCGGCCGAGCCCAACGTGCGCATCGTCGGCACCTTCCCGGCCGACAGCCATCCGCCGATCATCTATCCGGTGGCACTCACCAAGGATTCCGTGCCGGAGGCGGCGGGCTTCGTCGCCTGGCTGCGCTCGCCGGAGGCCACGCCGTTCTTCGTCAAGCAGGGCTTCACGCCCCTGCGCTGACCTCCGGCCGGCGCCGGAAGGCACCCTGCAGGGCGGCCAGCCGCGGGTCGATCGCCACCGTTTCCGCCACGGCCGAGGGCAGGGGCGCCAGTTCCTGCCAGCGGTGGCAGGCGACGGCATGCCCGGCGGCGTCGGCCGTCAGGGCCGGGCTCTCCACCCGGCAGCGGTCGATCGCGTAGGGGCAGCGGGTGTGGAAGCGGCAGCCCGGTGGCGGCGCCATCGGGCTCGGCACGTCGCCCTCGAGGATCGGCCGGTCGCGCTTCAGGCGCGGGTCGGCGACCGGGATCGCGGCCAGCAATGCCGCCGTGTAAGGGTGGCGCGGTGCGGCATAGAGAGCGGGCTTGGGCGCCAGCTCGACGATCCGGCCCAGATACATGACCGCGACCCGGTCGGCGACATGGCGCACGACGCCCAGGTCGTGCGAGACGAAGAGATAGGCCAGCCCCAGCCGCTGCTGGATGTCCTGGAGCAGGTTCACCACCTGGGCGCGGATCGACACGTCGAGCGCGGACACCGGCTCGTCGCCCACCAATAGCTGCGGCCCGGCTGCCAGCGCCCGGGCGATGCCGATGCGCTGGCGCTGCCCGCCCGAGAATTCGTGCGGGTAGCGCCGCGCATGCTCCGGCGCCAGCCCGACCAGGTGCAACAGCTCGACCACCCTGGCCTCGGCTGCCCGCCCGCGCGCCAGCCCATGCAGCATCAGCGGCTCGCCCACCATCTCGCCCACCGTCAGGCGCGGGTTGAGCGAGGCGTAGGGGTCCTGGAAGACGATCTGCATCTCGCGCCGCAGCGCCCGCAGGGGGCCGGGGGCGAGCGCGAAGATGTCCTGCCCCTTCCAGCGCACGGACCCGGCGGTCGGCTCGATCAGGCGCAGCACCAGCCGGCCCAGGGTGGACTTGCCGCAGCCGGATTCGCCGACGACGGCCAAGGTCTCGCCTGCCGCCAGCGTGAAGGACACGCCGTCCACCGCCTTCACCTGGCCCCGCACCCGTTGCAGGACGCCGCGGCGGACGGGGAAGTGCTTGGCGAGGTTGTCGACTTCGAGCAGCGCGGTCATGGTCGGGGCATCTTGCGGTCCTGCCGGCCCGAGCGCCAGGGGGCTGGCATTCGGGCCGGCGGATGGCGAACATGCGGGCCGGACGATCGACCCGTGGGGACATGATGAGCAGCACGACCTGGATCCGCAACGCATCCTGGGTGGTGGGCTGGGACGCCGCCCGCGACCGCCACGTCTATATGCGCGACGCCGACGTGGTGTTCCGCGACGGCGTCCTGGTCCATGTCGGGCGCGGCTATGCGGGGTCGGCCGATGTCATCGTCGAGGGCAAGGACAGGCTGATCCTGCCCGGCTTCGTCAACATCCACTCGCACCCGACGTCGGAGCCGCTGCTACGCGGCCTGACGGAGGAGACCAAGAGCCGCAAGCTCGGCATGAGCACGCTCTACGAGTACACGGTGCTGGTCGGCCGCTCGAACTACACCACGACGCTGGCGGAGAGCCAGGCCGCGCGCGACAACCCGCAGATCTACCAGGACGACGACGCCCGCATGGCGGCGGGACAGATCGCCATGTGGGAGATGCTGAAGAGCGGCGTCACCACCTTCGTCGACTATTCGCCCAACCGGGCCGGCTGGATCGACGAGGCGCTGGCGACCGGCATGCGGGTGTGTCTGGCCCCGTCCTTCCGGTCGGGCTATTGGTACACGCGCAACGGGCACGAGGTGCTCTACGCCTTCGACGAGGCGGCCGGCCGGCGTGCCTTCGACGAGGCGCTGGCCCTGCTGGACCAGGTCGCCCGCCACCCGTCCGATCGGCTTTTCGGCATGGTCGCCCCGGGCCAGATCGACACCTGCACCGCCGACCTGCTGCAGGATGCGCGCGACGCGTCGCGCGAGCGCGGCCTGCCGATGACCCTGCATGCCGCCCAAAGCGTCGTCGAGTTCCGCGAGATGGTGCGCCGCCACGGCAAGACGCCGATCGAATGGCTGGAATCGCTGGGCCTGCTGGCGCCCAACTTCATCATCGGCCACGCCATCTTCATCGACGAGCACAGTTGGATCGCCTGGCCCGAGAAGCGCGACCTCGGCCGGAACGCCGATTCGGGCTCGCACGTCGCCCATTGTCCGCACAACTTCGTGCGTGGTGGCGTGGTGCTGCAGGATTTCGGGCGCTATCGGGCGGCCGGCATCAATATCGGGCTCGGCACCGACACCTACCCGCACAACTTCGTCGACGAGATGCGCTGGGCCGCCATCCTGGGCAAGGTCGCCGCCCGCGATGCCCACGCGACGAAGGTGGAGGACGTGTTCCATGCCGGCACGGTCGGCGGCGCGCGTGCCCTCCAGCGCGACGACATCGGCCGGCTGGCGCCCGGCTGCAAGGCCGATGTCGTCGTCGTCGATTGCAACCACCCGATGATGCAGCCGCTGCGCGACCCCTTGCGCAGCTTCATCTTTTCCGCGCTGGAGCGGCCGATCACCGACGTCTATGTCGGCGGGCGCCAGGTGGTGCGGGGTGGCGAGGTGCTGACCATCGACGTCACCCGCGCGGGCGCGATCCTGACCGCCGGCCAGCAGCGCGCCCTGGAACGCGTGCCCGACAAGGACTGGGCCGGGCGCACGGCCGACGAGGCGTTCCCGCTGGCGCTGGAGACGGTATAGCGAAAGGGCAAGATCCCCGCGACGGTTTGTCCCATCCCCATCCGCCACCCCGATTGAGGCATGCTGATTGCTGAATTTGGGCAAGGCCAGGGCAATTGGTCGGCCATCTCGATCGGAGGGGGTTCACGTGCTGCGCATCGCGATCATCGCCGGGATGGGGCTGGCCATCTCGATTTCGGGGGCCCAGGCATCGTTGCGGTCGCCCGGGGTCGAGGGGCGCGGCATGGACGCCTGGATGCAGCCGCCGGCCGCTCCGGCCGAGGAAGAGGATGCGGAAGCGCTGGAAAGCCGCGGCATCCTTCACCAACTGGGCCTGACCGTGCCGCGCGACCATGCCGAGGCGGTGCGCCTCTACCGCCAGGCCGCCGACCGCGGCCGGCCCAGCGCGCAGTATCTGCTGGGCATGATGTACGAGGCCGGCAACGGCGTGGCCCGCGACCCGGCGGAGGCGTTCCGCCTGTTCCGCTTGGCGGCCGAGCGCGGCGATCCGTCGGCGTCGTTCAAGGTGGGCCTGCGCTACGACAAGGGCCAGGGCGTGGCCCAGGACCATGCCGAGGCGGCGCGCTGGTATCGCGGCGGCGCCGAGCGCGGCAATGTCGATGCCCAGTTCAATCTGGCCAACCTGCATTATCACGGCCTGGGCGTGGCGCAGGACTATGCCTCGGCCCTGCACTGGTTCGGCCAGGCGGCCGAGCGTGGCGACGCCTCCGCGCAGTTCAACATCGGCCTCATGCATGAGTACGGGCAGGGCGCGCCGGTCGATCCGGCGCGGGCGGCTGCCTGGTACGCGCGCGCGGCCGACGCCGGCAACGCCTGCGCCCAGGTCAATCTCGGCGCCCTCTATGACGAAGGGCGCGGGGTGGCGCAGGACCACGCCCGCGCCTACCAGTGGTTCGCGGCCGCCGCCATCAACTCCAGCGACCCCGAATGCCGCCGCCAGGGTGCCGGCAACCGCGACCGCGTCGCCGCCCGCCTGACGGAAGAGCAGATGGCCGTGGCCCAGCGCCTCGTCCAGGAATGGACCCACCGCCACCAGGCCGCGAACTTGCCGACGTCGCGGCTTTAGCGAGGGCAGTCCCTACGCTGCCGCCTCGATCCCCAGCGGCGCGCGGCGGCAGGCGACCTCGTGGTCGGCGGCCACGGCCGTCAATACCGGCTCGGCCTCCCGGCAGGCCGGTTCGGCGAAGGGGCAGCGGGGGTGGAAGCGGCAGCCGGCCGGGGGCGCCAGCGGGCTTGGCACCTGGCCCTCGATGGCGGCCAGGCGCTGGCCGTCGTCGTCCAGGCGCGGGACGGAGCCCATCAGGCCGATCGTGTAGGGGTGCTGGGGCTGGGCGAAGAGGCGGGCGACGGGCGCGCGCTCGACCACGCGCCCCGCATACATGACGAGGACATCGTCGGCCATCTCGGCAACCACGCCCAGGTCGTGGGTGATCAGCAGCATGGCCAGCCCGCTCTCGTCGCGCAGGCGACGCAGCAGGGCCAGGATCTGCGCCTGGATGGTGACGTCGAGCGCCGTGGTCGGCTCGTCGGCGACCAGCAGGTCGGGGTCGCAGGCCAGTGCCAGCGCGATCATCACGCGCTGGCGCATGCCGCCCGACAGCTTGTGCGGATACTCGCCGAAGCGCTGCTCGGGGGCGGGGATGCGCACGCGGGCCAGGAGTTGGATGGTCCGCGCCTTGGCCTCCGCCGCGCTGACGCCGCGATGGCGGACGATCGCCTCGGCGATCTGGTCGCCGATGGTGAAGGCCGGGTTGAGCGAGGTCATCGGCTCCTGGAAGACCATGGCGATGCGGTCGCCGCGCAGGTCCTGGAGCCGCCGGGGCGGCAGGGCCAGCAGGTCCTCGCCCTCGAAGAGGATGCGTCCGGCCGCGATCTCGGCCGGCGGGCTTCGCAGCAGGCCCATGATCGACAGGGCCGTGACGCTCTTGCCGCAGCCCGATTCGCCGACCACCGCCAGGGTGCGCCCGCGTTCCAGCGAGAAGGACATGCCGTCGACCGCGCGCACCGTGCCGCGGTCGGTGTGGAAGAGCGTCGTCAGCCCCTCGACCTGCAGGAGCGGGCGGGCCATAGGGCCGCGTCGCCTATTCGACCTTGAGCGGCGGTGCGTCGCTGGCGCGCCGGTCGGCCGGGCCGGCGGCCTGGCAATTGTCGTAGGGGCCGCCCGGCAGGTTCTCGACCGTCGCCTGCTCGCCATCCAGCACCAGGCCGACGGCGCCGTTGGTGTACTGGCCGGTCAGGGTGGCGGTCTTTTCCGCCGACCGGCTCTTGCCCTCGTCGCCCTCGACAGTCGGGCGGGCCAGCAGCAGGCGGTTGCGGTTGGCATCCAGCGCCACCTTGGGATCGCCGGTCCGCACGGTCACCTGGAAGCTGCGACCGAGCGCGCAGCGATAGGTGGTCGTCTCCGAGAATGAGGACGAGGCGCTGGTGCCGCAGGCGGCAAGCAGCGAAAGGGGAAGGAGCAGGACCGCTCCCTGGATACCGGGACGTCGCATGCCTCTTCCGATAGCGCGATATGCGGCCGCCGGCCAGCCCCTAGCTGGCCCGGCCGTCGCGGCGGCGGTCAGTGCAGCATGCCGGCCAGGGCCAGGACGGCGATGGCGAGGCCGGTGACCGCGAGGCCGCGGGCCAGGGAGTCGACGAGGTCGTGCATCAGCATGGGGCGACCCTGCCACGCCGCCGTTACGGTTTCGTGGAGGGCCGGCGACGATCACGAAACGGTCATCCATCGCTCACTGCGGAGTGACCCAGCGTGATTCGCCGTCGGTCGGCCGCGGGACTACCTTCTGGTCATGAGGACGGCGCGGGGATGGACCGGGTCGCCCAGCCAGACTGACCAGGAGGTTCCCATGACCAAGCTCATTTCCGCCGCTGCCATCGCTTCGCTGATCGCCTTCGGTGCCGTCGCTTCCCCCCTGTCGCTCGATGCCGGCAAGTTCGGCATGAACCAGGATGACGGCAAGTACGGCCAGTTGCTCGACGAGGGCAAGTTCGGCGCCAACGCCGACGAGGGCAAGTTCGGTGCGAATGCCGACGAAGGCAAGTACGGCCGCAACATGGACGAGGGCAAGTACGGTCGCAATCTCGACGACGGCAAGTTCGGCCAGTCGGTCGAAGCCGACCAGAAGCTCGGCCGCTAGACGCCGGGACCCACCACGAACGGCAACGAGGCCGCGGAGCGATCCGCGGCCTTCGCCGTTTTAGGGGCGGCCTTTCTGGCTATCAGGGGAAGGCAACTGGCGATTTGCACGCCGGCGGATGGGGAGGCAAGATCGGGCAACCTTTCCGATGGAGCCGCCCATGGCCCGCGCCCCCAGCGCCCTTTTCGACCGTATCCCGCCGCTCCTGCCTGCCGGCGTCGGCGCGCCCCCCGCGCCCTTCTTCTACGACCAGTCGCCGCGTGCGCTGCGCGAGAAGGTCGTGTCCTACAGCGCCAAGCGCTATGTCGACATGATGTATGTGAGCGGCCTGTCGCGGGCCGAGGCCGACCGGCATTTCCGGCCGCGGGCGTCCGGCCGCTCTGGCGGGTTGGAGGACGAGCCGGACGTGTCGGCCGCCCAGGCCGAGGTGGCAGCCGCCTGGAAGACGGGCCAGGTCACGGTCGCGACCGACGATGCCGACCGCCGCGCCACCGTCACCTGGACCGATCCGGCCTTCGGCGCGCCCGTCGTCGGCCATGCGGTCGCCCGGCCGGGCTATGGCGGCATCGTGCTGGGCCGCCATGCCGAGCCCGCATTCACCCCGCAACCGATCCAGCGCCCGGCCGCCGATCGCGCGCGGGCCTGGCCGCTGGGCGACGGCGGTGCCACGCCCGGGCGCAATCGCGGGCCGGCGGCGCTGGAGCAGGCGATCGAGCGGCTGTTCGCGGGTTCGTCCGGCATCTATGGCGTGCTGGTGGCGACGCCGGACGGCGTCGTCGCCGAGCGCTATTCCGACCATGGCGCGCCCGACCGGATCACCCCCAGCTTCTCGATGACCAAGGCGATCACCGGCACCATCATCGGCCGGATGATCCATGAGGGCTGGCTGAACTCGGTCTACGACCCGGCGCCGGCGCCCTTGTGGAAGGACCCGCGCTGCATCCACCACCTGATCACCATCGACGACCTGATGCGCATGCGCTCGGGCCTCGCCTTCGCAGCCGTCGACGGCGAGGGGCGCGGCTCGGTCATCTTCGAGAACAGCTTCGTCTACTATGACGGCGAGGACGCGTTCGACACCGCCCAGCGGGCGATCGTCGCCACCCGCCCGGGTGCCGTCTATCGCTACATCAATACCGGCCTGAACGTCCTGGGTTCGATCATCCGCGACCGCATCGAGGCCCGCGGGCTGCCCTATCACGAGACGGTCTATGGCCTGCTGGCCGACCGCATCGGCATGGCCAGCTACCAGCATTCGGCCGACCGGGTGGGGAACTTCGTGGCGTCGGGCTCGGGCTTCGCTTGCCTGCGCGACTATGCCCGCTTCGGGCTGCTCTACATCCAGGACGGCGTGTGGAACGGGGAGCGCCTGCTGCCGGAGGGCTGGGCCGACTATGCCCTGACCTCCACCCATTTCGGCAACCACTATGCCGGCTGCTTCCGCACCAACCTCGACGGCCAGTTCCCGAGCCTGCCGGTGGATGCGGTGTGGGCGTCGGGGGCGTCCGACCAGAAGGTGATCATGCTGCGCCGGCAGGGCTTGGTGATCGCGGTCGCCAACGAAACCGACCATACACTTGATCTGAAGGCGCTCGACGGAGTGGGGGCGGCCGCCATCGCTGCGGTGTCTGAGGCGCCACGCTCTGCTGCGGCGGACTAGGGGAGCCCGGCCGCCCGTCATCCGGTTTTGTCGCTGCGATCAATGACTTGGCCGGGTGGCAGTCCACCCGGCCAGGGCAACCGGAGAATGGGGCGATGGTGCAGCATCCCGGGCATAGGCCCGCCGGCGACTTGGCAGCGGCGAACGGCGTGCGCTGCCCCAACGAGACGCGGCGGTCAGATCGGGTCGCGCGCCACGGTCAGGCCGCCGCAGACATAGAGCACCTGGCCGGTGGTGAAGCCGGCATGCTCGCCCGCGAAGAAGGCCAGCGCCGAGACGACCTCTTCGGGCTGGCCCATCCGCTTCACGGGGATGGCGCCGATGACGGTCTGCGCGGTTGGGCTGCCCGGCTGGTTGTGCTCGCGGAACATCTCGGTCTCGATCGGGCCGGGGGCGACGCAATTGACCGTCACCCCTTCGGCCGCCAGTTCCAGTGCCCAGGTGCGGGTGAAGCCGAAGAGCCCGGCCTTGGTCGCGCCATAGACGGTACGCCCGTCCTTGCCCAGTGCCGCCCGGCTGGCGACGTTGACGACGCGGCCCCAACCCTGGGCGCGCATGTGCGGCAGGCAGGCGCGCGTCGCCAGCAGGGTCGCCGTCAGGTTCAGGCGCACGATGGCGTCGAAATCCTCCAGCTTCACCGTGCCGAGATGGGCCATCCGGCCAGCCCCGGCATTGTTGATCAGCACGTCGACCGGCGTCGCGGCTGTCACCGCCGCGATCTTCTCGGCGAAGTCGTCGGCGGCCAGGTCAAGGCTGTGGAAGCGGCCCGGGAAGCCCGCGGGCACGGCGGACCGGGCGACGCCGATGACCTGGTGGCCGGCTGCCGCGAAATGATGGGCGGCGGCCAGCCCGATGCCGCGGCTGGCGCCGGTGATGAGGATGGTGCGGGAAGGTGCCATGGGTGGGGCAGAGAATAGAACGCGGGGCCCACCCCATGCTAGCGTCCTGGCCAGCCATCCCCATCCCCGCCCGCTGGAGCCCCCGACGATGCCCGATTCCGCCACCGCTCGTCCGCTGATCACGCTGGACGAGATCCGCGCCACGCGCGCGGCCATGCCGTCGATCATCCGCCGCACGCCGATCGTGCCCTTCGCGGGCGAGCCGCTGGCCATCGGTGCCGAGCGCCTGTTCCTGAAGCTGGAGACGCACCAGGTCACCTGCGCCTACAAGCCGCGCGCGGCGTTCGCCGTCATGAACGCGCTGTCGCCGGAGGCACGCGCCCGGGGTGTGGTCATGACCTCGTCCGGCAACTTCGCCCAGGGCTTCGCGCTGGCCGGCCGCATCATGCAGGTGCCGGTCGTGGTCGTCATGCTGGACCACACCAGCCCGTACAAGGTGGCCGCCACCCGGGCGCACGGGGCCGAGGTCTATTTCTCGGGCACCGATGCCTCGCAGCGCCAGGCGACCGTCGAGCGGGTGGCGAAGGAGCGCGGTATGACCGCGATCGACACCTGGGAGGATCGCCCGGTCTCGCTCGGCCATGCCGGCATCGGGCTGGAGATCGTCGAGGACATGCCGGACGTCGAGCAGGTGCTGGTGCCGGTTTCCTCGGGCGGCATGGCGGCCGGCACGGCGACGGCCATCAAGCTGCTGCGCCCCGACATCAAGGTGATCGGCGTCCAGCCGGAGCGGGCCAACGCCTATTACGTCTCGCGCCAGAAGGGCGAGCCCACCCTGATCGATCATTGGGACAGCATGGCCGACGGCCTCTCGGCCGTGCGCCCGGGCGAGTTCCCCTTCCGCCACCTGCAGAAATACATGGACGACGTGGTGCTGATCCCCGAGCAGGCGATCGCGGACGCCTTCCGCGCCCTGCTGTTCGGCGCCAAGGTGATGGGCGAGCCGGCGGGCGTGGTGGCCGCGGCCGGCTACCTCGCCGGCAAGGTCGACCAGTCGAAGAAGACGGTGGCGGTCGTCACCGGCGGCAACCTGACCGAGGCGATGGTGCAGAAGCTGCTGGCCATGAGCAAGCCGGCGTGACCACCGGCGCACCGGGGACGGGAACGGGGAAGGGCACGATCGCGGTCCGCCGCGCGGTGGCCGCCGACGTGCCGACCCTGGTGCGCTTCAGCCGGGCGCTCAGCCGGCACGAGGGTGACCCCACCCGCCATATCACCGCCGAGCGACTACTGGCCGACGGCTTCGGCAGCCGGCCGGAGTTCCGCGCCTGGCTGGCCGAGATCGACGGCCGCCCGGTCGGCTACAGCTTCGACAATGACGCCTACAGCAGCGTCTATTGCGAGCGCGGCATCTACCTCATGGACATCTTCGTGCTGGCGCGGGCGCGCCGACGCGGCGTCGCCCGTGCGTTGCTGGTCGCCGTGGCCCGGGCCGCCCGGCGCCGCAGCCGGACCTTCATGTGGTGGTCGTCGAACGAGAAGAACGCCGGTGCCCACGCCTTCTATGCCGGCATCGGCGCGCGCGAGTATGGCGTGCGCGAGCATGTGCTGGGCACGGCGGCGCTGGCCGCGCTTGCAGGGTAGGGGGGCCGCCCGGCGTCGCCAGGGCGGCCCGGCCGGCCATCAGGGCAGGTTCGGCAGGTAGGTCTTGTTCTTGGTCGGGCTGATCAGGATTTCGTTGATGCAGACCCGGGCCGGCAACTGCGCCACGTAGAGCACGGCGTCGGCCAGGTCCTGCGGCTTCAGGATGACGTCGCGGGTGGCCTGGCTCACCTTCACCGGGCGGCGGTCGAGGATCGGCGTGTCGACGTCGGCCGGGCAGATGGCGGTGGCCCGGATGCCGTTGCCGCATTCCTCCTGGTTGATCGATTCGTTCAGCACCAGCATGCCGTGCTTGGAGGCGCAGTAGGCGACACCCGCACCCTTGCCGACATAGCGCCCGGCCCAGGACACGAGGTTGACGATCAGCCCGTCCTGCTGCTTGCGCATGGCGGGCAGCACCGCCGACACGGTGTTGTAGGCGCCGGTCAGGTTCACATCGACCAGCAGCTTGAAGTCCTGCCGCTTCAGCACGTCCATCGTGCGGTCGGTGATGTTGAGGCCGGCATTGGCGAAGAGCAGGTCGATGCGGCCATGGCGGGCGACGATGCCGTCGGCGATCGCCTGGCAGGCATCGCCGTCGACCACGTCGAGCGCGGCCACCTCGGCCTTGCCGCCGGCCTTGGCGATGCGCGCGGCCACCGCGTCCAGCGGCTCCTGGCGCCGGCCGGACAGGATGACGACCATGCCGGCCGCCGCCAGAGTCTCGGCGGTTGCCTCGCCGATGCCGGTCCCGGCGCCGGTGACCCAGGCGATCTTTCCTTCCAGCGACTGCATGTCGGGCGTTCCTTCCTCGGAGTGTGCGAATTCTTGTCCACCACCCGGACGGGCAGGGCGCCCCGAAGGGATCGCACCCGGGGCGGCAGCGTCAAGCCCCCGATATTCGCAAGCGGGGCAAAGCGGGCTGCCGCTATCCTTTCCCCATGACGAACCCCGCCCAAAGCGAGCGCGCGACCCTCCAGTACCGCCGCCGGATCGAGCGGGTGGTCGACCATATCGGCCGCCACCTGGACGAGGACCTGGACCTGGAGCGCCTGGCGGCGGTCGCCTGCTTCTCGCCCTGCCACTTCCATCGCATCTATCGCGCGACGATGGGCGAGACGGTGACCGACACGGTGCGCCGCCGCCGCCTCCACCGCGCCGCGGCCGAACTGGTGGAGGGGCTGTTGCCCATCCCCCGCGTCGCCCGCCGCGCCGGCTATTCCGGCGTCGCCGCCTTCACCCGCGCCTTCTCGTCCACCTATGGCATCCCGCCCGCCGCCTATCGCGCGCGCGGGCCGCTCGATGCGCCACCCATGTCCGCGCCCAAGGGAACGCCCGCCATGACCGATGTCGCCATCCGCTCGACCGAACCCGTCCGCGTCGCCGCCATCGCCCATTCTGGCGACTACCAGGAGATCGGCCACGCTTTCGAGCGGCTGCAGGCCTGGGCCGGCAGTAGCGGGGTGATCGGCGCCGACACCCGCTTCTTCGGCATCTTCCACGACGATCCCAGTTCGGTCGCCAAGGACCGCCTGCGCGCGGACGCCTGCATGACCGTGCCGCCTGGCACCACGCTGCCGGACGGTGTGCGCATGCTGGAAATCGCCGGCGGCCGCCACGCCGTCCTGCGCCATCGCGGCCCCTATGCGGAGCTGGAGCGCACCTACCGCCGGCTCTACCGCGACTGGCTGCCCGGCAGCGGCGAGGAGCCGGCCGACCGGCCCTGCGTCGAGGAATACCTGAACGACTGCCGGGTGCTGCCGCCGGCCGAGTGGCTGACCGACGTGTTCATGCCGCTGGCCGAGCGGGGGTAGGGGGCGTCAGGGGCCGGCGGCCAGCCGATCGAGCCAGCGCTCGATCCTGGCCCGGTTCACGCCCATGTCGTCGCTGCCGAGTTGGGAGCGGGAATAGAGCGCCAGGGTCGAGCGGCCCTCGCCCAGGTCGACGAAGCGGACATTGACCGTATCCGGGAACCGCATCACCCGGCTGCGCTGCACCCAGCGCTCGGTCAGCGTCTCTTCGTCTACGGCCAGCCGCTCCACGCGTGGCTCGGCGGCCATGACCCGGGCGAATGCCTGGCGCAGTTCGGCCGCTGGCATCGCGAATATCGGGGGTTCGCGGTCGCTCCTGGCGCGACACAGGCCGGGCGGGCAGGCCAGCGCGTCGTTGGGGGTGGTGCGCCGCTCCAGCGTCTCGAACGCGACGGGGCCGAGGTCGGCCGGGCCGGCGAGGCGCCAGACGCGTTCCGGGCCGATCGCGAAGAATGCCAGGACGACGAACAGGATAGCGGCGGCCGACAGGCCGATCAGCATGGCCAAGATCCTTACGGTATGCCGTCCTGCGCCCAACCGCCAACCCCGTGCGCGTGATTGCGGTTCCCTTCCTAGCAGGGGTCGTCGATGCTGGCGATCCGGGGACGTGACCGGCAAGGCAGGCGGCGTGGGGAGGAAGTGGCATGGCGACGGCGCGGGTGGTGCGGGTGCGGGCGTTCGGCGGCCCGGAGGTCATGGAAATGGCGACCGAGGAGCTGGCGCCGCCGGGGGCGGGCCAGGCGCAGGTGCGCCATGCCGCCATCGGCATCAACTTCATCGACATCAGCCAGCGCAAGGGCGGCGGCTACCCGCTGCCGCTGCCGACCGGGCTGGGGCATGAGGCGGCCGGCGTCGTCGAGGCGGTGGGGCCGGGGGTCGAGGGCCTCCGGCCGGGCGACCGGGTCGCCTACATCAATGCCGGCATCGGCGCCTATGCCGATCGCCGGGTGGTGGCGGCCGACCGGCTGGTGCCGGTGCCCGACACGCTGTCCGACGAGGACGCGGCCGCCCTCATCTTCAAGGGGATGACGGCACAGTACCTGCTGCGCAAGACCCACCGGGTGGCCCCGGGCGAGGTCGTCTTCGTCCATGCGGCGGCCGGCGGCGTCGGCCTCATTCTGTCGGCCTGGGCCAAGGCGCTGGGCGCCGTCGTCGTGGGCGGGGTCGGGTCGGAGGGCAAGCGGGCATCCGCGCTGGCGGCCGGCTGCGACCATGTCGTGGTGACGACCGCGGCCGGCTGGCCCGAGCGGATGCTGGCCGCCACCGGCGGGCGCAAGGCCCGCGTCGTCTATGATTCGGTCGGGCGCGACACGCTGCTGCATTCGCTGGACTGCGCGGCACCCTTCGGCCTGGTGGTGGTCTATGGCGGCGCGTCCGGCCCGGCGCCGGCGATCGAGCCGGAACTGCTGAACCGCAAGGGCTGCCTGTTCCTGACCCGGCCTTCGGTCTTCCCGCACAATGCCGACCCGGCCGACCTGCGCGCCAACGCGGCCGAGCTTTTCGCGGCCGTCGCCGCGGGTGCCGTCACCGCCCATGTCGGCGCGCGCTACGCCCTGGCCGACGTGGCCGACGCGCATCGCGCCATCGAGGGCCGGCAAACGGTGGGGGCGACGGTGCTGGTGCCGTAGGGCTTCCAGCGCCGGACGGCTGTCAGTTGAGGGCGCACTCCGAGTGAAGGTCGGCGCCGACCACGCTCCGGGCGATCGCCGCCAGGTGCGGGTGATGGGTGAAGAAGAGGACCTGCGTCGACCTGGCCACTTCCGCCAGGACCTTGAAGCCGGCTTCCGCGCGCTGGTCGTCGAAGTTCACGAACAGATCGTCGGCCAGGAACGGCAGTCTTATGCCGGCCGCGACCGATCGCTCCAGGGCTGCCAGTCGCAAGGCCAGGAATAGCTGATCGGTGGTGCCCTCGCTCATCGCGCCGACCTCGACCGCGGTGCGCCCATCGTCGCGCAGGCCCAGCAGCCGCGGGGTGGGGCCATCGGCCTCGACCCGCAGCATCGCGTAGCGGCCGGCCGTCAGGGTCGAGAACAGCTCGGCTGCGCGCAGCAGCAGCGGGTCCTGATGACGCGCGCGATACTTCTCGATGGCCCATTTCAGGGTGACCGCCTGGGCCCGCCGGAGAATGTACTGCTCGGCCAGCACCTCGAGTTCGGCCCGGGCCTGCTCGGCGTCCGCCGCCGCATCGACCGCTGACGTCCCGCCGGTATCCAGGGCCGCGAACGCCGAGCGGGCATCGCCGTGTGCGGTGGCGGCAAGATCGGTTTCGTCGTTCAGCGCATTCAGGCGGGCGTCGAGCGCCACCACGCGGTTGGCGATCTGGTCGATGTCGGAACCGGCGACCCTGCCCACGAGCGCATCCAGCGCCAGGCCGTCGCCCTCCTCGAGGATCCGGCGTTCCGTGGATGCCAGTTCCTCGACGATCCGCCGCCTGGCACGGGATCGCTCGATCGCAGCCGCCAGGCCGGCTCGATCCGCCGATGCCGTTTCGGCAAGAAGCGGCGCCAAAGCGTCGTCGGCCGCCTTCAGTTTCGCAGCCGCCTCGTTGACCTGGTCGGCGCGGCGACGCTCTTCCTCCTCGAGCGATCCCGCCAGGGTGGCAGCGGCCCGCGCGGCGGCCAGTCGGTCCCGGAGCGCGCGCAGGCGCACCTGGGTGTCGGCCGGGGCGACGCCGCATCCATCGGCCACGGCCTCCACCCTCGCCACATGTCCTCGTGCGTCGCGCCGGATGCCCTCGACGCGGCGGTGAAGGTCCGCTTCCAGCCTGGCCGCCTCGCGCAGCCCATCCAGCAAGTCCAGAACGGGACCGCAGGTAACCGCGTCGATCACCAGCCCCGCTTCGGCCAGGGCGGCGCCCCAGGCAGCGGCGTTGGCGGCGGCATCGGCGTCCAGCCGCTGCTGGCGCCGGTCGATGGCAGCGATATCGACGTCGATCTGCCGGAGCTGCTCCCGGGCCAGCCGACGCTGCTGGCTCGCTTCCTCGAGTTCGCCGCGCCGCCGCTCGGCGGAGGCCAGTACCGGCGCAAGCGGTCCGCCGGTGTCGGGCAGACCGAGTGCGGCCGACAAGGCCCGGCGGCTGCCGTCGCGACGCGCGACGATCGCATCGTGGTCGGACCGCAGTTCGATCGTCTGCGCGTGTGCGGCTTCGACGGCGTCCCGGCCGGCCTGCCAGGTCGAGAATTGGGCCGCCGCCATCGCCGGCAGGGCGACCGCCGACAGGCGGCCGCACCATGCCTCCAGCGCCTCGGCGTACCGGCGCCGGCCGGCTTCGGCGCGCGCTTGCGCCTGCTCCGCCTCGAGATTGAGTGCCGCCCGGTTGTGTTCGTACAGGGACAGGCGGCTGGACGCGTCGGCGAGCGTGAAGCGGCGCTCCATCCGCTCGTCCGCGTGATGGACACTGGCCTCGAACCCGGCAACGGCGGTGGCGGGCGATGGCAGTGCCGTGCCCGAAAGGACGTGGTCGCGGATCGGCTGCCAATGCCGCTGGCGATCGGCCCTCGCCGAGGCGATCTCCTCGGGCGAGACGGCCGCCCCGATTCCGAGCTGCGCGATCTGCAGCACCACTGCCGCAGCCTGGTCGGAGGCGCGGCGCGCCTCGTCCTCCTCCCGGCGGATGTCGGCCGAAATATCCGCGAGATTTGTCCGGGCAGATTCGATCTCTGCATCGGCGACCCGCGGAAGGGCCAGAAGTTCGCCGATCGCGCCGCTCCAGGGGGCAAGCCTCGCCAGCAGGGCGGGAACCGCCACTGCCGCCGTCTCTGCTTTCCGGCCTGCGCTGTCGCAGCGTGCGTCCGCGTCTGCACCCAGCGCCCGGGCCGCATCGACGGCGTCGATGAGCGCATCGAAGGCCGCTTCGGCCGGGGCGCCATCCAGTCGCGACCGGGCAAGTCGACGCCGATCCTCGATGTCGGCACGGCTCTCGGCGACCTGGATGCCGGCTGCGGCGATCTCGCCATGGCGTCGGGCGAGGTCGCGCAGCTTGGCCGCGACCGACCGGGACGGCGCGGCATCCGCGTTCGCACCGGCCTCTGCGCGAAGGCGCCCGGCCATCAGCCCGGCCGCGGCCAGTTCGGATTCCAGACGGGCCAGATCGCGCGCGCCCTTCTCGCCCGCACCGGCATCGGCCACGAGCTGGTCGATGTCTTCAGCCCGGGCAAGGATGACCGGATCGGCCTCGACCTTGGCGCGACGGTCGGCGGCGTCGGCCCGCAACTGCTCGGCGGCGGCGTGCCTGCGCTGGGCCTCGTCGGCCTCCATGATGATGGCCTCGGCGGCATCTTCCTTCTGCCTGCCGATATCCATGGCGCCGTCGCAGGATCGCAGCCTCTCCAGTTGCTCGTCGCGTTGCCGCACCAGGGGCGCCACCCGCCTGAGCCGATCGATCGCCCGCAGTTCGGACTGCACCTCGTCGCGGGCTTTCCGGGCCGCTTCGAGCGCCGCGCGGGCGCGTTCGGTTGCCTGTCGTGCCTCGGTCCAGGCCTTCGGCTTCAGGGCCTCCTGGCGGACCACGCGCAGGGCGTCGGTGAGCTGTTTCTGCGCCTGGGTGAAGGTGCGGCGTTGCGCGGTCGACGAAGCCCAGATCGCGTCCGCCTCCGTTTCCAGCTTCTTCAACTCGTCGGCGACGCCGGTCAGTCCCGAGCCGGCCGCGAACAGGGCTCGGCCAAGGTCGTTCCTGGCTTCGACCATCGCCCGGCCGCCCGATCGCAACGCATCCTGGTCCAGGCTGAACGACAGGCCGAAGGTGTCGCGCGCCTGCCCCTTCAGCATCGCGGTCAGCGGCGCTTCGTCGATGGCGGCGTCGTCGCCGTTCAGCAGCGTGGCGCCCGTCCCCTTCTTTCGGCGACAGACGAGGGTGCGGCCGTCGTCCTCGAGCGTGGCCCCGACGCGAAGCAGCGCATAGTCGAACAGGAAATTGTAGGGCGATCGAAGCGGGAACCCGAAGAGCAGGTCCGACACGGCGGACAGCGCGGTCGTCTTGCCGGCTTCGTTCGCCCCATAGATGATGTGCAGGTCGGGGCTGCCGCCGCGGAAGGCCAGCTCGCAGCCCTCGAAGCGGCCGTATCGTTCCAGCGACAGGCGGGAGAAGCGCATGGATCAGGCCTCCCGCGTCAGGCGGGAGCGCAGGGCCAGCGATGCCGTCCGGAGAATCGCCGGCCAGTCGCCCTGCGACGCCAGAAGGCGCAGCCCGCCATCATCGTGCAACTCGCCATCTTCAAGCGGGCCGCCATCTTCGCCCAGGTTGCCATCTTCGCAGGGGCCGAGCGTGGCGTCCGCGGCGACCATGAAGCGTTCCAGGTCCGCCTTGATCGCGCCGATCAGCTCCGGGTCGGAGGCGCCTTCGTCGATCAGTCCCGCGATATCGCCACCCAGAGCGGCGGGGTGTTCGGCGACCGGCTGGGTCACCAGCACCTTCACCTTCTCGACGTGAAGGTCCGGCGATATCGAGGCGGCGATCGCGCGCACATTGTCCCGCAGGAGCGGCGCGCGATCGTGCAGCGCCCCGGCTTCGGCCATTGCCCCGACCAGGCTGACCCGCGCGACCAGCGGGCGCCCGGTCCCGTTGGCCCCGTGGGCGCGCCCCAGCTCGGCGCGGACGCGATCGGCAATCTCCTCGAGCGTCGCGCCGGCGCAGTCCACCTCCAGGCGCATCCAGCGGATGACGTCCAGGTCCGCCCTTGCCACCGCCGCGATCTCGCCGTCGACGACGGTCACGAGCACCGCGCCCTTGGGCCCGGTCTCGCGGATGGTTCGTCCCTGCACGTTTCCCGGGAAGACGATGTGGGGTTCCCTGCCGACGATCTCGAACTCGTGCACGTGTCCCAGCGCCCAATAGTCGTAGCCCCTCGAGCGGAGGTCCTCGACGCTGCAGGGCGCGTAGGTGGCGTGCCCCGGCCGCCCGGCCAGCGCGGTGTGCAGCACGCCGATGTTGAAGGCATGCGCCTCGGCGGGCGGGTAGGCGACGACCAGGTTGTCGGTGACCGCCGGCGTGGCGAAGCTCTGCCCGTGCACGGCCACGGCCAGTTCCGGCAGGCGATGGGTCTCCGGCCTGCGGGAACCGAACTGGCGGACGTTGGGTGGCCAGGGCACTGTCCGTGAGATGGTCGAAGCGGCGTCGTGGTTGCCCGCGAGGACGAAGGCCGGGATGCCGGCCTGGTCGAGCCGGCCCATGGCCCGGGCAAAGTAGAGCCCGGTGCCCATGTCGCGCCATTCGCCGTCGAACAGGTCGCCCGCGATCACCACGAAGTTCACGCGTTCGTCGATCGCATACTGGATGAGATTGTCGAAGGCCGCCCGGGTCGCCGAGCGAATGTCCTCGACCGGAAGCCCGTCATAGCGGGAAAGACCATGCAGCGGACTGTCCAGATGGATGTCGGCCGCATGCAGAAAGCGGAAGCTCGTCACACAGTCCCTTCTCGCGCCCGGCGCGCGGCCAGCCCCGTCACGGCCAGCAGAATGACGCCCCAGATGGCCAGCGTCAGGAACGGGCTGACATCCAACTGGTTGAAGCCCGACGACACGACCTGGAGCAGGACCAGCGCCAGCACCAGCCCGCCGACCCGGCCGGCGCCGCCCATCGGATTGGTGCCCCCTAGCACGGCCGCCAGGATCGTCACCAGCAGGTAGCTTTCGCCATAGGCGGCATTGGCGGAGTTGAAGCGCGCCATCATCACCAGGGCGGCCAGCCCCGCGAGCAGGCCCGACATAAGATAGACGCGCACGATCACGGCGCGCGTGTCGATGCCCGAGAAGCGCGCGGCCTTTTCGTTCGAGCCGATCATGACGATGGCCGCACCCAGCGGTGTGCGGCCGAGGATGATGGCGACCAGGACCGCCGTGGCCGCGAACAGGTAGAGGCCGGCCGGCACGCCCAGGAGGGTACCGTTGCCCAGGTAGAGGATCGGCTCGGGAAAGCCCGACAGCACCTCGCCGCGCGTCAGCCCGATCGCCAGCCCTTTCAGCAGCGTCATCGTGCCCAGCGTCGCCAGGATCGGCGACACGCGCAGATAGGCGATCAGCACGCCGTTCAGCAGGCCGGCGGCGGCCGCCACGGCAAAGCCGGCGGCGATCGCTGCCCCTTGCCAGGCGACCCAGGCGGGCCCCTCGCTGCCCGGCACGAAACCCGTTAGCACCCAGGCCATGGCCAGCGCCGAGAGGTTGGCGGTCGCGATCACCGCCAGGTTGATGCCGCCCGACAGCAGCGTCACCATCATCGCCAGGGACAGGATGCCCAGCTCCGGCATCTGGAACGCCATCGACCGCATGGCCGCGAAACTGAAGAATCCGTCGCCGACCACCAGGCCGAAGGCGAGCATGGCGGCCGCGATCGTCGCCAGGAGGGCGCGGTTGGTGCCGTCGCCCGCACCGGAAAGCAGGCCGCGCCAGCCGGTCATGCCGCGGCCCCGACCGAGGCCGGTCGCCGCCGGTGCTCCAATGCCGCGGTCGAGACCGAGAGCAGGATCACCAGCCCGGTGAAGAAGGGCGACCAGTAGGAGGACACGCCCGCCAGCACCAGCCCGTTCTGCATGATCGCCAGCAGCGTCAGGCCGAGGATGGTGCCCGTGACCGAGCCGATGCCGCCATTCAGGCTGGCCCCGCCCAGGACCACCGCCGCCAGCACGTCCAACTCGCGCCCGACCAGGACGGTGGGGGCGACGGATTGTGCCAGTTGGGCCTGGGCCAGCGAGGCGATGCCGGCCATCATGCCCATGTAGCCATAGGCCAGCAGGTTGAGGCCGAAGACGGGGAAGCCCAGCCGGCGGGCGGCCTCGCGGTTGCCGCCCAGCGCGCGGATGCGCCGGCCGACGCCGGTCCGGTTCAGCAGCCAGGCGGTGGCCGCGAAGGCCAGGACCAGCAGCAGGATCTGCAGGTTCAGGCCGTAGGGGATCTGTTCGGCATCGACATATTCGAACCACCAGATGCCCTGGGCGAACCAGTCGGGCAGGGCATAGATGTAGCGGCCGCCCGTGGTGAAGACGAGCAGGCCGTAGAAGACGTTCAGCGTCGCGATGGTGACGATGATGCCGGGAATGCGCAGGCCCTCGATGAGCGCGGCGTTGATCGCCCCGCAGGCCGCCCCGGCCAGGATGCCGATGGCGAACACGCTGGCCCAGTCGAGGCCCCAGGCGTTGGCTGCCGTCATCGCCAGGTACTGCGCGACCGACGCCGTGGCGGTGAAGGAGATGTCGATCCCGCCCGCCACCAGCACCACCAGCAATCCCGCCGCCAGGATGCCGGCGAAGGCGTTGGCGGTCAGCAGGTCGAACAGGTTCTGCGCCGTCAGGAAGGTGTCGGTCGCGATCGACAGGCCCGTGGCCAGGGCCAGGGTTGCCAGCAGCAGGCGGAACTCGTGCGTGCGGACCAGGCGGGCCAGCTTATCGCCCATCGCGCGGTCAACCATCGATGGCCGCCCGCAGCTCGCCCGTCGTGGTGGCGGCCGGCCGGTACTCGCCGGCGATCCGCCCGGCCCGCATCACCAGCACCCGGTCGGCATGGTGCAGCACCTCGGCGATCTCGTCGGAGATGAGGAGGATCGCCAGCCCCTCGGCCGCCAGCTCGCGCAGGAGGGCGTAGATGCCGTCCTTGGCGCCGATGTCGACGCCGACCGTCGGGCTGTCGAGGATCAGCAGGCGCGGCCCCGTCGCCAGCCACTTGGCCAGCACGACCCGCTGCTGGTTGCCGCCGGACAGCGTGCGCACGGCAATCTCCGGCCGGGCCGCCTTGATCGCCAGCCGGGCGATCCCGTCGCGCACCGCACCTGCCCGCCGTGCGGCCGGGATCAGGCCTGCCCGCCCGGCCAGCCGGTCGAGGATGGTGACGACCAGGTTGTCGCCGACCGGCCGTTCCAGTGCCAGGCCGCAGGTCAGCCGGTCCTCCGAGACGTAGGCGACGCCGCCCGCGATGGCCGCCCGGTTGGAGCCTGGGGGCAGGGGCTGGCCGTCGAGCCGGATGGTGCCGCGGTCGGCCGCGGTCATGCCGAAGATGGCCAGTGCCAGCTCGGTCCGCCCGGCGCCCAGCCGGCCGGTCAGGCCCACCACCTCGCCGGCATGGAGCCGCAGGTCGATATCCTGGAACTCGCCCGCTCGCGACAGCCCGTCGACCGCCAGCACCACCCGGCCGGCGGGCGTCGCGCCGTCGCGGATGGCGTAGTGGAACTGGCGGCCCGTCATCAGCCGGGTCAGCCGGTCCTCGTCGAGATCGGCCGGCGCGAAGGTGCCGACCTTGGCGCCGTCGCGCAGCACGGTGACGCGCGCCGATACCTCCAGCACCTCCTCCAGCCGGTGGCTGACGAAGAGGACGGCGATGCCGCGCCGCGCCAGGTCGGCCATGCGGCCGGCCAGCACCTCGACCTCGCGCCGGGTCAGCGAGGCGGTCGGCTCGTCCATGATCAGCAGGCGCGCGTCCTCGGCCATCGCCCGGCAGATCGCCACCAGTTGGCGGTCGGCGATGGCCAGTTCGCCCACGGTCGCATCCAGGGCCAGCGCCACCCCAAGCCGGTCCAGCGCGGCCGCGGCCGTGGCGCGCATGGCCCGTTGGTCGACCCGCCCGAGACCGCCCGGCATGCGGCCGATGGCGATGTTCTCGGCCACCGACAGGTTGGGGAAGAGCGACAGGTCCTGGTAGATCACCTGGATGCCGAGCCGCCGGCTCTCGGCCGGCGTCAGGCGCGCGCGCGTCTGCCCGTCGAGCGTGATGGTGCCGCCCGCCTCGGGCGCCTCCACCCCGGCGATGATCTTGATCAGGGTGGACTTGCCGCAGCCATTCTGGCCGACGAGGCCGTGCACCTCGCCCGATGCGATCTCCAGGTCGACGGCGTCCAGCGCGCGGACGCCGCCGAACCGCTTGGTGATTCCTCTCAGTTCCAGGAAAGGCGGCATCGGCTCCCGCCCGCGCTTACAGGCCCCCCGCGCTCACAGGCCCTGGGCGATCAGCCCGTCCACCGTCTGCTTGTTGATCCGCATGATCCGGTCGACGCGGATCTGGCGGTTGGGCACGTCGACGACGGCCTTTCCCAGGCCGGGGATGACCATCCCGTCCTCGATCTTGCGACCGTCCAGCACCAGCTTGGCGACCGCGACCATGGCATAGCCGGCGTCGTTCGGGCTCCACAGGAAGCCCTCGCGGATGGTGCCGTCCATGATCAGGGGCTTGGCCTGCGACGGCAGCACGGTGCCGACGATGGCGATGCGCTGGCCCAGCCGCCGCTGACGCACCGCATTGCCGGCGCCGATCGGCCCGTTGGATCCGAAGCCCAGGATGCCGCGCACGTTGGGATAGGCCTTGATGACGTCCAGCGTCGTGCGCTGCGAGGTGTCGATCTCGTCGCCGCCGGGGAAGCGGTCGGTCGCCAGCTTCATCTTGGGATAGTGCTTCTTCTGGTAGGCGATGGCGGCGTCGGCCCATTTGTTGTGGAGCGGCGTCGTCAGCGTGCCGACATAGATGACGTATTCGCCCTGTTCCTTCATCTCGGCGGCGAGCTTCTTCATCTGCTCCTCGCCGAAGCTGACGGAATCGATCAGCTCGACGTTCCAGGTCCGCCCTTCCTGTTCGGGTCCCTCATGGGTGATGACGGTGATGCCGCCGGCCTGGGCGCGACGCAGCACCGGCTCGGTCACCTTCACGTCCAGCGGCACCAGGCCGATGACGTCTACCTTGCGCGCGATCAGGTCCTCCAGCAGCTTCACCTGCTGGGCGGGGTCGACATTGGCCGGGCCGATCATGGATGCGGCCAGGTCGAATTCCTTGGCACCGCGCAGCACGCCGCGCTCCAGCGCGTTGAACCAGGGGATGCCGGCGATCTTCACCACCGTCACCATGGTCCGGCGGTCCTGTGCGGCGGCCAGGTGCGGCAGGCCCAGTACCCCGCCAGCGGCACCCGCCGCCAGCAGCGACAACATCCGACGTCTGTTCATGGGGCTTCCTCCGAAACGGGCCGCCTGGTTGCGCCGGCGGCCTCGCCCCCTCTCGTCTAGGCCCGGGACTCCCGCCGGCTCAACAGGGAACTTGATCCGCCCGAGGCGAGGCGTCGGCCCGGCCGACGCCAGAACGAAAAACGCCGCCACCCGAAGGTGGCGGCGTTCTCATCTCAGGGTCTGCCTGAAACTCAGACGGGCTGAGTTCAGACGGCCTTCAGATTCTCGGCCGAGGTCTTGCCGCGCTTGGGATCGCGCTGCTCCTCGAAGGAGATCTTCTGGCCTTCGGCCAGATTGCCCATGCCCGCGCGCTCGACGGCGGAAATATGGACGAACACATCCGGCCCGCCATTGTCAGGCTGAATGAAACCGTAACCCTTGGTGCTGTTGAACCACTTGACGGTACCGACAGGCATTCTCGTAACTCCGGTGATAGGCGCAAGGACACGTCACCTGGGGCGACGCGTCCTACGTCTGTCGTAATGCGCCATCCGATCTATCGGTTTTGCTGCCCGCCCGGATCACCCCGGCCGCGGAGCCAGACAGAACGTGAGGCAGTCGGCTTCGCTAGGCCGAGAGCAGGATGACGATGTGTGCAACGGCACACTCCGGGTACCATAGACCATCACGGCCTTCTCCGCTCGCCGTTTTTTCCGTCGTACCCGCGCGATCTGTCGGCAATCGCGCTATTCTACCGTCAAATGCATGTTCCATTGAGGAAAACCGGATCATGGCGAGCACGGCCAGGAAGCAGCTTCGCATCGAATCGATGCACAATCGGGTGACGCCGGAGGAATGGCAGGCGCGGATCGACCTCGCAGCCTGCTATCGCCTGCTTGATATCTACGAGATGTCGGACATGGCGGCGAACCACATTTCCGCCCGCGTGCCGGGGGAGGACGGCGCGTTCCTCATCAACCCCTACGGCATGCTGTACGAGGAGATCACCGCCTCCTCGCTGATCAAAGTCGACTATGATGGCAACATCCTAGCCCGCCCCGGCTATGGCGACTTCGAGTATGGCGTGAACCGGGCCGGCTTCGTCATCCATAGCGCCATCCACAAGGCGCGGCACGAGACCGACTGCGTCATCCATACCCACACCTGGCCCGGCATGGCGGTGTCGTCGCTGGAATGCGGGCTGCTGCCGATGAACCAGACCTCCATGCGGTTCGTGCAGGTTGGCTATCATGAGTACAAGGGCGTGGTGCTGGACCTCGCCATGCAGGACGAACTGGTGGCCGATCTCGGCGGGCACAACGCGCTCATCCTGCGCAACCACGGCCTGCTGACCACCGGCAACACGATCCCGGAGGCCTTCAACGCCATGCACCGGCTGGAACTGTCCTGCAAGGCGCAACTGGCCGCGCTGTCGACCGGTCAGCCGCTGCGCCCGGTGCCGGACGACGTGCTACAGGCGACCTACATGAACTACCAGCCGCAGACGCGCCGGCCCTATGGCGTAATGGAATGGCCGGCCCTGCTGCGCAAGCTGGACCGGATCAGCCCCGGCTACGACGCCTGAACCGGGGCGGCCCAACGGGTGGTCATGGCGCGCGCAGCACGACGCGCGCCATCCACAGCGTGACGGCCGCCAGGATGGCGGCCATGCCGGCATAGTAGGGCGGCAGGCTCACCAGCCCCAGGGTGAAGCCGGCGATCACCGGGCCGACCGCGGCCCCCATGTCGCGCCAAGTGGCGTTGCGCGATACCGCGATCAGCACCTCGCCACGCGCCGTCTGGGCGGCGACGATGGGGGCGGTGGTGTCGACCATGGCGCGGGTGACGACGACCGCGATGACGCCGGCATAGGCCCATCCCAGCGTGACGGCCAGCAGGCCGGCGATCACCGTTGCCGACGAGAACAGCAACAGCCGGTTCGCCCCCCAGCGGTCGCACAGCACCCCGCTGACGGGGGCGACGGCCACCACCACGAGGTAGCGCAGGGCCCAGGACAGGCCGGCCGCGATCATCGCCTCGCGCGGGCCGGCATCCTCGCCCAGGACCAGGGCCATGGTCATGACGAAGCCTCCGTCGATGACCGCGCCAAAGGCGAAGATGTAGACGTCCACCGGGGCCGGCCGGGTCCACACCCGTTCCTCCGACCGCTTGCCGGGCTCGGCCCGCGGCAGCATCAGGGCCAGCGCCAGGCAGGGCAGGGACAGCATGCCGATCGCCAGGAAGGCCTCCCGCGGGCCGATCGCGACGGCCGCCCACGCACCCGCCGCGCAGGCGAAGGCAAGGCCGGTCTGGCGCAGCCCGCGGCTGGCCCCCATGCGCGTGCCCGACCGGCCGTCGCGCCCGTCGCCCCAGGCATAGGTCAGCGTCGTCAGGTTGAGGGCGGCGAAGGACAGCCCCCACATGATGCGCGCCACCAGTTGCAGCCACGGGCTGTCCACCAGCCCGTACATGAAGGTGGAGATGATGGAGGCCACGGCGGCCGCGATCGACAGGTTGCGGGGGCCGACCCGGATGCCGAGTCGCGCGATCTCGCCATAAAGCAGAACGCGGGCAAACCGGTTGGCCGACAAGAGGATGCCGACCCAGGTCAGCGACAGCCCGAAGGCTGCGGCCTCGATCGGCAGCACGACATAGATCAGCGCATCGCCCATCCCGGCGAAGGCCAGGACGCCCGCCGAAAGCAGCGTCGTCCGCCACGCCGAAGCGCCACCTGCCGCCATCGCCTGCCCACCCCTTCGTCGCCGGGCGGCGACCTTAGTGGGTGGGCAGCGGGGTTGTCATGGAAATGTCATATGGCGGTCGAAGGTCACCGCCCCAGATACGACCGCAGCACCGCCGGGTTGTCGATCAGGCCGGCGGCGGGGCCGGAGAAGGCTATCTCGCCGCCCTGCAGGATGTGGGCATGCTCTGCCACCGCGGCGGCGACGCCGATGTTCTGTTCCACCAGCAGGATGGTGAGGCCGCGGCGGTTCAGCGCCAGGATGGTGTCGACCATGTCGCCGACGATCGATGGCGCCAGACCGGCCGAGGGCTCGTCCATCAGGAGGCATCGGGGACGGGCCATCAGGGCGCGGCCGATCGCCACCATCTGCTGCTCGCCGCCGCTGAGGCTGCCGGCATGGCGGCGCTTGTGGACCTTCAGCTTGGGGAACATGGCGTAGACATCGTCCAGGTCGGACCGGATGCCGGGCCAGTCGCGCCGCGTGGCGGCACCCAGCTCCAGGTTGTCGTGGACCGACATGGTGGGCCACACCTCGCGCCCCTGCGGCACCTGGGCGATGCCGCGGCGGACGATGCCGTCCGGCGCCAGGCCCGCGCACTCCTTGCCCTCGAAGGTGATGGAGCCGGCGACCGGGCGCACCAGCCCGGTCAGCGTGTTGAGCATGGTCGTCTTGCCCGAGCCGTTGCCGCCCAGCAGCGCCACGATCGAGCCCGTCGGCACCTGGAACGAAACGTCCCGCAGCACCTCGGTGATGCCGTAGGCGACCTTAAGATGCCGAATGTCGAGCACGGAGTTCCTTCCCGAGATAGGCTTCGATCACGTCGGGGTCGTTGCGCACCTGGTCGGGCGGGCCGTCGGCGATGCGCCGCCCCGAGCTCAGCACCGTCACCTGGTCGCACACGTCCATCACCAGCCGGATGACATGCTCGATCAGGATGAGGGTGACGCCCTTCTCGTCGCGGATGCGGCGCAGCAGGGTGTCGAACTCCGCCAAGCGGTTGATGCTGAGGCCGACGGCGGGCTCGTCCAGCAGCACCACCTTGGGGTCGCCGATGAGCGTGCGGGCGATCTCGATGACGCGCTGCTGCCCGAAGGAAAGCGCCGTGCCCGGCCGCTCGGCGAAGTCGGCCATGCCGATGAACTCCAGCGCCTTGCGCGCGGCTTCCTCGGCCCGCTCCTCCTCCTCGCGATAGCTGGCGAGGTTGAAGGCCGCCCCCAGCATGCCGGCCGTGGTGCGGCGGTGCAGGCCGGTCATCAGGTTTTCCAGGACCGTCATGCCGCGGAAGAGCTGCGAGGTCTGGAAGGTGCGGCCGAGGCCCAGGCCGGCGATGCGGCTGGGCTTCAGGCCGACGATCGAGGTGCCGTCCAGCAGCACGTCACCCTGGTGCGGCGCGTGGATGCCGCAGATGACGTTCAGCAGCGTCGTCTTGCCGGCGCCGTTGGGGCCGATCAGGCCGCGGATCTCGCCGGGCATCACGTCGATGGAGATGCCATCCAGCACCTTCACCCCGCCGAAGCCAACGGAGACATCGCGGATGGAAAGGAGTGCCGTGCTCATGGCCGCACCACCTTGGTCGCGGGCGTGGTACTGACCGTGGGCGCGTCGCCGCGGCCGCGGCGGTGCAACGGCTCCTCCCAGCCGGGGACCCGGGTCTTCAGGAAGGCGATCAGCCCGCCCGGCATGAAGAGGATGAAGATGACGAGGATTGCGCCGAAAGCGATTTCCTGGATGCCCTTCACCTCGCGCAGCGCCTCCAGCAGGCCGACGATGGCGCCGGCGCCGAGGACGGACCCCGCGATCGAGCCCAGGCCGCCCACCACGATCATCGCCTTGTGCAGGACCATCTGGAACAGGTCGTAGCCTTCGGGCGAGACGAAGTTCAGCATCGCCGAATAGATGCCGCCGGCGATCCCGGCATAAAAGCCGCTGATGCCGAAGGCGAGCGCCTTGTAGCGCAGGAGGTCGATGCCGAGCGACTGGGCCGCCACCTCGCCGTCGCGCACCGCCACGAAGGCCCGGCCGAGGCGCGAGCGCACCAGGTTCTGCGCCAGCAGGAAGAGGGCGACCGCCAGGATCAGGCTCAGATAGTAGAGCCCGATCGGCTTGGAGACGGGCAGGGGGGCAAACGACACGGTCGGTGTCTTGAAGCCGCCCGCGCCGAAGGTGACGGATTCCCAGTGCAGGAAGACCCACTGCGTGAACTGGGCGAAGGCCAGGCTGGACAGCGCCAGGTAGAGCCCGCTGAGGCGGAGCGCCGGCAGCGAGATGGCGAGCCCGACCGAGGTCGCGATCACCGCCCCCGTGGGGAAGGCCAGCCAGAAGGGCCAGCCGAAATGCACCTGCAGCAGGCCGGTGCCATAGGCGCCGATGCCGAACATGGCTGCATTGGCGAAGGCGAGCTGGCCGGCATAGCCGACCAGGATGTTCAGCCCGATCGACAGCAGGACATAGACCAGGATCAGGTTGGCGACGAACAGGTGGTAGGTGTTGACGAATTGCGGGGCCAGCACTGCTGCGACGAGCAGCACCAGCAGGACGTTGCGACGACCGAACAATGCCATTGGATCAGACCCGCCGCAGTCGGCCGGCGCCGAGCAGCCCGGTCGGGCGCACCACCAGCACCAGCATGATGACGACGAAGGCCGAGACCTCGATGAAGCTGGAATGGATGTAGCCACCCGCCAGCGCCTCGATGACCCCGATGATCAGCCCGCCCAGGACGGCACCCGGCAGGCTGGTCAGCCCGCCCAGCACGGCTGCGGCGAAGCCCTTGATGAAGAACGAGAAGCCCATGTCGGGATAGAGCAGCGTCAGGGGCGCCATGAGGACGGCGGCAGCCGCCGCGATGGCGGCCCCGGTGCCGAAGGAGAGGGTGTAGATGCGCGCCGTGCGGATGCCGACCAGGGTGGCGGCCTTGGAGTTGTCGGCCGTCGCCTGCATCATCTTGCCAGCCCGCGTCAGGCGGAAGAAGGCGGCGAATGCCAGCATCACGACGATGGCGCCGGCCAGGACGGCCAACTGCTGCGGGATCACCATGATCTCGCCGATCATCACCGGCTCGGGCGAGGTGATCGGCGGGAAGGAGAGGTAGTCGCCTTTGCCGCCCCAGATTACGCGGGCCAGCCCGCGCAGCACGAAGGCGATGCCGACCGTGGCCAGCACGAGGCTGATCACGTCCGCCTTGATCAGCGGGCGAAAGGCGATGCGGTCGGTCAAGGCGCCCAGCAGGAAGCCGGCGGCGACCGCCAGCGGCAGGGCCACCGGGTACATCACCCCCATCTGCACATGCAGGGTCCAGGCGACGAAGCCCGAGAACATGAACAGCTCGCCATGGGCGAAGTTGATCACGCCGGTCGCCTTGTTCACGACCACGATGCCGAGTGCGACAAGGGCGTAGAGCGCCCCTGTCGTCACCCCGCTCAACAGCAGGTAGCTGAGCAGCAGCAAGGCCGCTACTCGACCTTGGTCGCGCCCAGGACACGCACCGGACCGCCCGGGTCCTTGGCGATCCAGGCCGGCGTCTTGTGGCAGCGATGGTCGGTCTCGGAGCATGTGATCGGGCCGGGATAGACGTCGATCTTGAAGTCCTTCAGGCCGTTCAGGGCGGCAACCAGCTTCTCGCGGGTGAGCTCGGGCCCGGCGCGACGCAGGGCCTCTGCCATCACCTGGGCGCTGCCGATGCCGAACAGGTTGTAGACCGACAGGCGATCGCCCGGGAACTTCGCTTCGATCGCCTTGCGGTACTTCTCGGCGGCCGGGTCCTGCGGCGTCATGCTGACCATCGAGATGGTGCGGAAGTTGGCGGTCGCCCCCGGCGAGGCGACCTGGTCTTCGAAGGCGGCCGGGTCGGCGATGCCGGTCTGGCCGATGGCCAGCGGCTTGAAGGCCAGCTTCTGCGAATCCCGGACGAAGACGGCGGCGGGCTTGGGATAGAGCACCATCAGCACGGCGTCGGCGTTGGCCATCTTCAGGCGCAGCACCTGGGCCGTGGCGTCGTTGGCGTCGGGCGACAGCTCTTCGTCGGCGACCGGCTTGATGCCCTTCTTGGCGAAGGCCTCGATCATCGGGTTGTAGCGGGCGCGGCCCCAGCTATCGCGCATCGAAATGATGGCGATGCGCTTGGCGCCCTGGTCGATGGCGAACTGCAGCTGCGCCTGGCTCTCGATCGACGAGGTGGTGGCGGCGCTGAAGATGGTGGGCGGGGTCGGCGTGGTGATGCCGTCATGCACGGACGCCATGACGACCAGTGGGATCTTCGCCTCGTCGATCGTCTCGCGCGCGGCGAAGGTGGCGTTGCTGCAGCCGCCGCCGATCATCGCGAAGACCGCGTCCTGGTGGATCAGCTTCTTGACCGCGCCGATGGCGGCGGCCGGGTCGCAGCGATCATCCTCGCGCACGAGCTGGAGCTTGCGGCCATGGATGCCGCCCTTGGCATTGATCTCGTCGAACACGACGTCGATGCCGTTCATCGGCAGCTTGCCGTAGAGATAGCCCGGCCCGGTCAGCGCGCCGAACGTGCCGATCTTGATCGTATCGGCGGTGACGCCCGGGACCTGGGCATGCGCGCCCTGCAAGGCGAGCGCGGCCATGAACAGGCCAGCCGCGCCGATCTTCAAACTCCGTTGCACAACCATCGCCAACTCCCTGCTTCGTCGGTGAGCCTCTAGCAAGAGCCGTTCCTAGGCCCGGCGGTTCTTCGCCGCCGATGCCGGACCGGCCCCATCCACGGTGCCGAGCACCTCGGCCGTGTGTTCTCCCAGGCGCGGCGGCGGCCGGCGTACCGAACCCGGCGTCTCGGACATCTTCACCGGCACGCCCAGCGTGCGGAAGGTGCCTGTGTGCGGGTGTTCGGTCTCGGCCACCATGCCGCGCGCAATGATGTGCGGGTCGGCCAGCACCTCGTCGCAATGCAGGATCGGGCCGCCGGGGATGGCAGCCGCGTCCATTGCGTCCAGCCAGTGCTGCGACGGCTGCAGCAGCAGCCGCTGCTGGAGCAACGCCACCAGCACGTCGTTGTTGGCCACCCGATCGGCATTGGTCACGAAGCGCGGGTCGGCGACCAGTTCCGGCACTTCCAGGATGTCGCACAGGCGCTCCCAGAAATTCTGCTGGCCGGCACCCACCGTGATCCAGCCGTCGGCCGTCTGGAACGCCTGGTAGGGCGAGCTGCCGCGATGGGCCTGGCCCAGGCGCGCCGGCCGCTGGCCGGTGGCGAAGACATGGGCCGCCTCGTAGACGAGGAAGGACAGCGCGGATTCCAGCAGCGAGGTCTCGACCATCTGCCCGCGGCCGGTGCGGTGGCGGGCCTCGACGGCGGCCAATAGGCCGATTGCCAGGTGCATGCCGGCCGCCACGTCCGAAATGGCGATGGGCAGCCGGTGCGGCGGGCCGTCGGCCGCACCGTTGATGCTCATCAACCCGGACATGCCCTGGCTCACCAGGTCGAAGCCGCCGCGCTCGGCATAGGGGCCCGTCTGCCCGAAGCCCGAGATGGAGCCCTGGATCAGGCGCGGGTTGCGCGCATGCAGCACGTCCCAGCCCAGGCCCAGCCGGTCCATGGCGCCGGGCCGGTTGTTCTCGATCAGGATGTCGGCGCCGTCGACCAGCTTCAAGAGTGCGGCCTTGCCCTCGGGCGACTTCAGGTCGATGGCGACGGACCGCTTGTTGCGGTTCCAGATCATGAAGGGCGCGCCCTCGCCATTCACGAAGGGCGGCATGCGCCGCGCGTCGTCGCCGGTTCCGGGCCGCTCGACCTTGATCACGTCCGCGCCGTGGTCGGCCAGGAGCATGGCGCAATACGGGCCGGAAAGGTGGCTAGTGAGGTCGAGAACCGTCAGACCATGGAGCGCGCCGGGCAACCCATCCTCCCCTCGTCACGAAAGCTCTTGTATACAGTACACGAGATCGCCATCCTTGCAACACACGAGCCGAAGGGGATTTTCGTGGCCGAGGACATCATCGTCGCCGAGGAGGACGGGGTCGCCGTCGTGACCTTGAACCGGCCGGCCAAGCGCAACGCCGTGTCGCTGGCGATGTGGGGCCGGCTGCGGGACACGTTCGAGCGCCTGGGAACCGACGCCAATGTGCGGGCGGTCATCCTGACGGGTGCCGGCGGCAATTTCTGCGCCGGCGCCGACATCTCCGAATTCGCCACCGTGCGGGCCGATGCCGCCATGGGCGAGGTCTACGAGGCAACCGCCGACGCGGCCACGCGGGCCGTGCGCGACTGCCCGCGGCCCACCATCGCGGCCGTCTCGGGCTATGCCATGGGCGGCGGCTGCGGCTTGGCGCTCGCCTGCGATTTCCGGCTGGCGGACATGACGGCGAAGATGGGCATTCCGGCCGCGCGCCTGGGCATCGTCTACGGGCCGCTCGACTGCGGGCTGCTGCTGCGCCAGGTGGGCCTGGCCAACGCCAAGCGCGTGCTCTATGCGGGCCGCGCCTTCGAACTGGCCGACTGCCGGGAGATGGGGCTGGTCGACATGGTGGCCGAGACGGGTACGGCGCTCGAGGGCGCGCGCGCCTATGCCGGCCAGATCGCCGCCAACGCACCCCTGTCGATCGCCGGGGCCAAGCTGGTGCTGGAGGCGCTGGCCGACGGCACGGCGGCTGCCCGCGCCCACGAGATCGACGGCGTCCTGGCCCACGCCATGGACAGCCAGGACTATCGCGAGGGCGCACGCGCCTTCGTCGAGAAGCGGGCACCCCGCTTCACCGGAAACTGAACGAAATCAGCGAACGCGCGTCGAGGAGCGATTTGGGCATGGATTGGCTGGGCGTCGATGTCGGCGGGACCTTCACCGACCTGGTGCTGTTCGAGCGGGCAACCGGTCGGCTGCGGGTCCTCAAGACCCCTTCCACCCCGCAGGACCAGTCTGAGGGCATCCTGGCCGGGGTCGCCCGGCTGAATCTGGGGCAGGATGGGCTGGGGCGCATCGTCCATGGCACGACGGTCGCCACCAACACCGCGCTGGAGGGCGACGGCGCCCGCCTGGCGGTCGTCACCACCGCCGGCCATCGCGACGTGCTGGTGGTCGGCCGCGGCAACCGCATGGCGATGTACAACATCAAGGCGCCGCCGAACCGGCCGCTGGTGCCGCGCTCGCGCTGCCACGAGGTGGGCGAGCGGCTGGCCGTCGACGGCTCGGTCGCGGTCCCGCTCGACGAGGCCAGCGTGGCCGCGGTCGGCCGCCTGCTGGCCGAGGACGGGATCGAGGCGGTCGCCGTCTGCTTCCTGCATTCCTATGCCAACCCCGACCATGAGCGCCGGGCGACCGCCATCCTGGCCGGGATGCTGCCAGGGGCGGTGGTGACCGGCTCGGCCGAGGTGCTGCCGGAGTATCGCGAGTACGAGCGCTTCTCGACCACCGCACTCAACGCCTATGTGGCGCCGCGCATGCGCCGCTACCTGGGCGAGCTGCGCCACCGGCTGGAGGGGGCAGGTATCCGGGCACCCCTGTCGATCATGACGTCGAACGGCGGCACCCTGCCGGCCGCCCGGGTCGAGGCCATGCCGGTCCTGTCGATGCTGTCTGGGCCGGCCGCCGGTGTCATTGCGGCCGGCTATGTCGGCCGCGAAGCGGGCTTTCCCGACGTCATCACCTGCGACATGGGCGGCACCTCGACCGACGTCTGCCTGGTGCGCGGCGGCGAGTTCGGCATGACGACCGAGGGCCGGGTCGGCGCCTTCCCGGTCAAGATCCGCCAGATCGACATCAACACCATCGCCGCCGGCGGCGGCAGCATCGCGGCCGTCGCCAGCGGTGGCTTCCTCTCGGTCGGGCCGCGCTCGGCCAAGGCGTTCCCGGGGCCGGCCTGCTTCGGTCGCGGCGGGCTGGAGCCGACCGTGACCGACGCCAACCTGGCGCTGGGCCGGCTCGGCACCGACCGTCTGCTGGGCGGCGAAATCCGCCTGGACCGCGATGCCGCGACCGCGGCCGTGGCGCGCCTGGGCACCGAGGTCGGCCTGGCGGCCGCAGCCATGGCCGAGGGCATCCTGCGCATCGCCGTCGTCTCCATGGCGGGCGCCATCAAGGAAGTGTCGGTGATGCGCGGCATCGACCCGCGCGACTTCGCGCTGCTGCCCTATGGCGGGGCGGGCCCGCTGCAGGCGGCCGCCATCGCCGACGAGCTCGGCATGCGCACGGTGGTGGTGCCGCCGATGCCGGGCAACTTCTCGGCCTTCGGCCTGCTGGTGGCCGATGTCCGCCGCGACCTGGTGCGGACCCGCGTCCGGGCGATCGACGACCTGACGGCGGCCGACCTGCGCGCCATGCTGGCCGAGCTGCTGGCCGACGGCGAGGCCGAGCTGGAGGGGGCGGGGTTCCCGGCCGACCGCCGCCGCTTCGCCGCCAGCCTCGACATGCGCTACGCTGGCCAGTCGTTCGAGCTTTCGGTGCCGTGTGCCACCGACGTCACCGACATGGCCGGCATCGTGACGGCGTTCGAGGCGGTCTATGCCGCGCGCTACGGCGGCACGACGACGGCGCCGATCGAGATCGTCAGCTATCGCATCGCCGCCTGGGGCCTGTCCGACAAGCCGACCCTGCCGCCGATCGAGGATGCCGGCCGCACCCTGGCGGCGGCCGATCTCGGCACGCGGCCGGTGGTGTTCGACGGCGTCGAGCAGCCGACCCCGATCCTCGACCGCGACCGGCTACCGGTCGCCCACCCGATCGCCGGCCCCGCCATCGTCGAAGAGGACGGCTCCTCGACCGTCGTCCCGCCCGGCTGGTCGGTCGAACTGGACCGCATCGGCTGCCTTGTGCTGCGCCGCGGCGAAGGAGACACGCCATGAAGATCGACCCGATCACGCTCGAGGTCCTGACCCAGGGCCTGATCTCCATCGTCCGCGAGATGCGGGCGACCGTCTGCCGCACGGCCAGCTCCGTGGCGATCTACGACGCCAAGGATTTCTCCTGCGGCCTGTTCGCGCCCGACAGCCAGGTCGTGGCGCAGTCCGAGGACATCGGCTCGCACGTCGTGCCGCTGCCTTGGTCGGTACGCTCGGCCATGGAAAAGCTCGGCCATGACCTGAAGCCGGGCGACGTCATCCTCTCGAACGACCCCTATACCGGGGGCACGCACCTGAACGACGTCACCGTCATCTATCCGGTGTTCCAGGACGGGCGGCTGATCTTCTTCCCGGCCGTGCGCGCCCACTGGGCCGATGTCGGCGGCATGGTGCCGGGCAGCATGTCGGGCAAGGCGACCGAGATCTACCAGGAGGGTGTGCGCATCCCGCCCATCAAGATCCTGGAGGGCGGGCGCTTCAACGATGCGGCACTGGACCTGCTGCTGTCGAACATGCGGGTGCCGGACGAGCGGCTGGGCGATCTCCAGGCCAGCCTTGCCTCCTGCCGGGTGGCCGAGAAGCGCATCCACGAGCTGTGTGCGCGCTACGGCGTCGACCTGCTGCTGGAGGCCGTCCGCCTCGACCTCGACCGGTCGGAGGCGCGCATGCGCGCCTGCATCGCGGGGTTGCCGGACGGCACCTACCGCTTCGAGGACTATCTCGAGACCTACATGGGCGGCCAGTTCGAGCCGCTGCTGCTGCCGCTGGCGCTGACCGTGGCCGGCGACCGGATGGTGGCCGACTTCACCGGTGCCTCCCCGCAGGTGCCGTTCCCGGTCAATTCGACGGCCGCCGTCACCGCCGCCTCGGTCTTCATCGCGGTGAAGTCCATCTTCGACCCGGCCGCGCCCCTGAACCAGGGCTCGTTCCGGCCGATCGAGGTAAACGCGCCACCCGGGTCGATCGTCAACGTCCAGCGCCCGGCGCCGGCGGGGTCCCATGGCGAGATCCGCAAGCGGGTGATCGCCACCATGGTCGGCGCCCTGTCCCAGGTGGTGCCCGACCGGGTGGCGGGCGACCTGTGCCGCACGTCCTTCCACAACCTGATCGGCGGCTATGACGGCCGCACGAAGCGGGAGTGGGTGCACTACGAATGGTCGGCCGGCGGTAATGGCGGTTTCCGCGAGAGCGACGGACCGAGCGCCATGGCGACCATCGACTGGGGCGACCTCGTCACCGTGCAGTCGTCCGAGGTGATCGAGACGCGCATGCCGCTGGTGGTCGAGACATCGCGCCTGGCGACCGATTCCGGCGGCGCCGGCACCACGCGCGGCGGGCTGTCGATGCAGCGGTCGATGCGCGTGCTGGCACCCGATTCGCGCTATTCGCTGCTGTCGGACGGCGCGGTCGTGCCGGCCTTCGGCGTGCTGGGCGGCCTGTCGGGCGTGCCGGTCGGCTCGTGGATCGAGAACAAGGGCGTGATCGAGGGCTTCGACACGCCGGGCAAGATCGCCGGCCATCCGGTCGGCGACGGCAGCATCGTCGTCGTCCGCTCCGCCGGTGGCGGCGGCTATGGCGACCCGCTGCTGCGCGAGCCGGCGAAGGTGGCCGAGGACGTGCGCGAGGGCTACGTCTCGCGCGGCGCCGCCCGCGACCTCTATGGCGTGGCGCTCGATGCCAAGGGCGTGGCCGATGCGGTGGCGACCGAGGCGCTGCGCAAGCGCCAGCGCGCGGCGCGCTTTGCGCTGACCGCGGTCACGGTCGAGAACGCCTACGAGGCGGGCGCGGTCAGCCGGCGGCGCGTGTGCCGCCTCAACCCGCGCGACGCCGCGGCGGCCGGCCTGGTCGAGGACGACGTGGTCGAGGTGGATGCGCGCCAGGCGGCCCCCTTGCGGGCCTGGCTGCGCACCGACGCCAGCGTTGTCGCCGGCACGGTACCGATCGACGAATTGGGCCTGGCCATCCTGAAGGTCGCCGACGGCGCCCGGCTGGAGGTGCGGCGGGTGGCGACCATCGTGCCGCCGCAGGCGCTCTTCGCCGCCGCTGCGGAATGAGTGCTGCCGTATGACCGACGGGCCGATCCTCGTCACCGGCATCGGCGGCCTGATCGGGGCCGCCGTGCTGCGCCGGTTCGTGGCCGACGGCCTGCCGGTGGTGGCGATGGATCGCGCGCCGCCGCCGGGGCTTGACCTCGACCGGATGGGCGTGCCGTTCCTGCCCCACGACCTGCCCGACCCGCAGCGCTGGCACGAGGCGATCGTGCGCTTCGGCGTCCGCCGGGTCGTCCATGCCGGCAGCATTTCCGGCCCGATGCTGCTCGGCGACAATCCGGCGCGCATCTGCGACATCAACCTGGGCGGGCTGATGGGGCTGCTGGATGCCGCGCGCACCCATCGGCTTGGCCGGATCGTCTGGTTCTCCTCGATCATGGCCTATGGCGAGCGCGGCGACCTGGTGCCGGTCAGCGAGGACACGCCCTTGCGACCGCACACGGTCTATGGCGCGACCAAGGCGGCGGGCGAGGCGCTGGTCCATGCGTATCATGCCGAGCAGGGGGTGGATGCCGTGGCGCTGCGCGTCGCGTCCTGCTACGGGCCCGGCCGCACCACCGCCTGCCTGATCCGCACGCTGGTGGAGGACGGGCTGGCCGGTCGCCCGACCCCGGTCCATCCGGCGCCCGGGCGCAGCCGCCAGCACATTTTCGTCGGCGACGTGGTGACGGCGATCCGGGCTGCCCTGGATACCCCCAGCCTGCCGAGGCGCGCCTACAACATCGGCCCCGGGCGCACGCAGACGATCGAGGAGATCGTGGCCGAGGTCGGCCAGGCCGTGCCGGGCGTGCGCCTGGCGCTCGATCCGCAGGGACTGGCCTGGAACACCTTCGGGCTGGGCGCGCTGTCGATCGATGCCGCCAGCCGCGATCTCGGCTTCGCGCCGTCGACCAGCATCGCCGCCGGAGCGGTCGCCACGCGGGACTGGGTGCAGCAGCGGGGCGCCGCGTGACCCTGGCGGCCGATCTCGACTTCGCCGGCCGGCGGGTGCTGGTCACGGGGGCTGCCAATGGCCTGGGTGCTGCGATGGCGGCGGCGTTCCATGCGGCCGGCGCCACGCTGGTCCTGGCCGACATCGAGGAAGGGCCCCTGGCCGCGGTGGCTGCGCGCCATGGCGCCGAGGCCCATGTCTATGATCAGGCCGACGCGGCCTCCGTCGCGCGCCTGGTCGAGGCGGCCGGCCCGGTCGACGTGCTCATCAGCAATGCCGGCGTGCTGGTGGCCAAGCCGCTGCTCGAAACCAGCCTCGAGGAGGTGCGCCGCGTCATCGACATCGACCTAGTGGGCGCGATCCGCCTGATCCAGCTCGTGGGCGCCGGCATGGTCGCGCGTGGGCGCGGCGTCATCCTGTCGATCGGTTCCCAGACCGCTTTTTCCGGCGGCGAGAACCGCGCGGTCTATGCCGCGGCCAAGGCCGCCATCTCGCAGATCACGCGCGGGGCGGCGGTCGAATGGGCGCCCCATGGCGTGCGCGTCCTCTGCCTGGCACCGGGGCGCTCTCTCACTCGCATGTCGCGGGCGACGGTGCAGGCCGGCAGTTCCGGCGATCGCGGGCTGGCGCGGGTGCCGGCCGGGCGCTGGGGCACGGCCGAGGAGATGGCCAAGCTGGCCCTGTTCCTGACCTCGGACGCGGCCGCCTACATCGTCGGCGAGACGGTGATCGCCGATGGCGGCTATGTCCTCGGATAGCGTCGCCGTTCCCGGCACGCCGGCCTGGGGTGTGGGCCCAGGACTGCTGCGCGGCGGCGATTTCGCCCTGCCATCGGTGATCGCGACCGAGATCGCGCGCGTGCTGTCCGACCGCATCGTCTTCCTAGAACTGGCCCCCGGCACCCGCATCCTGGAGGAAGAGGTCGGCGCCAGCTTCGGCGTCAGCCGCTCGCCCATCCGCGAGGCCTTCCGCATGCTGGAGGGCGACGGGCTGGTGATCCGGGCCGCCCGGCGCGGCGTCAGCATAACGCCGATGAGCCGGCGCGACCTGGACGAGGTCTATGCCTGCCGCGTCGGGCTCGAAGGCCTGGCGGCAGCCGAGGCCGCGCGGCGCATCGACGACGAGGGCCGGGCGCTGGTGGAGCGGCTGCTGGCCGGCTTGCAGGCGGCCTTCACGGCTGACGACGTGCCGACCTTCTTCCAGCACAATGTCGCCTTCACCCGCGCGATCCATGCCCTGTCGCAGAACCAGACGCTGATCCGTATCGTGGCCGGTATCGAGAAGCAGGCATTGCGCTACCGCTACCTGGCCCACCTCCAGTCGCGCGAGATGCTGGCGATGACCCTGGAAGGCCATGGCGGCGTGGCCGAGGCGGTGCTGGCCGGCAAGGCCGACCTGGCACGCCGGCGGGCGAGCCAACTGATGCGGCGGTCCCATGGGGTGATCGCGCGGGCGCTGGCGGAGTCCGCCTACGGCCTGCCGGGCGACACCGGGACGGCCGAACTCGAGGACAGTTGACGGGGGAGTGACGAGCGATGGCCTATGCGACCACAAACGATGGCGTGCGCCTCTACTACGAGGAATCCGGCTCCGGCAGCCCGGTCATCTTCGTCCATGAGTTCGCGGGCGACCTGCGCAGTTGGGAGCCGCAGATGCGCCACTTCGCCAAGCGCCATCGCTGCGTCGCGTATAACGCCCGCGGCTTCGAGCCGTCCGACGTGCCCGAGAGCCCGTCTTCCTATTCGCAGGCGCGCGCGGCCGACGACATCGCCGCCATCCTGGACCATCTGGGCTACGACAAGGCCCACATCGTCGGCCTGTCGATGGGCGGCTTTGCCACCCTGCATTTCGGCCTGCGCCACCTGGACCGGGCGCTGTCGCTCTGCATCGGCGGCTGTGGCTACGGCGCCGAAGTCGGCCAGAAGGAGCGTTTCCGGGCAGAGGCCGACGTCATCTCCGCCTTCATCCTGAAGGAAGGGATGCAGGCCTTCGCCGAGAAATACGCCTTCGGCCCGTCGCGGGTGCAGTTCCAGAACAAGGACCCGCGCGGCTTCGCGGAGTTCAAGCAGATCCTGTCGGAGCATTCGGCCCTGGGCTCGGCCAACACCCAGATCGGCGTGCAGCGCGAGCGGCCCTCGCTCTATGATCTCGTCGAGGAGATGAAGGGCATCACCGTGCCCACCCTGCTGCTGAGCGGCGACGAGGACTGGCCCTGCCTGCAGCCGGGCCTGCTGATGAAGCACACGATCCCCAACTCGGCGCTGGCCATCATTCCCAACGCCGGCCACGCCATCAACCTGGAAGAGCCGGACGCCTACAACCGCCTGGTCGGCGACTTCCTGGCCCAGGTGGAAGCGGGGCGCTGGCCCAACCGCGACCCGCGCGCGATCAGCGGCTCGATCACTGGAATGAAGGCCTAGGCATGTGGACTCCGGCCGGCGGGCTACGCTAGAAGTTGCGAGAGATTCGCAACGACTCGCCAGCCGCCAGCCGGAGCCGCCCTTGCCGCCGACCCTCGCGACCCAGCGCCTGACCCTGGTTCCCCTCGGCCAGGAGCATCTGGCCGACTATACGGCGCTGATCGCCCAGCCGGCGGTTCACCGCTACCTGTCGAGCGCCAAGGCGATCGCGGCCGACCCGCCCGGGCAGGCGCAGCGCATCATCGAACTGGCCCAGGCCCAGTGGCGCGAGCGCGGCTATGGCCCGTTTGCGGTGTTCGCGACCGACACCGGCGCCTTTGTCGGTCGCGGCGGCCTCTTCTGGGTGGAGCGGTTGCAGGCGGTCGAGATCAACTACATGCTGGAACCGGCCGCCTGGGGCACGGGCTACGCGACCGAGCTGTCCCGCCGCTTCCTGGAATTCGGCTTCGACGCGCTGGGGCTGGAACGCATGGTCGCCACCACCAATCCCGACAATGCCGCCTCGCAACGGGTGTTGCTGAAGGTCGGCATGCGGCCGGATGGGCAGCGGGATTTCGGAACGCACATGGTGGATTTCTTCTTCATCGACCGCGCCGACTGGCTGGCCGCCGGCGGGGCATGACGCCGGAAACGCTGTCGCCGATCCTGCTCGGTTCGGTCGGCAGCCTGCTGGCGGGGCTGCTGACCGCCGTCGGCGCGGCGCCGATCCTTTTCATGGACCCGCCGACGGAGCGTCGCGAGCGCGTGCTGCTCGGCTTCTCGGCCGGCGTCATGCTGGCGGCCTCGTTCTTCTCCCTCATCATGCCGGGGGTGGAGGTGCTGGAGAAGGCCGGCAACGGCCCGGCGGTGGCGGCCGCGATCATGGCCCTGGCCGTGGCGCTCGGAGCGGGCGGCATCGCCGCCCTCAACCGCCTGGCCCCGGTCGACCATCTGGTGATCGGCCCCTCGGGCGATCCCACGGGCATGATCCGGCGCATCTGGCTCTTCGTCATCGCCATCACGCTGCATAACTTTCCGGAGGGGATGGCGGTCGGCGTCAGCTTCGGCGGCGGCGACTTCGACCAGGGGCTGGCGACCGCCGTCGGCATTGGCGTCCAGAACATGCCCGAGGGGTTGGCCGTGGCGGCGTCGCTGGCGACGCTCGGCTACAGCCGTGGCTGGGCTTTCGCGGCGGCCCTGGCAAGCGGCCTGGTGGAACCGCTGGGCGGCCTGCTCGGCGTGCTCGTGGTCGTCAATGTCGGCTGGCTCCTGCCCTGGGGGCTGGGCATCGCGGGCGGGGCCATGATCTATGTCGTGGCGGCCGAGATCATCCCCCTGTCGCAGCGCGAGGACGAGGACGGCCACGCCATCCTGGCCCTGATGGTGGGCCTGGTCGGCATGATGTTCCTCGACATCGCGCTGGGGTAGGATCGCCCCTCCAGTCAGGAGGATGGCGATGGCCGACCGGCCGGACGACGACCTTCCCGCGGGATACGCTTCCCCACCCTGCTTCATGCACGAGCTCGACCCGGCCTGGCTCGGCCTGCCCGCGGCGCCGGAGGATGCCCAGCAGCGCCGTGACGTCGCGCGCTGGCGCAAGGCCGAACGCCAGCGCCTGATCGCCGCCCGCATGGCGCTCGATCCCAGCCTGCGACGGCATTGGTGCGATCGCATCGCCGCCCATCTGGACGCCAGCCTCGGCCCGCTCGACGGCCTTACCGTCAGCGGCTGGTGGCCGATCCGCGCCGAGCCCGACCTGCGCACCTGGGCCGACACCCTGCCCGATCGCGGTGCCAGCTACGCCCTGCCGGTAGTGGCGGAGAAGGGCCGCCCGCTGGTCTTCCGCCGCTGGCGACGCGGCGACCGGCTGGAACCCGGCGTCTGGAACATCCCGACCCCGGTCGACGGCCCCGAGGTCGTCCCCGACATCGTGCTGGCCCCGATCGTCGGCTTCGACCGCGCCTGCTGGCGGCTGGGCTATGGCGGCGGCTATTTCGACCGCACGCTGGCCGTTCTGCCAGCCGGTCGCACGGTTGTGGGCGTCGGCTTCAGCCTGTTCGCGATCCCGACGATCTATCCGCAGCCGCACGACATCCCGATGGGGATGATCGTGACGGAGGAGGGTAGACGGTCAGAGTATCTGAATAGATAAAGTACCATGTAATGTTACATATACACATTCAGTATTTAATTAGATAGTAGAGGTTTGTTTGCTTCCAGAAATTGAATCAGCGTGTCAACTTCTTTAGAAGAACGAAGTACTGCGCTCACCGACAATGATCCGACGGTTAATTGTACTTTAAGTCGATCGCTCAATGGTATTTGTTCAGGCGTTGCGGTGATATTATGATCATGATTTGCCTTGATGTGAGATGTTGGGTTATCTATCTCGTCTAAACTGTCATCGTCTGAGGTGAGATCGATCGTAGGGCTCGATGATGCCTCGGTGGCCCGAAGTCCTGCAAAAGCAACTGTTTCTGTAAAGGCTTTCAAGAAGACGCTTGCGGCAGTGGGATTGAATCCCCGATCCAGCTCTAGCTCGCTAAGGCAATGAGTTTCGCTGGGAGGATCAGTTATCCAGCGCCGATACTCTTGAAAAAGACGCGGCCGCATGGCGGCTTCGCGCAAGGCGGCTCCGCGTGCACCTTCCCGGTGATCTGCCACAAGCCGCCGCCCAAGCTCAGTGAGTTGAACCTTCCGATCGTCGCCGCTACCCTGATCCTCCATCAATCCGTATTGCTTCAGAGCGCCAACGGTTTGTTGGAGGCCGCTGCTCTTTGCGCCATATCCCCAGGTCGAAGCAATTGTGGCGAGCCGCGCGGATTCTTTGCGATGCTTTTCCCAGAATTGCTTTGTACGCTCTTCGGCCTTTCGAAGTGAAATGAACGGATAGGAGGGGCTTCGCTCGATTTTGGCCTTCTCGTCGATCATCGGGGTGTCGGTCATGAGGCGCTCCGTCTGTTTGGATGCAAATGTGGCATCGATCAGAGTGCAGCGCAAGAGAGGGAGAGAGGGAGGTTATGCTGCGGGGCTATCAGGATCTCTCTGCTTGGGAGAAGAGACGAAAGAAGTGAGTTGCGGAATCGGAGGGGGCGGGCTATCTAAGATGCGTCGGCCCATTGGGATCGGCAGGAGGGAGCAGTTATGCTCAGGAGAGTGTCCCCAGCCGTGGTCATGCTCACGGACGCGGCGCGGGAATGAGAAAGGCCGCAGGCCCTTCGCGGGGGCCAGCGGCCTTGAGTGGGCCAAATATGGACGGTATCCAAACTGGCGGCTGTGCTTAGCACAGCCGCCTCATTTTTTAAATCGTGCCATATGTGGGATGGTCGCATCTAGGGGCTCGCTGGCCGACATCGTGCGCTTTTTCTCCAGTGCAGACCAATGGCCCGGGCTTATGCCCGGTTTCGCACCTTCTCCAGATAGCTCTGGAACACTCCCACATGGACGAACGCCTCGTCCGCCGATTCCGGCCACAGCTCGGTGGAGCGGAAGCGCACGTCGTAGGTCGGCTCCTCGGCCGCCTGCATGTTGTGGGCGTGGGCGTCCGGGAAGGGGTAGGGCGGGGAGATGTGGACGACGACGCCCTGCTTGCCGCGGATGTAGCCCGGCATGCGGACATGGCCGGGGACGAAGAGGTTGCGCACCCGCACGGTCTCGCCGATGGCGAAGCTCTGCGGCGGGACGGCCTCGCGGCCGGGTCCGAGCGGCAGGGACAGCGGGAAGGTGCCGTCGACGCGGGCGGCGAGTTCGGCTGCGGTGACGACGCCCTTCTCGACCAGCAGGGTGGCGGCGGCCGTCAGCACGCGCTCGTAGTAGGGGGCGGAGATGTAGTGGATTGGCGCCATGCGTTCGATCGCGTGGCGGTACTCGTCCATGTTGTAGTGCCGGTTCTTCACGGCCCAGGCCGACAGCGCGCGGGCCAGCGGCTCCCAGGTCTCGTCATGGGGGCGGGCGGGGTAGGCGATGCGGCCGAAGCCCTGCTTGCCGCCCAGGTCGTGCATGCCGTCCATGGCGCCTACTCCTTCGCCGCCGCGGGCGTGCCGACGCCGTCCAGCCGCTCGGTGCCGATCATCGACGCCTGCGTGACGATGTCCGCCAGCCGGTCCGCCGGCCAGCCCTGTGTCGCCGGCGGCTGCACGGGCAGGATCATGTAGCGGGTGTCCGCCGTCGTGTCCCACACCCGGATCTCGGTGCTGGCCGGCAGGTCCAGCCCCATCTCCTTCAGGGCCGTGCGGGATTCGCGCACGACGCGGGCGCGGTACTCCATGTCCTTGTACCAGTCGGGTGCGGCCCCGATGATCGTGTAGGCGGTGCACGAGCAGAGCGTGCAGACGATCAGGTTGTGGATGTCGGGCGTGTTCTCCAGCACCACCAGATGGCGGTGATGCTCGGGCATGCCGAAGCCCATCTCGGCCGCGGCCGACCGGCCGTCCTTCAGCATCCGCTCGCGGAAGTCGCCGTCGGTCCAGGCGCGCGCCACCATGCGGGCGCCGTTGGCGGTCACCCACTGCTCCTCGGCATGGGCGGTGAATTCCTCGACGAAGCCGGGCGGCAGCAGGCCGCGGTCGGCCAGGGCCGATTCCAGGGCGCGGGTGCGCTGGTCGAGCGAGGCGGTGTGGGTGTCGGTCATGGATGTCTGACTCCGGCAGGAGGGGACTTCAGCCATTGCCGATGGCGGGTGGAACGATGGTCTGGACGATGGAGGCGTCGAGCGCCTCGTAGTCGTGCAGGCCGATGGTGGCATAGAGCTCGGCCCGGGTCTGCATGTGGTCGAGCATCTCGTGCGTGCTGTCGTCCCGGCGCAGTGCCGCATAGAGCCGGGCCTGCGCCTTGTTGGCCACGCGCAGCGACGAGACCGGCCAGATCACCATGCGATAGCCCATCTCCGCGAACTCCGCGCCCGTGAAATAGGGCGTGCGCCCGAACTCCGTCATGTTGGCCAGCAGCGGCACGCCGGGCAATGCCGCGGCGAAGGCGCGGAACATCTCGGCACTGGTCATCGCCTCGGGGAAGATGGCGTCGGCGCCGGCCTCGCGGTAGAGCCGCGCGCGGGCGATCGCCCCGTCCAACCCCTCGGACGCCGCGGCGTCGGTGCGGGCGACGACGTAGAGGTGGCGTCGCGCCCGGGCGGCGGCGGCCACCTTGGCCGCCATGTCGCGGGCGTCGGCCAGCTTCTTGTCGTTCAGATGGCCGCACTTCTTGGGCAGCAACTGGTCTTCCAGATGGACCGCACCCGCGCCGGCATCCTCGAAGGCGCGGACCATGTTCATCACGTTGAGCGCCTCGCCATAGCCGGTGTCCCCGTCGACCAGCAGCGGCAGCCCGGACGAGCGGGCGACCTGGCGGATGAAGAAGCACACCTCCTCGATGGTGATGATGCCGAGGTCGGGCAGGCCCATGGAGGCGGTCATCGCGGCCCCCGACAAATAGAGCGCCTCGAACCCCGCCGCCTTGGCCTGGAGTGCTGCCATGCCGTTGTGCGCGCCCGGCATGCGCAGGATGCCGGGCCGCTCGACCAGCCGGCGGAAGCGCACGCCCGCCGGCTCGTCCGGCAGGTCGGCCGCGATCAGGTACGGCATGGCGGCGCCCCTCAGGCCACGACTGGCGCCACCGCCCCCATGACCCAACGGGCCATGGCGGTGATGCGGGCATCCTCGTGCTGCTGGCCCATAAGCTGCACGCCGACCGGCATGCCGCCCACACCCATCAACGGCATGGTGAAGGCCGGCGCGAACAGCATCGAGCTGGGGGCGTTGAAGACGAAGTCGCCGGTCGGCCGCGGCGCCAGCGGCTGGCCCGGCCGGTCGCCCGGCCACAGGGGGGCAGGCCCGGGGCAGGACAGCATGATGCAGGCGTCTGCCAGCGGCGCCAGGGTGGCGTGGCGCTGCTGGGCGGCGTCGCGATCGGCCAGCAGGGTGCGATAGTCGTCGAGCGTCATCGCCTCGGCCTTTTCCAGCGTGGCCCGCGCGCGTGCGCTCACCTTGTCGCCGGCCACGTCGACCAGGTTGCGGTGGCCCCAGTGGTTCTCCCAGGCGGTGATGCCGCCGCACAGGCTGCGGCCGTTGGCGACGGCCCGCTCCAGCGCCTCGATCCAGGCATGATCGCCGCGCCGCAGCAGGGTGACGCCGGCCTTCTCCAGCCCCTCCAGCACGGCGGCGAAGGCGCCGCGGGTGGGGTCGTCGACGTCGGGCCAGCCCTCGGTCTCCAGCACGATCAGGCGGCCGGGCTTCACGGCACCGGGCGTCGTGTAAGGCCCCATCAGGCCGCGCCGGCCCGGGTCGCCGCCGGCATGGCGCACGATCTCCATGGAGGTCACCCAGACATCCTCGATCGAGCCGGCATGGATGCCGTGCGTGCTCATGCTGGTGGTCTGGCGCTCGCCGCGGTTGATGCCGCCCTGGGTCGGCTTCAGGGCATAGTTGCCGCAGAAGGCGGCCGGCCGGATGATCGAGCCGCCGACCTGCGAGCCGACGGTGGCCGGCACCATGCCGGCCCCAACCGCCGCGGCCGAGCCCGACGACGAGCCGCCCGGCGTGCGCGCCGGGTCGAACGGGTTGGTGGTGGCGCCGGGATGGGCGCCGCCCAGCTCGGCCGTCACCGTCTTGCCCATGACGACGGCACCCGCCCGGCGCAGGGCCGAGACGGCGGCATTGTCGCGCCTGGGGAAGTTGCCGCGATAGGCCTCGCAGCCCATCTCGGTCGGCATATCCTTGGTTTCCAGCAGGTCCTTGATGCCGATCGGCATGCCGTCGATGGGCGACAGCGGCCGGCCCGCGGCCCAGCGCCGGGTGCTTTCGTCGGCAGCCGCCCGGGCGCCGTCCTGGTTCACGATGGTGAAGGCCTGCACCACCGGCTCGCGCTGGGCGATCACCGCCAGGCAGCGCTCCAGATAGGCGCGCGGGGTGTCGCTGCCGGCGGCGAAGGCGGGCGTGGCGTCGTGAAAGGTCGGCGCCTGGAAGGTGCGCGGATCGTAGCTGCCGGACATGGGGGCTCCTCGGCGGGAATCGGGGAAGCGGGCGGAGGCCGTCAGCCTAGCGCCTGATTGATCAGTCCGAACAGCCGCGCGTCGCCGGTCTGCACGGGGGCGGGGCCGCGGGCCATGGCGATGCCGGGGGCGATGCGGGCCAGGCCGTGGGCCTCCAGCCAGGGGCCGAGGCCGACCGTATCGGGGATGTCGACGCGCATGAACTGGCCCGGACAGGCCGCGATCCAGTGGGCGATGAGCGCGCGGGCGCCGGCCTCGTCCGGGGCCACGATCGGGCCGACGACGCGGCCGCGCCCGAACAGGCGGCAAACGGCGAAGCCGACCGGCTGCCCGTCCCGCTCCAGCACCGCGCCCTCGGCCACCGTCAGCAGCGCCTGCAGGACATGGGGCCGGGCCAGCCCGGTCGCCTGGGTATCCAGCGCCGCCAGCGCCGCCAGGTCCGCCATGGCGGCCGGGCGTATGCGCCAGCCGGCGGGCATGGCCTGGTCGGGCACGCGGCAGTCCTGGCCCTGGTGCTGCACGATGCCGCCGATGGTGGCGAAGCCCAGTTTCTCGTAGAGCGGTGCACCGGCGTCGGTCGCGATCAGCAGGGTGGTGCGCGGGCCGATCGCCTCCAGCAGCCCCGTCATCAGGCGCCGGCCGATGCCGGCCCCCTGGCGCGCGGGGTCGACGATCACGAGGCCCAGCGTGGCGAAGCCCTGGCCGAACGGCCAGTACATGCCCGTACCGACCAGTCGCCCCGCATCGTCGGCCGCAAAGCCGTGGCCCAGTCCATGGACGAAGCGCCAGTCGTCCAGCCGATGCGCCCAGCCGACCGCGCGGGACAGGTCGTGGGCGGCTTCCAGGTCGTCCACGACCAGCGCGCGGAGAGGGGATGGGGAAAGGGTCATCGGTGCCGCCCGTCGTTCGTCGCAGATGAGGGGGCTTGTACACCGGGCCGATATGCCGCTTCCATCATGGGATCCAGCCGCCGCACGGAACGACCGCCATGACTCAGCTCCGGCCCAAGTACATCACCTTTGACTGCTACGGCACGCTGACCCGCTTCCGCATGCCCGAGATGTCGCGCGAACTGTTCGGCGACCGCGTCCCGGCCGATGGCATGGACCGCTTCATCCGCGACTTCGCCGCCTATCGCTTCGACGAGGTGCTGGGCGACTGGAAGCCCTATGCCGACGTGCTGATGAACGCGGTGGAGCGCACCTGCAAGCTGTGGCGCATCCCGTTCCGCCCGGCGGACGGCAAGGCGATCTACGAGGCGGTGCCGACCTGGGGGCCGCATGCCGACGTGGCCGAGCCCCTGGCGCGGGTCGCCAAGCACTACCCGCTGGTCATCCTGTCGAACGCGTCGAACGACCAGATCCAGTCGAACGTCGACAAGCTGGGGGCGCCCTTCCACCGCGTATACACCGCCCAGCAGGCCAATGCCTACAAGCCCCGCCTCCAGGCCTTCGAATACATGTTGGACCAGCTCGGCTGCGGGCCGGGCGACATCCTCCACGTCTCGTCCAGCCTGCGCTACGACCTGATGTCGGCGCATGACCTGCGGATCACCGACAAGGTCTTCGTCAACCGCGGCCACGACCCGTCCTGCCCGGAATATGGCTATCACGAGGTGCGGGACATCGGCGGCCTGGCGAAGCTGCTGGGCGTCTAGCGCCAGCCATGAAGCTGGAATCCTACTGGCTCGACACGGCACCACCCTTCGGGGCGGCCGCACCCGGCCCGGTCGAGGGCCGGGTCGACGTGGCGGTCGTGGGGGGCGGCTTCACCGGTCTGTCGGCGGCCTTGGCGCTGGCCCGCAAGGGTGCCAGCGTGGTGGTGCTGGAGGGCGGTCGCGTCGTGGGGGAGGCGTCCGGCCGCAATGGCGGCCATTGCAACAACGGCCTGGCCCATGATTTCGGGGGCACCGTCGCCAGCCTGGGGGCGGAGCGGGCGCTGGCCCTCTATCGCGCCTACGACGCCGCCGTCGACACGGTCGAGGCGCTGGTCGCGGCCGAGGGCATCGCCTGCGACTTTCGACGCGCCGGCAAGATCAAGCTGGCGGCCAAGCCCGGCCATTTCGCCAAGCTGGAGCGCAGCCACGCCGCCCTGGTGCGCGAGGCCGATCCCGAAGCCCGCCTGCTGGGGCCGGGCGAACTGGCGGCCGAGATCGGGTCGGATGCCTTCCACGGCGCGATCATCCACCCCCGGAGCGCGCTGCTGCATGTCGGCCGCTTCGGGGTCGGCCTGGCCGAGGTGGCGGCGCGCAACGGCGCGCGCATCCACGAGAATGCGCTCGTCACCGCCATCGACCGCCTGCCGGGCGGTGGCCGGCGGCTGCGCACGGCCATCGGCAGTGTCGAGGCGGGGCAGGTGCTACTCGCCACCGGCACGTCGATCCGGGGGCCGCTGTTCCATTTCCGCCGGCGCATCATCCCCGTCGGCAGCTTCCTGATCGCGACGGAGCCGCTGGGCTGCGCGCGCATCGACGCCATCATGCCGACCCGGCGGACGGCGACCACCACCCGGATCATCGGCAACTATTTCCGCGTCTCGCCCGACGAGCGGCTGATCTTCGGCGGCCGCGCGCGCTTCGCGATGTCGAGCCCGACATCCGATGCCAGGAGCGGCCAGGTGCTGGAGCGGGCGATGCTGGACATCTTTCCCCAGCTCGCAGGCACGCGCATCGACTATTGCTGGGGCGGCCTGGTCGACATGACGGCCGACCGCTTTCCGCGCGCCGGCGAGCATGATGGCCTGTTCTACTCCATGGGCTACAGCGGCCACGGGGTGCAGATGTCGGTCCATATGGGCCAGGTCATGGCCGAGGTGATGGGTGGAAACCCCGCTGCCAACCCCTGGCGCGCCTTCGCCTGGCCCGCCATCCGCGGCCATTTCGGCCCGCCCTGGTTCCTACCCTTCGTGGGTGCCTGGTACAGGCTGCAGGACCGGCTGCACTGACCGGTCGGCATCGGCCGGCGGCGCGATAGCCAAGGCAGCCAGGACGTCCGTCATGCGGTCGAGCGTCAGGGGCGGGGACAGCAGCAGGTCGGTCAGCGCCGCCACGTCCTGGACGGCCCGCTGCGACGGGCGCCGGCGGACCCGGGCAAGCGCCTCCTGGTATCCCCCGATCGTGGCCACCAGGGCGATACGCAGGGCCCGGTCTTCAGCCTCCAACCGGGGCTCCCAGCCGACATGCCGTAGCCAGGCGGTGGCGAACGCCCGCACGGTGCGCGGCAGGCGGGCGCGGATCGCGGCCCGGCGCGGCGGCATCGCGCGTTCGAGCAGCGACCGGATCATGAGGCCGCAGTCGAATGCCGGATCGCCATACCAGGCGAGCTCGAAATCGATCAGGACCGGCGGCTGGTCGCCGACCAGGATGTTCGTCGGGTTGATATCGCCATGCGCCAGCGCCACGTGGCGGGTGAAGGTTTCCGCCATCGTGCGCTGCCAGATCGGCCGCAGCCCGGGATGCTGGCGGCAGCAGAGGCTGAGCCGGGAGGCGTCTTCTTTGGCGCGTTTCCGGTTGGGCGCGGCTGCCCGCTGCAGGGTCGGGTCGCCGGCCGTGGCCAAGTGCAGGCGGCCGAGCCAGTCACCGATCCTGGCGGCCTGGGCATCTTCCGGCTCGCCCAGGTCCATCGCCTGGCCCCAGGGGCTGGCCTGAAGCGGGTCGACATAGGCCATGGCGAAGCCGTGGATCTCGGGCAGTTCGGCCAGCACGGCCGGCACGCTGCGGGGTGCCAGCACCGCCATGCGGGCCTGGATGCGCGCCTCGACCTGCGACCAGCCGGGAAAGGTCTGCTTGACGACGAGGGCACGGCCGGTGCCTTCCACCAGGTGGATGGTCTTGTCGCCGCGCGATTGCAGGAGTTGGATGGCCGGATCGCCGTCGGTGCCGACCAGCCCGCGGGCGCGCAAAAGGTCGATAAATGGCGGGGAGGGGTCGAGAGGCAATGGCTACCGATCGCAGGCTGGTCGAGAGGAGAACTCCATGCCCCTGCCGCTGATCGCCTGGGGAGCGGGCGCCATTCTGGTGGCGTTGGGCACCGGCGCCTATAGCTATTTTTATGGACGTGGGGCCCGGGTGGCGGATGAATGTCGGGACCGGGTGCGCATCTGGGTGGTCGGGCCAACTGGGGTCGGCAAGACGGTGCTGATCGGCGGTGCCCTGCGCCGGCCGCCGCCGGCCGGGCGCGACGGATCGCCCCGTACCGCCCGGCTGGAATGGCACTGGGAAGGGGATGGGCCGCTGGCGCTGGCCGATACGGTCGGCCTGGAACTGGTGCGCGGGACGCGGCAGGTGGGCGACGCGACGGCCCGGTTGGCGGCGACGGCGTTGGCCGAGCGGCCCCACGCGGCCTGGATCTGCGTGCGCGACGATGCCGCCCGTGTCTTCGGCGCGGACCCGGCCGCCAGCGACGGGACGGAGGCCGCCCTGGCCCGCATGCTGCGATCGCAGGGCATTCCCGCCATCGGTGTGCTGACCCAGGCCGACCTGGGGGCCGAGGACGGTCCGATGGCAACGGCAATGCGGACGGCGATGCCGGACCTGGCGGCGCTGGTGGCGGTCTGCGTCCTGCCGCGCCTGGCCGAGGACGGCGGCGAGCTGGTTCCCCGACACGGCATGGATCGTCTGCGGTCGGCGACGCTGGCCGTGGTCGACGAGGCCGCGCGGGCCCGACTGGAGCGCGATTGGCCGGCCTATGGCTGGTAGCGGTCAGCCGCCCTTCAGCATGGCGCGCAGGTCGGTGCCGGCGATGAGGTCGATCACGGCGGCGATGGGATAGACGGCGGCGTCGATCGGCCCCAGATGCGCGGCCCGGTCGAGCAGCCCGCCATAGACCACGACCCAGCGGAAGACCCAGAACATCAAGACGATCGGCCCCAGCGCCAGGATGGCGGCGCGGACGGCGTGGCGCAGGATGCGCGGCTCCAGCGCGTCGGCCAGTTGCCAGGCGATGCGGTCGCTGGGGGTGGCCGATGTCCACTGGGCGACGGCCAGCGCGTTGCGGGTGACGAAGCCGCGCGTGTCGGCCCAGCTCTGGATGCCGCCCTCCATCTCGTGCAGCAGCCGCGCGATGGTGCGGAACAGGACGAGCCGCACCGCCTGGCGCGGCCCGACGCGCAGCCGCCACCACAGCGGCAAGGTGGTCGCCACGGGCCACAGCGACCAGCCGATATGGACGAAGAAGGCCAGGATGATCGTGCAGGCCGGCAGCACCCCCCATTCCTCCGACGGCAGGTAGGGGACCGCCAGCAGGATGGCGTAGATGGCGGCGGCGGCCGACATGGCGATCAGGGCCTCATGTCCGGCCCACCGCAGCAACCGCTCCGACACCAGCGCGTTGGCGATATCGGCGATCGGCTCTTCGAGCGAGCCGCGCAGCATGGTCAGGAGACGGGCGGCGATGCTGGTGGTCATGTGGCAGGATAGTCCCGGTTGGACGACAGGATAAGGCCATGGACGCGACGCTGGCAGACGATATCGATCGTGCGACCTGGGATGGCGACACGACGGCGCTCTTCGCCTTCTGCGCCGATGCCGACCTGCGGCCGCTGGCCCAGCTTCTCCAATGGGTCGAGCCGGCGGCGTTCGCCGACAACCCGCGGGTGGCGGCCAGTCCGGCGCGGCCGAGCCGCTGGCCCGACGTGCTGGCCGAGGCGATCGACCAGTTGGCGACCCGCACGCTCCAGGGGCTGGGACGGCATGTGGGGCTGGGGGGCGAGTATGGCTATCCCGAAGCCTTGGCCGACACTGCCCGCCGCCTGAAGGTTCCGGGTGGGGACCGGGTGTTGCTGGAGCAGGCGATCCTCGCCCGTTTCGGGCTGGGCGAGGGGGTGGCGGCGGCCGAGCCCCTGCCGGCGGAGGTGGTCGCCCTGGGCGACCTAGCCACGGCGGTCTTCCGCGTCGCCTGCCTGCGCGCGGCCAGCCGGGCGCGCCTGGGATTCCAACCTTTCCGGTCGGCGGCGATGGAGGCGGCCGAGACGGCGGCGGCCGCGGCTGCCAGCGCCGCCGTCGAGACCGAGCAGGCGCGGTTCCGCGGCCGGCGCTTCCGCGGCTGGGACGACCTGATCGACCGGCTGGCCGGCCGCAGCGAACGGCTGGCTTTTGCCCGGCTGGCACCCTGCAACATCCTGGTCTGCGGCAAGTCCGGCGTCGGCAAGAGCACGCTGGTCAACGCCGTCTTCGGCCGCGACCTGGCCCGCACCGGCGTCGGCCGGCCGGTCACCGACCACGCCGCGTGGCATGAGGAGGAGGGGTTCCCCGTCCGCCTGCTGGATACAAGGGGCCTGCAGCCGGGCGACTATGCCGGCAGCCGGGCCGCACTCGCCGCCGCCGTCGGGGCGGCCCGCGCGGAGGTGGCTGCCGACCGCCAGCTCCACCTGGCCTGGCTCTGCATCGACAACGGAGCCGGTCGCGTGGAGGAGGCGGACGTGGCCCTGGCGGCGATGCTGGCCGAGCATGGGGTGCCGGTCGTCTGCGTCCTGACCAAGGGGTGGGAGGATCGCGGCATGGAGGCGCAGGCGGCGCGCACGCTGCCGGTGCCGCCGGTGCGCGAGATCGTGCGGGTGGTGGCCGCGCCCAAGAGCTTCCGCGGCGGTGCCACCCAGGCCGCCCGCGGCCTGGAACGGCTGGTGGAGGCGAGCGAGACCCTGCTGCCCGACGGCCATCGCAGCGCCTTTGCCGCCGCCCAGTCGGTCGCGATCGAGCCCAAGGTGCGGGCAGCCCGCCGCGTCATCGACGGGGCGACGGCCTCGGCCGCGGCCCTGGCCGCCACGCCCATCCCCTTTGTCGGCTGGCTGTCGCTGACGCCGATCATGATCGGCATGGTGGCCGGCATCTCGCGCGTCGTCGGCGTCGAGGCATCGGGCGAGCGGATTGCGGCCATCGGCGTATCGGTGGTGGGCGGGCTTGCCACCGCCTTCACCGCGCGGACGGCGGCTGCCTTCGCCGCCTCGCTGCTGAAGGTGATCCCCGGCGTCGGCACCCTGGCCGGCGGGGTGATCACGGCGGGCATCGCCGGCACCCTTACCAAGGCGCTGGGCGAGGCCTATCTCGACTACCTCGTCGCCCACATCCGCGAGCACGGGCAATGGCCGACGCTGGACGAGATCGCCGTCTTCCTGAAGGACCGCTGGCTGCGCTTCGGCTGACCGCCCGGCTTCGGTGGTCCGCTCAGGCGGCGGCGAGCCGCGGCGGCCGGCGTTGCAGCAGCCACAGCGCGATCGCGACATTGACCAGGTTCCAGATGGTGCCGTTGATGAAGGCCGCCTGGTACGAGCCCGTGACGTCGTAGATCACGCCCGACATCCAGCCGCCCAGCGCCATGCCGATGATGGTCGACATCAGCACCACGCCGACCCGCGTGCCGGCCTCGCGGGCGGGCATGTATTCGCGCACGATGATGGCGTAGCTCGGCACGATGCCGCCCTGGGACAGGCCGAACAGGGCCGAGACGACGTAGAGCGAGGTCAGCCCGTCGAACGGCAGGTAGAAGATCAGCGTCAAGCCCTGGAGGGTCGATCCCAGCAGCAGCGTGCGCACCCCGCCGATGCGGTCGGAGATCCAGCCCGAGGCCAACCGGCTGATGATGCCGAAACCCAGCATCAGCGACAGCATCTCGGCCCCGCGGGCGACGCCGTAGCCGAGGTCGCCGCAATAGGCGACGATGTGTACCTGCGGCATCGACATGGCGAGGCAGCAGGTGATGCCGGCAAAGGCCAGCAGCAGTTGCAGCCGATTGGGCGACATGGCGCCGGCCCCGCTGGAATCCGTCGCGGCCGGCTGGGCGCGCTGCTGCGGTGCCGGGCGGCGCAGGCACAGCGCCAGCGGCACCATCAGCGTCACGCAGACAAGGCCGACCACCATGTAGGCGCCGCGCCAGCCCATGTCCTCGACCATCGCCTGGATGACCGACGGCCAGATCGTGCCGGCCAGGTAGTTGCCGCTGGCGCAGATGCCGACCGCGATGCCGCGCCGCCGGGTGAACCAGTATGAGATGTCGGCGATCAGCGGCCCGAACACGGCCGAGGACCCGAACAGGCCGATCAGCACCCCGTGGCACAGGGCGAACTGCCACAGCGAGGTGGAGTAGGCCGAGCCGACATAGCCGGCCGCGATCGCGACCGCGCCCAGCAGGACCGGCGGCACGATGCCGAGACGGTCGGCCAGGCGGCCCATCAGGATGCCGCCGAAGGCAAAGCCCAGCATGGTCGCGGTATAGGGGATGGAGGCGGTGCCGCGATCGACGCCGAACTCCGCCTGTACCGACGGCAGGACGACGACGACCGACCAGAAGCCGACGCCGCCGACCGCGCCCAGCAGCACCGACACGCCGAGCCGCAGCCAGGCATAGGAGGACTCCACCCCGCTGTCGGGGCGCCGGCCTGCATTCATCGTCGTCTCCTCCCCCGGTTGCCGGGGTACTCGGCTTCTTGGTCGTTCAGTTGGTCGTTCAGCCTGTCGGGAAGGCCGCGTCGGCATCGATCGGATAGATCGGGCGGCGCAGGCGGGCAAAGCGGAACAGCGCGTAGTCCGAACTGGCCACGCCCTCGCCGTCGCACTCCACCACCCCGCGCGCGATCGGCACGAAGGTCGGCTTGTACTGGATGCGCGATTTCAGGATCAGGAAACGCTTGGCCGCCGGCTCGATGCCGAGTGAGCGGAAGACGCCGAGATCATAGGGCTCGATCCGCCGGCTGGTGATGACGAGGCTGAGCCCGCCGGCATCGAAGCGCACGGATGGCCCCATGTTCACCAGCGTGCCGGTGAAGACGGGGCCGGTGACGGTCAGCATGCCGTCGCTGATGGCACCGACCGTGCCGGTGAGCCGCATGGGTGCCGGCTGGCGCGCCAGCGTCGGGCAGTCCAGCTTGCCGCCGATGTCGAGCGTGACGGTGGCGCCGATTCCGGCCGCGCGCAGGATCTCGACCGCCTCGGGGTCGCAGATCGGGGCGACGGCGATGTCGTCCAGCCCCTGGCGGACTGCCTCGGCGACCACGCTCATGGAATCGAGCGTGCCGCCGGAATTGCAGTTGTCGGCATGGTCGATCAGCAGCACCGGCCCGGCGGTACCTGGGGCCTCGGCCAGCGCCCGGGCCTCGGCCACCTGGTCGGCCAGCGATCGCGGGTGGTGGACCAGGCCATCGCGTACCGCCCAGGCGGCCGCCAGCAGCCGGTCGCGCACCGCCCCGGCCGCCGCCGGGTCGCCATCGGCCACCACCAGCACCGACAGGCCGGCCTCGCGCGTGTCGGCCAGCGGGAAGCCGGCGAAGAGCGTGACGGCCAGGATGCCGGGCTCGTCCTCGGCCGCCTTGGCCAGGGCCAGCAGGCTGCGCATCGGTTCGTCGTTGCTGTCCTGCTTCAGGGTGTGGGGCAGCATCGGCGCGTTGCCCCACGCCATCACCGGCCGCACCCGCCCGGCCAGGGCGTCGAGCAGCAGGCGCGACGTGCGTTCGCCCGTCTCGTACATGTCGATGTGGGGATAGGTGCGATAGCCGACGGCAACGGTGGCGTTGTCGATCATGTCGGCGGTCAGGTTGGTGTGGAAGTCGAGCGACAGGCCGATCGGCAGGTCCGGGGCCATCGCGCGGATACGGGCCAGCAGCCGGCCCTCGCCGTCGTCGGCCTGCTCGGCGATCATGGCGCCATGCAGGTCGAGCAGGACGGCATCGCAGCCCCCGGCGATGGCGTCCAGGATCGCTTGGCAGATCGTGTCGTAGGCGGCCGCGTCGACCGGCGCGCTCGGGCTGCAACGGGCGGCCACTGGGGTGACGACGGTGGCGCCGGCCGCCTCCGCCAGGCGGATCATGGCCGCCATCGGCATGCCCGTCTTCTCGAAGGCGGTGCGCGCGGCTTGGCCGAAATAGGGGCCGCTACCGATGCCGAAGCGGTCGAGCGTGGTGGGCACGGGCGAGAAGCTGTTGGTCTCGTGGCTGAACGCCGCGACGACGATCTTCATGGCAGGGCCTTGGCAGGGGACGGGGGCAGGAAGGGCGGAAGAAGGGGCGTCAGTACAGGGGTTCGCTATAGAGCATCTTGCCGTCGACGAGCAGGCGCTTGATGGCGGCCTCGCCGCCGCCGGAAACGGCGGCCACGACCTCGAGCCGGCTCTTCTCGGTCATCTCGATGGCGCGGCCCTGGCCTTCCGGTACGAAATAGCTCTCGATGCCGTAGTCGACGCCGACGATGGTGCAGCCGGGCAGGTTGGCGCAGGCCTCGCGGTCGCCGGGCAGGCGGGCGTGGGTGCCGGAATAGCCGACCTGGCCGCGCACGACGACGCTCGGTGCGGCCGCTTCGGGCCGGCGGCGGTGGGCGGCGGTGGCGATCGCCCGGCCGTCTGCGCCCGGGCGCAGCGTCACATAGATCGCCTCGCCGCGGCGGAAGCCCTTGTCGCCCGTGAGCCGGTCCAGCCGCAACTCGCTGATGTCGTAGGTCAGGATGACATAGTCGCCGCGGAAGAGATCGCGCGGGTCGACCGGCACCAGGTTGAGGCGGACCTCGGCCCCGTCGCGCAGGATGAGCGCGCGCTGCACGATCATCACCGCCAGGAACCCGCCCAGCAGCAGGAAGCAGAGCGCGTAGCGCAGGCCGGCCGGCAGCCGGGCGGCCAGCCGGTCGAGCGACAGGATTTCGGCGGTGCGCGCCATCATGGCCGGGCCTTGGGTGCGGCGGTGGCGCCGATCAGCCGGCGCGCGCCCCAGCCGAAGGCGAGCAGCACGAAGCCGGCGGCGAAGAAGAACAGCGACTGGTCCAGCAGCGAGCCGATCGTGCGGTGCATCAGCCACAGGACGATGACGCCGAAGGCCGTATAGCCCGCGGCCGTGATCGGCCGGCTGGCGGCGAACAGGCCGGCCCCGACCAGCCCCACGGCGCTGGCCAGCCCCAGCACGGGCGCCACCAGCGCCGACAGGACCGGCATCGTCCACATCACGGGGATGATCGCCAGCCCCGGCAGCATGGCCGCGGCCAACAGGCCGGCCGCCCGCCGGTCGCGGGCAATGGCGACATGCAGGATCGGCAGGACCGCACCCGCCAGCAGCACGATGCCGGCAATGCCGGCCAGCCCCTGGCGCTCGAGCGACTGCGCCTCGCCCGCCACCACATGCAGCAGGCAGAGCAGGCCGGCGAAGAACCAGATCGACCAGTGCGCCAGGGTCAGCCCGAAGGCGGGCGACAGCAGGGCGGTGGCAAAGCCGATGGCGGCGAAGCTGGACGCGAGCCCCATGGCAAGGGCTGCCCGCGACCATTCCCCGTCGCCCGAAACCTCGTGCAGCGGCATGGTCAGCATCCAGGTGCCGAGATGGCCGGCGAGGAGCAGGACGACCGCATGGCGCGACAGGGCGCCGGGGCGCGACGCCCCCAGCCAGGCGGCGATCAGGAACAGGGGCCAGAAGGCGAGGTGGCTGGCGGCCTCGTGCTCGGCCATGCGGCCGAAGGTCCAAGCGCCGAGCGCGGCGCAGGCGACCACCAGCGCGCCGCGCGACCGCCCGAGGAACGCGGCGACCAGGGCGCCCAGCCCGACCACGAGGCTGCCGCCCGGCCAGTCCGCCGGCAGGTGGTAGATCTGCCCGATGAGGGCGACGCCGCCGCCGAAGACCAGCGTCGCCAGGGTGGTCGCGCTGTCGGCGATGTTGCGCAAGTGGGCCCGCGCCAGGACCCAGGCGCCGCCCAGCGTGCCGGCCAGCAGCAGGTAGACCAGCCCCACCTTGCCCAGGCGCGGCACGCCGTCCCAGTTGGCGGCGACAAAGGCGAAAAGGCCGGCCGCGATCAGGAGCGCGCCCAGCGAGCCCAGCACGCCGGGCAGTCGCGTGCGGCCGGCGCCGGCCTCGACATGGCGGCGGATCGCGGCCGCCCCGTCGTCGGTCACCCAGCCGTTGGCGGTCCAGGTCTCCAGGTCGTCGTCGATGCGGCGCAGGTAGTAGCGATCGAACACGGGCGGTGGTGACCTGACTCTGTCTGGGCCGCCATCATAGGCTGTGCCGGGACGGCGCGACAGGCCGCTTCGCGCCTTGAACCCGGATGGCCGGGCGTGCGGTACTGTCGGCCAATCACCAAGAAGGAATGCCAGATGGAAACGGCCAGGCCCGCCACCCAGTACGGGCGGATCACCGTCCCGGACGCCGACTGGCTGGCCCGCCAGCCGGCCGAGCCGATCCTGGAGCCCGATCTGCCGATCGTCGATGCCCACCATCACCTGTGGCACAAGCCGGACTACCCCTATTTCCTGCCGGAACTGCTGGCCGACCTGAACACCGGCCACAACGTGGTGGCGACCGTCTTCATCGAATGCCGGGCGATGTATCGCGCCGCCGGCCCGGTCGAGATGCGGCCGGTGGGCGAGACGGAGTTCGTGGCCGGCATCGCCGCCCAGAGCGCCAGCGGCATGTATGGCCCCACGCGCGTGGCGGCCGGCATCGTCGGGTTCGCCGACCTGACGCTGGGCGACGCCGTCGAGCCGGTGCTGGAAGCCCATATCCGCGCCGGCGGCGGGCGCTTCTGCGGCGTTCGCCACCAGGCCTCCCACGATGCCGACCCGATCATCGGCAGCGGCTGCCCCGAGCCGCACCTGCTGCGCCGGCCCGACTTCCGCCGTGGGCTGGAGCGGCTGACGGCGCTGGGGCTGGCCTATGACCTGTGGGTCTTCCACCCCCAACTGGCCGACGCCCTCGACCTGGCGGAATCGATGCCCGACGCCAACCTGGTGCTGGGCCATTGCGGCGGCCCGCTCGGCTATGGGCCGTATGCCGGCCGGCGCGACGCGATCTTCACCGAGTGGAAGACGGGCATGACCGCACTCGCCCGCTGCCCCAACGTGTCGGTAAAGCTGGGCGGCATGATGATGCGGCTGGCCGCCTACGACTATGGCGCGCGGCCCGCACCGCCCGATTCGGCCGAGCTGGCGCGGCTCTGGGGGCCCTACATCGAGACCTGCATCGAGCTGTTCGGCGCCGACCGCTGTCTGTTCGAAAGCAACTTCCCGGTCGAGAAGATGGGCATCGGCTATGCCGCCCTGTGGAATGCCTTCAAGCGCATCGCCGCAGGCGCCTCGGACAGCGAGAAGCGGGCCCTTTTCGCCGGCACGGCGGAGCGGGTCTACGCCCTCTGACAGCCGGCGATGTTGCAGTGCGATGAAGGTGCCGGAATCGGCTTGACGAAGGCCGCCGGAAGGGACAATTCAGGGGTGTCGCCGCACCCGCAATGCGGGCCGGCGACACCACAGGAACAGGAAGCCATGCCCACCGACCCATACAGTCGATCGGGCGTGCCGTCCCCGGCGTTCCAGGGCGTGCCGATCGGCTGATCGGTCTCTCCCGGGCGCTGCAGACGGCCGCCCGCAGGAGATACGCCCATGAACCGTTCGATCCTTCGGGGCCGCGTGCGCGCGCCCGGCCGTGCCCCGTCCGCCCCCAGGCCGTCCGCCCGTCGCCCCTCCGACGTCGGGATGGTCCTCGCCATCTGCATCGGTACCGTCTTCGTTCCCGTCATCGGCCTCTGCGCGGCCGCCATCGCCATGCCCGATCCGGCGCCGCCGGCCGCCGTGGCGGCCGTCCGGTGATCACCTTCCACGGCCGGGTCGGGGGCCGCGCCTGCAAGCTGCCCCCCGATGCCAGCCCGGCGGCGGCCGACGTCCAGTGGATCGACCTGCGCGATCCCACGCGCGAGGAGGAGCAGGCGGTCGAGCGCCTGCTCGGCCTCCAGGTGCCGACGCGCCAGGAGATGACCGAAATCGAGGAATCGGCGCGTCTCTATCGCGAGGGCGGGGCCATCGTCATGACCGCGGTCGTGGTCAATGGCGTCGCCCAGGACCGGCCGGAGCGGTCGGAGGTCACGTTCCTGCTGACCGCCGACCATCTGGTCACCGTGCGCTACGCCGACCCGATGCCGTTCCGCACCTTCGACACCCGGCTGGCCCGCCACCCGGAGCAGAACCAGAGCGCGCCCGCGATCCTGGTGTCCCTGGTGGAGAGCTTCGTCGAGCGCATCGCCGACGTGCTGGAATCCGTGGCGAGCGGCCTGCGCGGCTGTTCCAGCGCCATCTTCTACGACGAGGAGGCCGAGCCCGCCCGGCCGGCCAAGCCGCGCACCGACCTGCCCACGCTGATCCGCCAGCTTGGCCGCAAGAACCAGCTTCTCGCCATCCTGCGCGAAAGCCTGCTGAGCTTCGGGCGCATCCTGCCGTTCCTGCGCCAGGGGGCGGACGGCTGGCTGAAGGGCGGCCTGTCGGCGCGGATCAAGGCGATCGCCCGCGACCTGGCCTCGCTGGCGACATACGAGACCCAGCTCGAGCAGCAGATCAGCTTCCTGCACGAGGCGACGCTGGGCCTCATCAACCTGGAGCAGAACACCATCATCAAGGTGTTCTCGGTCGCCGCCGTGCTGTTCCTGCCGCCGACGTTGGTCGGCACCATCTACGGCATGAACTTCGAGTTCATGCCGGAGCTGAAATGGGCCTTCGGCTACCCCTTCGCGCTCGGCACGATGGTGGTGTCGGCGATCGTTCCCTACTACTGGTTCAAGCGCCGGGGCTGGCTCTAGAAGAAGAACATCCAGTCATAATGGAGAAGTAGTCCCGGCTGATATCCCCCAGACTGACCGCAATATTGCTCGGTCGCCGATGGCTTCGATGCAAGGCTGCATCGGCGGTTCGGGCATCCTGGTCGAATTGCGGTCATGGGAGGGGTTGGGGTGTATCTCCTGGTTCCCCGCGAGGCTGCCGCAGACCAGCTCACCCTGTGGCTGGCGGCCGTCGACGAGCCGGGGCCGGAAGATGGCCTGAGGCTGGCCGCGGGTTCTCCCGGCACGCAGGAGCCGACGCCCTGGGAGGCCTGGCCGGGTGACGGCACCCCGGTGCGCGTGCGGCACCGCGAGATCCGGGTCACCGGCCTGGCGCCCCGCCAATCCTGCGCCTTCGCGCTCGAAGCCGACGGCACCGTGGTGGCGAACGCCGACATGTCCACCTTGCCGGCGGAGCTGCCGACGCTGGGCGACAAGCCCTTCACGGTCCTGCTCGGCTCGTGCTTCTCCCATCTCCAGGATCAGGAGCTGCGCGTCGGCCGCACCTTCCTGCGCATGCCCCATGCGGCTCGCCCCGACGTGAAGCTGATGGCGGGCGACCAAGTCTATCTCGACAGCCCCTGGTACCGCTTCTTCGCCTCGTTCAGCCGCGACGAGCTCCGCCAGGCGTTCCTCGGCCAGTACAAGGAGAGCTGGGGCCAGGTGAACGGCTTCGCGCGGCTCCTGCGGTCGGGCGCCAACTACTTCTCGTCCGACGACCACGAGTTCTGGAACAACGCGCCGAACTTCGTCGCCTTCGCCCGCAACACCTGGACGGCGTCCGGCCGCCGGGAATGGTGGGACGTCGCCCGCGCGCTCTACCGCACCTTCCAGACGCCCCGGCCGATCGCCCGCTTCGACGTGCCGCCGGTCTCCTTCCTGGTCGCCGACACCCGCGTCGACCGCGACGGCGACCGCGGCAACTTCATGACGCCGGCCAGCCTGGCGGCGGTGCAGGAATGGGTCGGGGGCCTGCGCGGGCCGGGCGTGCTGGTCGTCGGCCAGCCGCTGCTTCAGACCACGACCGGCTTCCTCAAGGGCACCTTCGGCGACTGGAACCTGCCGGACTTCGAGCAGTATGCCGAACTGTCGCGGATCGTCGCCGCCTCGGAACACCACCTCGTCGTGCTGACGGGGGACGTTCATTTCGGCCGCATCGCGCGCACTTCGCTGCGCTCCGGCAAGGAACTGGTCGAGATCATTTCCTCGCCCCTGTCGCTGGTCGATCGCAAGGCCGAGGGGGAATGGCTGGCGGCGCCCAAGCGCTTCCCGGCCTCGCCGGTCGGCGGCATGACCCGGGGCGAAGTCGCGACCGAGGCCGGGTTTGCCCCGACCGGCGGCCATTTCCTGACGCTCGAATTCACCCGCCTGGGCGCCGGCGCGAACCTGCGCCTGCGCTACTGGCCGGTGCTCGACCAGACCGCGGTGACGCCCGACTTCGGCCGGACGATCTGGGAGCACAAGCTTGTCTAGGAGGACCCGACCATGGCCCTGATCAGTCGGTCGCCCAGCACCCGGCCCAATGCCCGGCTGGTCGAGAAGAAGCCGCAGAAGGCCGAGGGAAACCGCGCCTGGCTGAAGCGCCTGGGCGCCCCGGGCGGTGTCGTGCTGGAAGACAACGGCATCATCCTGCTGGGCGGCAGCTCGCTGACCGACTTTCGCATCCGCGTCGCCCAGTCGGTGGTGCGCGGCGACCTCTTCCCCAGCTTCTGGTCCCATTGCGGCATCCTGCTGGGGGACGGGCTGTTCGCGGCCGTCCCGCTCGGCCCCGGGCACGCGGCGGTGGACGGGGGCCGGGACGAGGTGTCCACGGTCCCGCGCAGCAACGGCGTGCAGATGAGCCGGCTCGACGATTTCGACGATCCCCGGCGCTTCCCCAACGTCGCGGTCATCCGCTTCGCGCGCCGGCATCCGGGCGTGCGCGACCATATCGCACGGCTGAAGGGGGACCGCGGCGTCATCGACCTGCCGGCGATGATCCTGCCCTGGCTCGGCCATGTCTGGGGTGTCGGCGGGGCCGCCAACCCGCTGCTGGACGGCATCGGCCTGCCGGCGGCGGCCTTCGTGGAGACGGTCTTCTCCATGGCCGGCTTCGAGCTGACGCCCGGCCTGTCATCCACCTCGAGCTGCCCGGAGGCGATCTGGCAGTCGGCCAAATGGTGGACGGAATTCTACGAGGGCCTCTCGGGCGACGCCATCGCCGGCGCGCCGTACGAGGCGATGTGCCCGGAAGGCTTCTTCGCCATCCGCCAGCCGGCCGCGGCCATCCTGGAGTGATGGCCATGGCGGACGATTGCGACACGGTGGTGATCGGCAGCGGCTTCGGCGGCGCGGTCGCGGCCTGCCGGCTGACCCAGCGCGGCGACAAGGTCGTCGTCCTGGAACGCGGCCGCCGCTGGCAGACCGATGCCTTCCCGCGCGGGCCGGGCGACGACTGGATCTACGACATCAACCGGCCGGAGCGCGCCAACGGCTGGATCGACATGCGGGTCTTTCCCGACATCGCGGTTGTCCAGGGGGCGGGCGTGGGCGGCGGGTCGCTGATCTATGCCAATGTCTTCGTGCCGGCCCAGGCGGCGGCCTTCGCCGACGGCTGGCCGCCCGAGATCACGCTGGCTGAGTTGCAGCCGCACTACGCCACGACGGGTGCCATGCTGGACGTGGCAGAGCTGCCCGATGGCCAGTTGACCGGCCGCCATCGCCTGATGCGCGATGCCGCGGCGGCCACCGGCAATGCCGACCGGCTGCGCAAGCTGCCGCTGGCCGTGCGCTTCGATCCGGCCTGGTCCTACGACCTGCCGGACCCGCACGCGCACCATCACAGCAGCCCGTTCGTCAACCGGCATGGCAAGGCCCAGGGCACCTGCGTCCACTGCGGCGACTGCGACCTGGGCTGCCCGGTCGGCGCGCGCAACACGCTCGACCTCAACTATCTGGCCGTGGCCGAGGCCGGTGGTGCGGATATCCGGCCCTTGCACATGGTGGTCGGGATCGAGCCGGAAGGCCGGCGCTACCGGGTCTATTTCGACCGTGTCGACCAGGGCAGGCGCGCGCGCGACAGCATCGTGGCGGGCCGGGTGGTGCTGGCCGCCGGGTCGCTCAACAGCACCGAACTGCTGCTGCGCTGCCGCGACGTGCTGGGCACGCTGCCCGACCTCAGCCCCCGCCTGGGTCAGGGCTGGTGCGCCAATGGCGACTTCCTGACCCTGGCGACCTATGGCGACCGCTCGGTCGGGCCGACGCGCGGGCCGACCATCACGACCGCGGTCGATTTCCTCGACGGCTCGGACGGCGGCCACCGCTACTTCGTCGAGGATGGCGGGTTTCCCGACGTCGTCTCGAACGCCCTGCGGGAGATGCTGGGTCGCAACACGGTGACCAAGCGATTCTTCCGCCTCTACGAGCGTGCCCTGGGCGCGCTGGCCGGCGGGCGGCCGCTGGATGGCGTGATGCCCTGGTTCGGCCAGGGCGCCGATGCCTCCAACGGCGTGATGCGGATCGAGCGCGACCTGCTCGATCCCGACGGCTGGTCGCTCGACCTGGAATGGGACCCGGCGCCGTCCAGTGGGGTGGTGAACGCCCTGATCGACCGCCACCGGCAGTTCACCCGGGCGACCGGCGGCCGCATCATCGAGCCCCTGATCTGGCGCATCTTCGACTACCTGATCACGCCGCATCCATTGGGCGGCTGCGGCATGGGGACGGACCGGACGACCGGCGTGGTCGACCATGCGGGCGAGGTGTTCGGCTATCCGCGCCTGCACGTCCTGGACGGCTCGATCGTCCCGCGCGCGCTGGGCCTCAATCCGTCACGCACGATCGCGGCACTCGCCGAACGCAACGTCGCCCTGATGCAGTGAGGCCGCCATGCCCGAGAAGCCCGGTTCCGTCGTCGGTGTCGCCTTTACCGAGACCATGCGCGGCTACATGGCGCTTGCCCCGCAGTCGAGCCATGCCATGGCCGAGATCGAAGGCCGGCTGCAGGGGCAGCGCCTGGAATTCACCGTCACGGCCACGTTCCCCGATGTGGGCGCCATGATCGCCGCCTCGGCCGGGATCGGCCGGCTGGACGGCACGGTGACCGCGCCGGCGCTGGGGCCGGCGCCGTTCCAGGTCGAAGGGGGCGTCTTCCATCTGTTCGAGCGCGATCCGGCCCATCCGCAGACCCTGCTGATGCGCTACCGCATGCCGATGCGCGGCAACGGCCGCGACCTGGTGTTGCATGGTCGCAAGACGATCCGCGACGACCTCGGCCTCGACATGTGGAGCGACACGACGACGCTCGACACGGACATCGAGACGCCGTCGGGCGAGTCCGTCGCCCGCGGGATCGTCCATATCTCCGCCCATGATTTCGCCCGCCAGCTCACCACCATGAAGGCGGTCGGCGCGGCCGGACCGACCGAGGCCCTGTGGGCGGTGACGCAGTTCGGGACCTTCTTCGAGGAGCGGCTGCGCCAGGTCTATGGCGGCATATTCGGTCAGTCGGAGGTGTCGCCGGCCTTTCGCCCGACCCGGGCCCTGCGCTGCGGAGCGGGGGAGCGCTTTCCGGTCTGCACGGCCGACGGGGTGGAACTCCGCCTGACCCGCTTCCGCGGCGGCGCCAAGGGGCCGGTGCTGCTGACGCCGGGGTTCGGCACCTCGACGCTGGCCTACCTGGTCGACACCGTCGAGACCAACCTGCCAGAGTTCCTGTTCGAGCGCGGCTACGATGTCTGGCTGCTCGACTATCGCTCGAGCCCGGACTTGCCGTCGGCGGCGACGCAGTTCACCCTCGACGACATCGCACGCCACGACTATCCGGCCGCCGTCGGCTTCATCCGCCAGCACACCGGGGCGGCCGACATCCAGGTGATGGCCCATTGCGTCGGCTCGCTGACGCTGGAGATGGCCCTCGCGCTCGGCCTGACGGGGGTCCGCTCGGCGATCTGTTCGCAGTTGACCCTGCATCCGCGGCCGCCGCTCCTGAACCGCATCAAGAGCGGGCTCTACCTGGCCGACCTGCTGCACGGCGCCAGCGTCGACACCATGTCGACCGACTTTCGCGGCAACTGGTTCGAGGAGGTCTTCGACGCCGTGCTGCGGCTCTATCCCTCGAACTACCAGCGCAGCGCCAGCCCGGTCGTCCGGCGGATTCTCTTCATGTATGGCGACGTGATCAAGCTGGAGAACCTGAACCGGGCCACCTATGAGGCGATACCGGCGATGTTCGGGGTGGCGAACCTCTCCACCTTCGTCCATCTCGGCCGGATCATGCGGACGGGCCACGCGGTGGCGGCCGATGGCGCGGAGGCCTACCTGCCGCATGCCGACCGGCTGGCGCTGCCGATCCTCTTCCTCCACGGCGCCGAGAACGGTCTGTTCCTGCCGGAGGGGAGCGCGGAGACCATGGCCGTCCTGGCCGCGCGCAACGGCGGGCACTGGTACAGCCGCCAGGTCGTGCCGGGCTATGCCCACATGGATTGCTTCATCGGCAAGGACGCGGCGTGCGACGTCTATCCCCTCGTTGCCGCCGAACTCGACCGGCACAACCCCGCCGCCGGGCCGGGGGGCGACCGATGACCGGCGCCGGCCCGCGCCGCCCGGGCCTGGAGGCGCTGCTGCGCTACCCGCTGATGCAGGCGATCAACGAGCGCCGGACGCGGCGCGTCGCGCGCGGCGTGTCGATCCTGGCGGGCGACCTCAGCCACCACAGCACGAACGCGCCCGAGCCGCTGACGCCGCTGGAGGAGGCGGTGCTGATCTGCACGACCGGGCTGACCGGCACGGTGATGCATGACGGGCCGCTGAAGAAGCCGTCGGGCGCGCCCGAGGATCTGGGCTCGATGTTCTCGAACATCCTGGCCCGCTCCGGACCCAGCGCGGACAATTGCCAGGCGACGTCGCTCTTCATGATCAACGACGACGGCATCTTCCTGATCAAGCGGCCGCGCGGCGCAGAGGCCGCCCAACTGCTCGACAGCGTGCCGCGCTCCTGGCTGGAATGGAGCGAGGCGGACTGGCTGCGGGTCGCGGCCGCCGTCAAGGTGAAGGTGCAGGACGGGCGGATCGATTTCCCCCGCGAGTTTCCCTACTACATCGGCTGGAACAAGCAGTTCTCGAACCGTCCGGGCTCGACCATCTTCACGCCCGTCGTCGACTGCACGCGGCAATACATCAACATCCTGCTGATCGTGATGTCGGAGCCCGAGGGCCAGCGGCCGCTCTTCGTCGACGACTGGCAACGCTTCCGCCCAAGAAGCTGGAAGGACTGGAAAGCCTGGGTCGGCCAGTATCTGGGCCTGGGACCGAAGATTCCCTACCAGCCGATCGGCGGCATCGACCGCGCGACGGACGGCTCGGTCAATCCGGACATCCCCATCCCGATCGGCGCCGGCTATGCCATGCGCACCGACTACGAGCTCTATTTCCTGCTCCAGAACCTGATGCTGACCGGGCAGGGGATGGGCCTGGGCGTCTGGGGCCATGGCTCGATCTGGCCGCAGCACATCCTCCAGCGGGTGCCGGAGAAGGGTTGGAACGGGCTGGGTTTCCGGCATGTCGTG